>NZ_VKHP01000163.1 GCF_010811875.1 Bradyrhizobium uaiense
GGGAGTGCGCGCGCCGCTGGTCGCCGCCTCCGATCGCCGGCACGCCGTCCGGGGCGTCGCGGAACGGCGCCGTCGCCCGGAGCCGTCTCGGCGTCGGGCCCTTGGTCTTCGCCCCCTCGGCGGCGGCCCGGCCGCTGGCCCCCGCGGAGCGGAGGCGTGGGGCATGCGGCGCCGGGATCGGCGCGCTCATCGGCAGCGACAGGCCAAGCGCCTCTGTGATGCAGGCCATGGTCGAGGCCGTGCCCATCACCATGCAGGTGCCGACCGATGGCGCAAGGCGGCCGTTGACCGCCTCGATCTCGACATCGTCGATCTCGCCGGCGCGATACTTACCCCACAGCCGGCGACAATCGGTGCAGGCGCCGAGCACCTCGCCCTTGTGATGACCGACCACCATCGGCCCGACCGGAATCACCACCGTCGGCAGATCGGCGCTGATCGCGGCCATCAGCTGCGCCGGCAGGGTCTTGTCGCAGCCGCCGATCACGATCACCGCATCCATCGGCTGGGCGCGGATCATCTCCTCGGTGTCCATCGCCATCAGATTGCGCAGATACATCGAGGTCGGATGCGCAAAGCTCTCGGCGATCGAGATGGTCGGGAATACGAATGGCATTGCGCCCGACAGCATCACGCCGCGCTTCACCGCCTCGATGATCTGGGGCACGTTGCCGTGGCAGGGATTGTAGTCGCTGTAGGTGTTGGTGATGCCGACGATCGGGCGGTTGAGCGCATCGTCCGAATAGCCCATCGCCTTGATGAAGGCCTTGCGCAGGAACAGCGAGAAGCCGGCGTCACCATAACTGGTCAGTCCCTTGCGAAGTCCGTCGGCCATTTTCTTCTCGTCCCGTTGATGGTTCGGGCGCACTTAAGGAGCGGCGGGAATTATTGTCAATATGAGATAATCCGGCGATGGAGCGGAGCTAGTCTGCGGCAAAATCGCCCCCATTATTGACAATAACCCTCGCGCCATGCTGACCTCCGGCATCGATCCGAAGCCGCGAGCGCATGAAAGCCCAGCCCACATTGCCCGAACTCCAGGCCCCCTCGCGCGAGGAGGAGCAGGCGGAGGTGATCCGCCGGCTGGAGGAGGACATCATCTTCGGCCGCTTCGAACCTGGCCTGCGGCTGGTCGAGGATACCTTGATGCAGCGCTACGGCGCGAGCCGGCATTTCGTCCGCCAGGCGCTGTTCCAGCTCGAGCGCCAGGGCATCGTGCTGCGCGAGAAGAATGTCGGCGCCACGGTGCGGTTCTATTCGGCCGGGGAGGTGCGGCAGATCTACGAGGTGCGCGAGATGCTGACGCGCCAGGCGGCGCTGATGATCGCCCTGCCCGCGCCGGAAAGCCTGATCGACCAATTGAGCGAGCTGCAACGGCAGTACTGCCTCAAGGCCGACGCGCAGGACATGCGCGGCATCCACGAAACCAACGATGCGTTCCACCTCGCGCTGTTCTCGGCCTGCGGCAATCCCTATCTGGTCCGCTCGCTGCAGGACTACATGAACCTGACGCTGCCGATGCGCGCCAAGAACCTCGCCGACAGCGAGGGGCTGGCGCTGTCGCGCCGCCAGCACGAATTGATGATCGAGCTCTTGAAGGGCCGCGACAGCTGGGCGCTGGCGCAGCTCTGCGTCGATCACATGCAGTACAGCAAGGCGGACTACCTCGTCCGCATCTCCAACGACAAAAAGCCGCAATAGCGCGATACGCGGCCTCCTCGTGAAGGAGACCGCGATGCGCCATGTGGCTCTGTTGATTGGATCGTTCGCCGCGCAGCTTGCGCTTGCCGGCGTCAGCCAAGCGGCCGATCCGCGCGCGACCGAGCTCATCTATGAGCCCTGGACCAAGACCTGCCTGACCCAGGCGAGTTGCTTCGTCGCCGCCACCGCGCGCGGCCAGTGCGCGCCGTCGGGCGGCACCATCACCATCTCGCCGCAGAGCAGCACGCGCGCACTGCTCACCGCCAATGTCGGCACGCGGACCATGCTGGAAGGAACGATCAGCCTCCGCATCGATCAGGACGAACCGATGCAGATCGCCCGGACGCATTGCTACACGCTCGGCTGCGGCGGCACGCTGGAGGCCAATGGCGAGCTGATCGATCGGCTGAAACACGCGCAAACGATCGTCGTGGAAGCCAAGAACCTGACCGGACAGAAGATCAGCCTCACCTTCCCGCTCAGCCACTTTTCCCAGAGCTATGACGGGCCCGGAAGCGCCCCCAAGGCGACATCCGGGAAAAACGCGAACGAGCCGCAGCGGGAGCACACCGAAGCGGTGAAGCAGCTGCCGCAGTGCGACGACTGATCATTTCTTCCAATCGATCACCCTCGTGCGGTCACCGTCGAACTCCATGCTGCAGAACGCGCCGCCCTGGTAGTAATCGCCGACGGGATCGGGCGGCAGCTTGGCCTGCTCGGCCATCGCGTGCTCGCGGAAGTCCTCGCCGCGGCCGGTCGGGCGATAGCCGAGATCGTAGGCGCGGTGATTGTCCCACCACGAGCGCTCATTGTAGGACGCGCCGTACAGCACCTCGAAATGGATATCGGGATGTTCGAGGCCGATGCGGCAGAGCTGCACCAGGTCTTCCGGCTTGAGCCAGATCGAAAGCCTGCGGTGATCGAGCGGCGCCTGGCCGAAATTGCCGATCCGGACGCAGGTCACCTTGATGCCGTGCTTGTCGGCATAGAGCGCGCCGACGCCCTCGCCGAACACCTTGCTGACACCGTAACGGCTGTCCGGCCGCGCGGTGACGCCGGTGCCGATGCGGTGATGGCGCGGATAGAAGCCGACCGCGTGATTGGACGAGGCGAAGATCACGCGCTTGACGCCTTTCTTGCGTGCCGCCTCGAACAGATTGTAGCAGCCGATGATGTTGGCCTGCAGGATCGCGTCCCACGAACCTTCGACCGAATAGCCGCCAAAATGCAGGATGCCGTCGACGCCCTCGCAGATCGCCTCGACCTCTGCGAGATCGGCGAGATCAGCAGCCTTGAATTTCTCGTTGCTGCCGAGATCGGAGGGCGGCTTGATATCGCTCAGCAACAGATCCGGATAGATCGGCGGCAGCAGCTTGCGCAGGCTCGTTCCGATTCCACCCGATGCGCCGGTCATCAATATGCGTGGCATGCCGTCCCTCGTCTTTCCTGATTGCTGCGATCGAATTGCGGTCGCAGGCCGACAATGATAGCAAACCAGGCGCTCAAGGAAACACCATCGAAACACCACAACGAGAACAGCAAATGTCCGATGTTCATTCCGCCGGCTGGCGTCCCGCGACCTGCTATCCTGATCCCGCGATCCACGCGCTCGATCCGCGCTTCGAGAAATACTGGCTGAAGCTCAGCGCCGTCGAGCGCATCGCAACCGGCCTGCGCTGGGCCGAAGGTCCCGTATGGTTCGGCGACGGCCGCTATCTGTTGTGCAGCGACATTCCGAACCAGCGCATCCTGAAATGGGAAGAAGAGACCGGCGCGGTCAGTATCTTCCGCAAGCCGTCGAACTTCGCCAACGGCAACACCCGCGATCGCCAGGGCCGGCTGATCAGCTGCGAGCATGGCGGCCGCCGTGTAGTCCGCACCGAGTATGACGGATCGATTACGGTGCTGATCGACTCGTTCGGCGGCAAGCGGCTGAACTCGCCGAACGACGTCGTGGTGAAATCCGACGGCGCAATCTGGTTCACCGATCCGATCTTCGGCCTGCTCGGCAATTACGAGGGCTACAAGGCCGATCCCGAGATCGAGCCCAACGTCTACCGGCTGGATCCCGAAACCGGCCAGGCCACCATCGTCGCCGAAGGTGTGCTCGGCCCGAACGGGCTGTGCTTCTCGCCGGACGAGACAATCCTCTATGTCGTGGAATCCCGCGGCGAGCCGAACCGCAAGATCCTCGCCTATGACGTCTCCGCCGACGGCAAGACGATCTCGAACAAGCGCGTGTTCATCGATGCCGGCCGCGGCACGCCCGACGGCATGCGCTGCGACATCGACGGCAATCTGTGGTGCGGCTGGGGCATGGGCGATCCCGAGCTCGACGGCGTCGTCGTGTTTGCGCCGGACGGCGTCATGATCGGCCGCATCGCGCTGCCGGAGCGCTGCGCCAACCTCTGCTTCGGCGGGCTGAAGCGCAACCGCCTGTTCATGGCGGCAAGCCAGTCGATCTATGCGCTCTACGTCAACACCCAGGGCGCACTCGGCGGTTGATTGTCTTGGTCGTCCCGGCCTAGTGCGCAATTGCGCACGGGGGGCCGGGACCCATAGCCACCGATGCATATTGGCTTCGCAAGCCGGAGCCGCAATCTTCGCAAAACGAAGGCCTGTGGTAATGGGTCCCGGCCCCCGTGCGCAATTGCGCACTAGGCCGGGACGACGCTGAATATGTAGCTTCCGAAACGTCTGACGCCGGAGCGGTGATCCGCCCCGGCGCCAGAATGTTGTCTCTCGTAGCTTGCGCTTACGCGGCGTTGTAGCCGGCGACAGCCTTGGCTTCGAGATATTCTTCCAGACCGTAGCGGCCCCACTCGCGGCCGTTGCCGGACTGCTTGTAGCCGCCGAACGGTGCGCTGCGCTCGTTCGGCACGCCCTGCAGGTTGACGTTGCCGGCGCGGATCTGGCGGCCGACGCGGCGCGCGGTTTCCACGGTGTCGGCCGAGACGTAACCGGCGAGACCATAGGGCGTGTCGTTGGCGATCTTCACCGCCTCAGCCTCGTCCTTGGCGCCGAGGATGGTCAGCACCGGTCCGAAGATTTCCTCGCGGGCGATCGTCATGTCGTTGGTAACGTCGGCGAAGATGGTCGGACGGACATAGAAGCCCTTGTTGACGCCCTCGGGCAGGCCCGGGCCACCGGCGACGAGCGTTGCGCCTTCGTCGATGCCCTTCTGGATCAGCGCCTGGATCTTGTCCCACTGGCCGCGGTTGACCACCGGGCCGATCGTGGTGCCGTCGGCACGCGGATCACCGGCCTTGGTCTTGTCGGCGACGCCCTTCGCGATCGCAGCCACTTCCTTCATCTTGGAGAGCGGCACGATCATGCGCGACGGCGCGTTGCAGGACTGGCCCGAGTTGTTGAACATGTGCATCACGCCGCCGGTCACCGCCTTGGCGAGGTCGGCGCCTTCGAGGATGACGTTCGGCGACTTGCCGCCGAGTTCCTGGCTGACGCGCTTGACGGTCGGCGCCGCACGCTTGGCGACGTCGACGCCGGCGCGGGTCGAGCCGGTGAACGAGATCATGTCGATGTCCGGATGCTCGCTCATCGCAGCACCCACCTCCGGGCCGAGGCCGTTGAGCAGGTTGAACACGCCCTTCGGCACGCCGGCTTCATGGAGGATTTCCGCGAAGATCAGCGCCGAAGTCGGGGTGAACTCCGACGGCTTCAGGATCATGGTGCAGCCGGCGGCGAGCGCGGGCGCGACCTTGCAGGCGATCTGGTTGAGCGGCCAGTTCCAGGGGGTGATCATGCCGACGACGCCGACCGGCTCGCGCACGATCACGGCGGTACCCATGGTCTCCTCGAACTCGTACTTCTTGAGCACTTCGAGGGTGTTCATGAGGTGGCCGAGGCCGGCGCCGGCCTGCAGCTTCTCGGCCATCGGCAGCGGAGCGCCCATCTCGTCGGAGACGGCGGCGCCGATTTCCTTCATGCGGCCCTTGTAGACCTCGACGACCTTGGTGAGCAGCGCGATGCGCTCCTCGCGGCTGGTCTTGGAATAGGTCTCGAACGCGCGCTTGGCGGCGGCGACTGCCTTGTCGACGTCGGCCTTCGAGCCGAGCGCAATCTCATACATCGCTTCTTCGGTCGCCGGATTGACGACGGGGGTGGACTTGCCTTTGACGACGGGATCGACCCAGGCGCCGTCGATGTAGAATTGCATGCGATTGACCATCGGAAACCTCTTGTAGGGGGCGTATGGATAAGGGGAACGGACAGCGTTCGGCAGGCATCCTTGCACGAAAGCAGGGCGAATTGAACCCGCCATATGCGGGGCGCGGCTCGTGCACGCCCACGGCATATAATGTTGCTGCCGCACCGGTGGCAAGGTTGGCTTCGTCGCCCCGGCGAAGGCCGGGGCCCATCACCACCGACCGCAATTGGTAAAGGGTGCTGTTAGAACGAGTCGCGCTTACTTGCTGCCACTCGTGGTTATGGATCCCGGCCTGCGCCGGGATGACGATGGGGAGATATCCCTCGTCACACCGCCATCTTGCGATGCCGCACCGGGGCGCCGACCGACACGCTCTCCGCCGCATCGATGATGGCATTGGCGTCGATACCGTAGTGGCGGTAGAGGTCGCCGATCGTGCCGGTCTGGCCGAAATGCTCGACACCGAGCGCCTCGACCCGGTGTCCGCGCACGCTGCCGAGCCAGCCGAGCGAAGCCGGATGGCCGTCGATCACGGTCACAATGCCGCAGTCGCGGCCGAGCGGTGCCAGCATGCGCTCGATATGACTCAAATGCTGCGCGCCGCGGCGATCGCGACGCAAATTCCGCGCGGCGGACCAACCGGCATAGAGCCGGTCGGCAGAGGTTACCGCAAGGAGACCGACATCGCGGTGGCTCTCGCCGATCAGGCCGACCGCCTCGATCGCCTCCGGCGCGACCGTGCCGGTATAGGCAATGACGACGTCGCAGTTCGGGCCCGGTTTGCGCATCCAGTACGCGCCATCGGTGATGTCGCGCTGCAGGTCCGGCGTCATGATCCGTTGCGGCTGCTCCAGCGTTCGGGTCGAGAGTCGCAAGTAAACCGAACCACCCTCGGCGCCCTCCCGCTGCATGTGGCCAAAGCCCCAGCCCATGATCACGGCAAGTTCATCGACAAAGGCCGGATCGAACGAGGCGAGCCCATCCTGTCCGATCCCGATCAGCGGCGTCTTGATCGACTGATGCGCGCCGCCTTCCGGAGCCAGCGAAATGCCCGACGGCGTCGCCGCCACCATGAAGCGGGCATCCTGGTAGCAGGCATAGTTCAGCGCATCGAGGCCGCGCTCGATGAAGGGATCGTACAGCGTGCCGACCGGCAGCAGCCGCGCGCCATTGATCTGCCGCGACAGGCCGAGCGCCGAGAGCATGATGAACAGATTCATCTCGGCGATGCCGAGCTCGAGGTGCTGTCCCTTCGGCGAATATTCCCAGGCGTAGGCCGACGGGATCTTCTCCTGCCGGAACAAATCGTGGTTCTCCGCCTTCGCGAACAGGCCGCGGCGATTGACCCAGGCGCCGAGATTGGTCGACACGGTGACGTCGGGCGAAACAGTGACGACGCGCGACGCGAGTTCGCTGTCGCCGCGCGCCAGTTCGTGCAGCACGAGGCCAAAGCCCTGCTGCGTCGACATCTGCGCGGAGGCCTTGAACACCAGCCGCTCCGGCACCTCGATTTCCGGCGCCGAGAGACGGCGGCGGCCCTCGCGATTGAACGGCGCCTCCGCCAGGAACGCGTCCAGCTTTGAAGGCTCCTGCGACAGGCCTTCGAACTTGTCCCACTCATGGCCGGTGCGGATATTTTGCGCCGCGCGCCACTTCTCCATCTGCGCGACCGTCATCAGGCCGGCGTGGTTGTCCTTGTGGCCCTGCATCGGCAGGCCGACGCCCTTGATGGTGTAGGCGATGAAGCAGACCGGACGGTCATGGTCGATCGCCTCGAACGCCTCGATCATGCTCGCCATGTCGTGGCCGCCGAGGTTCGACATCAGCGCCAGCAACTCGTCGTCGCTGCGGCAGTCGATCAGGGCCGACACGTCACCCTGGTCTCCGATGTCGTCGCGCAGATGCTTGCGGAAGGCGGCACCGCCCTGGAAGCAGAGCGCCGCGTACATCTGGTTCGGGCAATTGTCGATCCAGCGCTTCAACGCTTCGCCGCCGGGCTCGGCAAATGCCTCGAGCATCAGCTTGCCGTACTTCACGATCACCACGTCCCAACCGAAATTGCGGAACATGGTCTCGAACTTGGCCCACAGTCCTTCGCGCACGACAGCGTCGAGCGACTGCCTGTTGTAGTCGACCACCCACCAGGTGTTGCGCAGGCCGTGCTTCCAGCCTTCCAGCAGCGCCTCGAAGATGTTGCCCTCGTCCATCTCGGCGTCGCCGACCAGCGCGATCATGCGGCCCTCGGGCCGGTCCTTCATCCAGCCATGCGCCTTGACGTAGTCCTGCACCAGCGAAGCGAACAGCGTCTGCGCCACGCCGAGGCCGACCGAGCCGGTGGAGAAGTCGACGTCGTCGGTATCCTTGGTGCGCGACGGGTAGGACTGCGCGCCCTTGTAGCCGCGGAAATTCTCCAACTTGTCGCGGGTCTGATGGCCGAACAGATACTGGATGGCGTGGAACACCGGGCTCGCATGCGGCTTCACCGCGACGCGGTCCTGCGGGCGCAGCACCGAGAAATACAGCGCCGACATGATGTTGGTGAGCGAGGCCGACGATGCCTGGTGGCCGCCGACCTTCAACCCGTCGCTGGAGGGCCTGATATGGTTGGCGTGATGGATGGTCCACGACGACAGCCACAGCACCTTGCGGGCCAAGGCTGTGAGCATGTCGAGGCGTTCAGGCGCGATTCCCATGGCAATGCTCCCAGGCGATATCCCCGATGTTACTGCCGGCCGCGCCGCCGAAAATCTCAATTCCACGCGACAGCACAGGAAAAATTGGGATAAATTCCCACGATCCGGCCGCAACTGACGAGTTCATCCCAATGCCCGCCCTCGATGCCATCGACCGCAAGATCCTGAGTCTGCTCCAGACCGACAGTCGCATGACCATGCAGGAGCTCGCCGACAAGGTCGGTCTGTCGGTGTCGCCCTGCCACCGCCGGGTCAAGCTGCTCGAGGAGCGCGGCGTGATCTCCCGCTACATCGCAACCGTCGACCAGAAGTCGATCGGGCTGCATGTCTCGGTGTTCATCTCGATCAAGCTGGCGCGACAGAAGGAGGAAGACCTCAACCGCTTCGCGCGCGCGATCTCGAAATGGGACGAGGTGCTCGAGTGCTATCTGATGACCGGCAACCGCGACTATCTCCTGCGCGTCGTCGCCGCCGACCTCTCCTCCTATGAAGCGTTCCTGAAGAACAAGCTGACCCGGCTCGACGGCATCGCCTCGATCGAGTCGAGCTTTGCGCTGAGCCAGGTGAAGTATTCGACGGCGCTGCCGGTGTGAGGGTGTTGGGTTGGGACGTGCTCGTGCCAAATCCCGGCTGTCGTCCCTGCGAAAGCAGGGACCCATACTCCGCAGCCGGTGTTGTGAACGGGACTTATCGTTCCGCCATCGCACGACAATGACGATTTGTGGTTATGGGTCCCTGCTTTCGCAGGGACGACACCAGATTTGTTGCGGCAGGTGAGTCATGGCTCCGTATTCTCGCGACATGATTTGTCCGAGCCTTGCACTTCGTTCCACCCTCCTCAAACAGAGGGCGCCCAAGTCAAGCCCCGACGAGTCAAGCCTCGAATTGCGCCGATTTGCTTGGCGCGTCATCCCGGGCAATACTAGACTTGCTGCCATGGGACGCTCGAAAGATCCCGCCACAACGCACGGCCATAGCGTCCATACCACCCCGGCGTGACGGGCGGAGGGCGACCGGCCGGGAGGAAACCGGATGATCTCGGCCCGCTCGCATGTCGAGGAAATTGCGCATGTTGCCCTCGGCAAGGGCAGCCTGCGCGACGCGCCCGTGGTGCAGTCCTGGCTCCGGTGTCTCAACGATTATCGCCTCGATCCGGCCCAGGCGCAGGAAGCCTACATCGTACCTTCGACCCAATTGAAGGAACATCGCGAGCAGTCGGACGAGTTGATCAGGATCGGCCGCTCGGCGGTCGAGGGCCTGTTCCGCCACGTCATGGACCAACACTACGTGCTTCTGCTTTCCGATGCCCGCGGCGTCACGGTCGATTTCATGGGCGACCCGACATTCGACAATCAGCTGCGCCGCGCAGGCCTCTATCTCGGCTCGGAATGGTCCGAGAACCGCGCCGGCACCTGCGCCGTCGGCGCCTGCATCGTCTCCGGCGATCCGGTCATCATCCATCAGGACGATCATTTCGACAGCAGCCATATCGGCCTGACCTGCACGGCAGCGCCGATCTTCGACACGCTCGGCGACCTGACCGCCGTGCTCGACATTTCGCAATTGCGCTCGCCGACGGTCAAGGCGAGCCAGCACCTGGCGCTGCATCTCGTCACCACCACGGCCCGGCGGATCGAGCTCGCCAACCTGATGGCACGAACGCGGCACGACTGGATCCTGAGGATTTCCCGTTCGCCAGATTTTCTGGACGTCGATCCCGAGGCGGCGATAGCCATCGACGCGAACGGGCGCATCTCCGGTCTCACGCATGGCGGCTTCCGCGCGCTCGCCCGCATGTTCGAGCCCCAGCCGGGCGCCGCGCGCGGCGTGATCGGAACGCCGATCTCGCAACTGTTCGACATCGACGTCGATGATCTGCCGCGATTCACGCGCAGCCGGGCCGACCGGGAACGCGTGATCCGGACCCGTTCCGGCGTGATGCTGTTCGCCGGCGCGATCGCGCCGGTCACACGCACGCGCGGCCTCCCCGCCGCCGATCGCATCCCGCGCCCGTTGCGTGAATTGAGCTTTGGCGATGCGGCCATGGAAGCGGTGCAATTGCGCGCCTCCAAGCTCGCTCCGCGGGACGTGCCGATCCTGATCCAGGGCGAGACCGGCGCCGGCAAGGAATTCCTCGCCCGCGCCATTCACGACATCCGCCCCAATCCCGGACGCTTCGTCGCGGTGAATTGCGCCGCCATCCCCGAGGCGCTGATCGAGTCCGAACTGTTCGGCTATGCGAGCGGCGCATTCACCGGTGCCGCACCGCGCGGCAAGATCGGCCTGATCGAGGCCGCCGACGGCGGCACCCTGTTCCTCGACGAGATCGGCGACATGCCGATCGGATTGCAGGCGCGGCTGCTACGCGTTTTGTCCGAGGGCGAGATCACTCCCGTCGGCGCGCACCGGCCGAAACCGGTCAGCTTCCGCCTGATCTCGGCCTCGCATCATCGCCTCGATCAGCTGGTCGCCGATGGCCGCTTCCGCCGCGACCTGTTCTTCCGTCTCAATGCTGCGACGCTGATGTTGCCGGCATTGCGCGAACGGCAGGACCTCGACGGGCTCGTCGATCATCTGCTGGCCCGGATCGGCGCCGACGAGGGCCGCACCATCCGGCTCTCGCACACCGCGCGCATGGCGCTGCGCCGCCATCCCTGGCCGGGCAATTTGCGCGAGCTCGCCAACACGCTCCGCGTCGCGGCAGCGCTCGCGGATGGATCGGAGATCACACCGGACGATTTGCCGGAGACGTTGCGCAATCCCGCGGAGCCCGCGACGGCTGTCGCATCGGCAAGCGACGATCTCGCCGCCGAGCTCGCCGCCTGTGGCGGCAATGTCTCCGAGCTTGCCCGCCGGCTCGGCGTCGACCGATCGACCATCCATCGCCGCCTCCGCCGCCTGAAGCGGAGCTAACGCACCTGTGGCAGGTGTGGCGCCACAGCTGTGGCGCCGCCACGCGGCGCGACACCCCGACGCTTCCGTAAAGCCTTGATTTCATGTGACCTGCATGCCCGGCACCCCTGGCATGCCGCTTGCGCTCCCTTGGCCGAACGCCGCGATCGCCGATCGCTCGCGTCAATCACCAAAAGGAGGAAATGCATGCTGGACACCACTGCGAACGCCAAGGCGGAAGTTCTGCTCAACCGGTTCGGCAAGACGCTCGAGGACGGCGATATCGACGCCGCCGTCGCGCTGTTTGCGACCGACTGCTACTGGCGCGATCTCGTCACCTTCACCTGGAACATCAAGACGGTCGAGGGCCGCGACGGGGTTCGCGATCTGCTCACCCACACCCTCAAGACGGCCAAGCCGCGCCATTGGCGCGTCGCGGAAGGTGAGACCGCCGGCGAAGCCGACGGCATCCTGGAG
This sequence comes from Bradyrhizobium uaiense, assembly GCF_010811875.1. GTDB lineage: Bacteria > Pseudomonadota > Alphaproteobacteria > Rhizobiales > Xanthobacteraceae > Bradyrhizobium > Bradyrhizobium uaiense. The sequence continues at coordinate 11,932 of NZ_VKHP01000163.1, forward strand.
ACCTGGATCAGCTTCGAGACCGACGTCGCGCGCGGATACGGTCTGGTCCGCTTCCGCGACGGCCTGATCTGGACGCTGTTGACCACGATGGCCGAGCTGAAGGGACATGAGGAAAAGTCCGGCTTCACCCGGCCGCTCGGCGCCAAGCATGGCGTCAATGCCGGTGCCAAGAGCTGGAAGGAGGAGCGTGAGGAGGAAGCCCGTTCCCTCGGCTACACGACGCAACCCTATGTGGTGGTCATCGGCGGCGGCCAGGGTGGCATCGCGCTCGGCGCGCGGCTGCGCCAGCTGAACGTACCGACCATCATCATCGAGAAGAACGACCGGCCCGGCGACAGCTGGCGCAAGCGCTACAAGTCGCTCTGCCTGCACGATCCCGTCTGGTACGACCACCTGCCCTATATCGACTTCCCGAAGAATTGGCCGGTGTTCTCGCCGAAGGACAAGATCGGCGACTGGCTCGAGTTCTACACCAAGGTGATGGAGCTGAACTACTGGACCCGGACGACGGCGAAGCGCGCTTCCTTCGACGAGGCGACCAAGGAGTGGAATGTCGTCGTGGATCGCGACGGCGAGGAGATCGTGCTGAAGCCGAAGCAGCTGGTGTTTGCGACCGGCATGTCAGGCAAGCCGAACATCCCGAAGTTCAAGGGAATGGACCAGTTCAAGGGCGAGCAGCACCATTCCTCGCAGCACCCGGGACCGGATGGCTACAAGGGCAAGAAGGTCGTCGTCATCGGATCCAACAACTCGGCACACGACATCTGCGCCGCGCTTTACGAGAACGGCATCGACGTCACCATGGTGCAGCGCTCCTCGACCCACATCGTCCGGTCCGCGCCGCTGATGGAGGTCGGCCTCGGCGATCTCTATTCGGAGCGCGCGGTGAAGGCCGGCGTGACGACGGCGAAGGCGGACCTGATCTTCGCCTCGCTGCCGTACCGGATTCTTCATACCTTCCAGAAGCCGGTCTACGACAAGATCCGCGAGATGGATGCCGATTTCTACGCAGCGCTGGAGAAGGCCGGGTTCAAGCTCGACTTCGGGACCGATGATTCCGGCCTGTTCATGAAGTATCTGCGGCGCGGATCGGGCTACTACATCGACATCGGCGCCTCGCAGCTGATCATCGACGGCAAGATCAAGCTCGCCGGTGGCCAGGTCGAGGAAATCACGGCAAGCGGAGTGAAGCTCGACAATGGACGCGAGGTGCCCGCCGACGTGATCGTCTACGCGACCGGCTACGGCTCGATGAACGGCTGGGTCGCCGACCTCATCAACCAGTCGACTGCCGACAAGGTCGGCAAGGTCTGGGGCCTCGGCTCGGATACGCCGAAGGATCCCGGCCCCTGGGAGGGCGAGCAGCGCAACATGTGGAAGCCGACGCAGCAGGAGGCGATGTGGTTCCACGGCGGCAATCTGCACCAGTCGCGCCACTACTCGCACTATCTGGCGCTGCAGCTGAAGGCACGCCAGGAGGGCATCCCGACGCCGGTCTACGGACTGCAACAGACCCATCACAAGGGCTGAGGCAGACTGCCCCGCCTGGTCTTCCGCTCCCGGACCAGGCGGGATTTTTCGGAGATTGAATATGCCGGTGGCGAAGCCTTGCCCGTGGCGTCGCGATCCCTGGAGGACGTGAACACGCTGTTCCTGGCTCTTGCGGTGCAACTCAATCCACAATCGTCGCTGGAACCGGCGGCGGCGCGCGACGTTGATGTCAGGCATCGCTGAGTATCCGAAGGGTGAGGACATATGCCGAGGGCTGCCCGCAACAAGCACACTGTCCTGGCGTTCGTCGCGATCCTCGCAGTCGCGGCATCGACCGCGCTGTTTGCAGGTAGCGCCGATGCCGCCCGCGGTGGTGGCGGCGGCCATGGCGGTGGCGGTCATGGCGGCGGAGGCTTCCATGGTGGCGGTGGTGGATTTCACGGCGGTGGCGGCGGTTTCCACGGCGGCGGCGGAGGCTTCCTCGGCGGCGGGCTTCGCGGTGGCGGCTTTCACGGAGGTGGCTTTCACGGCGGAGCCGCCCGCGGCTTTCATACCATTCATGCCGCTCCCCATGCCGCCACAAGGATCGGGCACGGCGGCGGCGCGCGGCAATTCCATGCCGCTCGCAATCCGGCCGTCTCGCACGGCGTAGCCGCCGCCGGCCGTCATGCGCCTTCGGCGGCCGCGATGCGGCGCAACGCCAGCGCCGTCGGCCGCACCTTGTCTTCGCGTCCGGTTACGGCCGCCCTGCGCAGCCCGGGCGGTTTGCGTAATCCGGCGGCGCGCGCCGCGATCATGACGGCCGCCGCCGGCGCGGCCTGGGGATATCACAACAACAATGGCGGCTGGTGGTGGCGCCATCCGCATGGCGGCTTCGGCTGGGTCGGCCCGGTGTTCTGGCCCTACGCCTATTACGATCTCTATGACTATGCCTGGTGGGGCGACGATTACGACCCGTACTTCTGGGACTACGGCTACAATGACATCTACACCGGCCTGTTCGGTCCCTATGACTATGGTGCCTTGAGCGGTTATGCCGACTATCTGCCCGGCCGCGCCGCTCCGCGGCCGCCGGTCACCAGCCGATCCGGCGCTCCCTATCAAGCAAACGCGCTTGCCGACATGTGCGGCAGCGACACGCGCGATATCGCCGGCTTCCCGATCGAGCAATTCCGCAGCGCCATTCAGCCCAATGCCGAGCAGAGCGCCGCGCTCGACGATCTCGCCAGCGCGTCGCAGAAGGCGTCCGAGACCATTCTCAACTCGTGTCCCAAGGACGTGCCGTTGACCGCACCGAGCCGCCTCGCCTCGATGCAGCAGCGCCTCCAGGCCATGCGCGACGCGGTCGGCATCCTGCAACCGGCGCTGGAGAAATTCTACGGGCTGCTCAGCGACGATCAGAAGGCGAAGGTGACCGCGCTGGCGGGGAACCGGCAACGCACCGGGCGTGAAGCGGCGTCAGGCAACGGCAGTTGCAACACGGCGCAAGCCGCCGCCATCGCATGGCCCGGCGAGATCATCGAACGCGACGTCAAGCCGACCGACGCGCAGCGGGCGAGCCTCGATGCCTTGCGGGATGCTGCGACGAAGGCCGAGGACGCATTGAAATCGTCTTGTCCGCCGACCGACGCGCGCACGCCGCCGGCCCGCCTTGCGGCGGTCGAAGCCAGACTGGATTCCATGCTTCAGGCGATCGGGACGGTACGTCCTGCGCTCGACACCTTCTACAACGCGCTCAGCGACGAGCAGAAGGCGGCCTTCGACGCGGTCGGGCCCGAGCGCGACGGCAACAGGACCGCAATGGCCGCAACCGACGACGAATCCCCGCGAAGTCATCATCGCCGCCACCACCGTCACGGCCCGAATATCGGAGGCATGATCTTCCGGATGATGGGCCTGTAAGGCTCACCATCGCCCTGCGCGCATGGCCCGCTAAGGCGCGATCCATATGCCCATGACGATGATGACGAGTGCGACCGCGATCACCAGCATATCCGTCGTGAGCCAATCGGGCATTCCATTTGATGGCTGCTCGCTCATGTCCACGACTCCTTCTGTTCGCGTCGAGCCAACATGCTGGAACGGATCAGCGCGAACGAAGATGAACTGGTTCACATAACGGCGCGACAAGCGGTCGCTCCAGAATTCGCGCATTTGCGCGCGCTCAAGTTGCGGCATGCGATTGATCTGCCGCCCAGGTTTCTGAACATGTTCGGCAACGAAGGCGGCTACCGCGAACGGCAGCACATCATCGCGCAGCGCGCAGTCGGATCGCGCGACCAACAACGCGGACGCACTTGCCGCTCCACTCACACCTTGCCGCGATATCTCAACGCGTCGACCAGCAGCGAGAATGCAGGCGATGCTTGCCGGCGGCTTGGATAATAGAGGTGGTAGCCGGAGAACGGCGGACACCAGTCACCCACCACGCGCACCAGCCGGCCGCTCGCCAGTTGCGGCTTCGCCTGTCCTTCGGTCATGTAGGCCAGACCAAGTCCGTTGACCGCGGCGCTCAGCAGCGTGACGGCGAGTTACGTGTGAGCGCTCCCACGATCATGTGAGGCGCGCACCGGAGGAAGGGCTCCCTCCCCCCTTGCGGGGGAGGGAGCCTGACGAATGTGCTCATCTCACGATGGATTCAGATCCCATCCGCACAGATGCGTAGGGAGGATCAGCGAAGCGTAATCCACCATCTCTTCCGTGGCGCGAAGTCGGTGGGTTACGCCTTCGGCTAACCCACCCTACGCTTCCCCTCACAGCACCTTGCGCTGCGCCAGGTTCTTCATCAGCGCACTGAGGCCGAAGCTCCAGGGCTCGCATTCGTCGCTGCCCCGCATGCGGTTGACGAGCTTGCCGAGCTGCGGGGCGGCGATGGTGACGATGTCGTCGCGCTTGTGGGTAAAGCCTTCGCCCTTGGCGTCGCGGTCCTTCACCGGTGCGAACATCGTGCCGAGGAACAGCGCAAAGCCATCAGGGTATTGATGCACGGGGCCGATGGTCTGGGCGACGAGGTCGGTCGGGTCGCGGCTGATCTTGCTGATCGAGGAATGGCCCTCGAGCACGAAGCCGTCGGCACCTTTCACAGTGAGACCGACATCCATCTTCCTGACGTCGTCGAGCGAGAAGGTCGCATCGAACAGCCGCAGCAGCGGGCCGATCGCGCACGAGGCGTTGTTGTCCTTGGCCTTCGACAGCAAGAGCGCCGAGCGGCCCTCGAAGTCGCGCAGGTTGACGTCGTTGCCGAGCGCCGCGCCGACGATCCTGCCGGCACCGGAGACGACGAGCACGACCTCCGGTTCGGGATTGTTCCAGGTCGATTTCGGATGCAGCCCGGCATCCATGCCCGTGCCGACCGAAGACAATGTCGGCGCCTTGGTGAATACTTCGGCGTCCGGGCCGATACCGACCTCGAGATACTGGCTCCAGGCGTTCTGGTCGATCAGCACCTGCTTCAGCCGCATCGCCTGCTCGGAGCCCGGCTTCAGCTTGGAGAGATCGTCGCCGACCAGGCGCACCACCTCCTTGCGGATCGCGTCCGCCGACGACGGATTGCCACGCGCCCGCTCCTCGATCACGCGTTCCAGCATCGAGATCGCGAAAGTGACGCCGGCGGCCTTCAGCACCTGGAGATCGACCGGCGCGAGCAGATGCGGCCTCGTCTTGTCGCGGCCATCGGGCGGCGTGTTGGCGAGGACCGCCTCGAAATCGCCGATCCGCTCGCCGCGCGTGGCGTGCAGGGCGCTCGCGGGATCCCTCTCCTCACACAGCGCGCTCACCGTGGGGAAGCGCGCGGTGACGTCGAACACGCCGTCGCCCCGCACCGCGACCACGGCCGGCCCGCCCGCCTGCGGCAACCAGACCCGCCCGACCAGCGTGCCGCGTGTGCCGTCCTCCGGCAGGGTGTCTCTTGGCGTGAGCGAAATCATCGGCATCTCCCTTTTTTCGTCTTGTTAGCATAGTCGGCCCGGGGGCGTGAAACAGCGGTCATGCCGATGTCATAGAGGGGTAACATCGCCCGTCAATGCTGCCGTCCGATCCATCTAACACACTGAAAGACGGACGTTCATGACCGCCTCCGACCTCACCGACGAAGCCGCCCGGGACGAAGCCCTGCGCGAGGAGGCCTTGCGCGCCCGCATTCACCAGGAGATGGCCGACAGCCTCCACGAGGAACTCGAGCTCGAGCTCGACGACGTCAGGCTCGACGAGCTCGACCACGACGGCGCCGTCGGACTGCCGTCGATCGACCGAAAATTCTATTTCCGCGAATTGCTGCGGTTGCAGGGCGAGCTGGTCAAGCTGCAGGACTGGGTACAGCACGAGAAGAAGAAGGTCGTCGTGCTGTTCGAGGGCCGCGATTCCGCCGGCAAGGGCGGCGTCATCAAGCGGATCACCCAGCGGCTCAACCCGCGCGTCTGCCGCATCGCCGCGCTGCCGGCGCCGAACGAGCGCGAGCGCACGCAATGGTATTTCCAACGCTACGTCTCGCATCTGCCGGCCGGCGGCGAGATCGTGCTGTTCGACCGCAGCTGGTACAACCGCGCCGGCGTCGAGAAGGTGATGGGGTTCTGCACCGACGAGCAGTACGAGGAATTCTTCAATTCGGTGCCGGAATTCGAGCGCATGCTGATCCGCTCCGGCACCATCTTGCTGAAATACTGGTTCTCGATCACCGACGAGGAACAGGCGTTCCGCTTCTCGATGCGGATCCGCGATCCGCTGAAGCAGTGGAAGCTGAGCCCGATGGACGTCGAGGCGCGGACCCGCTGGGAGCTCTACACCAAGGCCAAGGAGACGATGCTGGAGCGCACGCATCTGGCGGACTCACCGTGGTGGATCGTCGATGCCGTCGACAAGAAGCGCGCCCGGCTCAACTGCATCTCGCATCTGTTGAGCCAAATCCCCTACCAGCAGGTCGCGCACCAACCGGTGGTGCTGCCGCCGCGGGTGCGCAACCCCGACTATCACCGCGGCCCGATCCCGCCCGAAATGTACGTGCCGGGGCAGTATTGATGGTGGTCGCTTCCCCTCTCCCCGTTCTTACGGGGTCGAGACGAGCGAAGCTCGCTCTTAGAGGGTCAGGGTGCGGGGCTGCCTCCGCGCGAACGGTGAATGTTACACTCGCCGGGTAAGGCGCATTATTTCTGAATAATAGAATAATGGCGTTGATTTGCCCGACATGTAAAGTTGCCCCGTCGAATGCCGGCACGCCGCGGGCTACTTTGCATGGGGTTGTTTTCGATATTTTGGCAGTGCGCCCCTGCGGAGGCCGCAAGCAGAGCGAGGTGAAGAGATGGGCATCCCCTCTTCGCCACGCCTACCAATGGCGCAGGCGCGCGCACTTGCTGGCACCGGATACCGACGCTAGGCTTCCCCATCTGGTGCAGGGAGGCCCGCTTGACTCAATCCGACGACATCAAAATTTCCGAAGATCGCCGCGACGCACTGCGCTATGCGCTCGGGATCGGCAGCGGGGCTGCGCTCGCGGCCGCCATGGCCACCCCGGCCGCGGCGCAGACGCAAGCCGACAACACGCTGGATCGCATCCGCGCCAACAAGGTGCTGCGCATCGCCGTGCTGCCGGGCGAGCTGCCCTATTTCAACAAGGATCTCGCCACCGGCACCTGGTCCGGCTTCTCGATCGAGATGGCCAACGATCTGGCCAAGCTGCTCGACGTCAAGCTGGAATATGTCGAATCGACCTATGGCAATTCGATCCTCGATTTGCAGGCCAACAAGATCGACCTCGGCTTCGCGCTCAACCCGACGCCGCAGCGCGCGCTGGTAGTGGATTTCACCAATCTGGTGTTCCCGCATCCGTTCGGCGCGATGCTCAAGAAGGGGCTGGAAGCCAAGACCTGGGCCGACATCAACAAGCCCGAGGTCAAGATCGCGGTCGACGTCGGCTCGGCCAACGAGGCGGTGGCCCGGCGCTTTGCGCCGAATGCCACCATCAAGTCGCTGAAGTCACGCGACGAGGTGATGCTGGAAATGTCGTCGGGCCGCGTCGATTGCGTGGTCAATGCGCTGGTGCTTGGGCTGACCGCGATCGCCAAGAACCCGAACCTCGGCACCTACAAGATCCTGGCTTCGCCCTCGGTGACGATCGCGAGCGGCACGGCGGTGCGGCGCGAACAGGACAAGCGCTGGCGCGATTTCCTGTCGGTGTGGATCGACTACAACCGCGGCATCGGCCAGATGCGTGAATGGTTCGTCAAGGGCCTGGGGCTTGCCGGCGTCAAGGCCGAGGATGTGCCGGTGGAGTTGAATATTTGAGGAACGAGTCCTCTTCACCTCTCCCCGCTCTTTGCGGGGGAGAGGCGCAGACCGCCTATGGCGGCCGTCTCTCAAGAACGCCGAAGCCGGGCTTCGGCTATGTCGCATCGCAGATGCGATCCGGGTGAGGGGCGAGGCACACTGCTCAACAAACGGCGAACTGCTCACCGGATAGAAGCCCCTCACCCCGACCCTCTCCCCGCAAGAGCGGGGCGAGGGAGAAGAGAAATCACACCTTGTCGTAGGTCAGCCCGCGCTCCAGCCGTCTTGCCACCAGCGTCGACGGGAACAGGATTGCGAAATAGATCAGCGCCACGATGGTGTAGACCTCGAGCGGGCGGTAGGTGTCGGCGTTGATCAGCGTTGCGTTGTAGACGAGATCCGGCACCGCGATGATCGAGACCAGCGAGGTGTTCTTCAGCTGCGTCACCGACTGGTTGACATAGGGCGCCATCATCGGCTTCAGCGCCTGCGGCAGGATCACGAGCCGCATCAGGCGCCAGCCGCGGAAACCGAGCGCCTTCGCGGCATCCCACTGCCCGACCGGCACGCTTTCAATGCTGCCACGCACGATCTCGGCATAGAACGCGCCGCCATAGAGCGAGAGCACGCTGACCGCTGCGACATGCGCTGGGATGTTGACGCCGATCACGACCGGAAATGCGTAGTAGAACCAGATGATCTGCACCAGCAGCGGCGTGCAGCGGAAGGTTTCGATATAGGCGATCAGGGGCCAGTCGATCACGGGAATGCGGCGCAGCCGCAGCATGCCGACGATCAGGCCGATCAGCGTGCCGAGAATGATGGTGCCGATCGTGTAGGCCATGGTCCAGCCGAGCCCGAGCCAGAACAGATGGCTGTACTTGGCGAGGATCCCGAAATCCCAGACGTAGTTCATCCTGCCCCTCGGTTGCCCGCTTGATCCCCCAGCATCGCAGGCAGCCTTGCGCGTGTCACGCGATATACCGGTCCGGCGAAAACGCCTTCACCGCGAATGGTGGCGCAGCGCCTGCGATCATCGCGGCGATCGCGGCACCTGTTCCCGGACCGGTGGTGAAGCCGATATGCTGGTTGCCGAAGGCAAGCCAGAGCCCGCGATGCCGTGGCGCCTGCCCGATCATCGGCAGGCTGTCCGGCAACGTCGGCCGCGCGCCGCGCCAGCGCTCACCGACCGCGTCGCCGAATTCGGCCACGCTGCGCGCCATCGGCACCACGGCCTCGAGCTGCGCAAAATTCGACGGCGCGTCGCGCGCGGTCAGCTCGACGCCGCTGGTGACGCGAATGCCCTGCTCCATCGGCGTCATCAGGAAGCTGCCCTCCGCATCATGGATCGGCCGCAGCAATTTGCGTGCCGGGTTCGGCACGAAATGCTGGTGATAGCCGCGCTCGAACGCCAGCGGCACCCGATAGCCGAGCGGCCGCAGCAGCTCGGCCGACCACGGTCCGAGCGCGATCACGACATGGCGCGCGGCAATCTCGCCGTCGGCGAGCTGCACGCGCCAGCCGTCGCCAACCGGCTCGATCCGCCGGATCTCGGATTGCCTGATCGTGCCGCCGCCATTCGCAAGCAGCTGCGCGTAGGCCTTGACCACCGCGCCCGGTGAATCGACCGATGCCGTCTGGCTGTGCAGCAGGCCGACGCTATAGGCAGGAATGATGTTCGGCTCGAGCGCGGAGATCGCCTGGCGGTCGAGCACCTCACTCTTGATACCGAACTCGGCAAGCGCCGCATGCTCGGCCTTCGCAGTCGCAAGCCCATCGCCGCGCCAGGCTTTCAGCCAGCCGGTCTCGCGGATGCGATGGCCGGCGCCCGCCTGCACGATCCAGTCGCGATGCAATGTCAGCGACGTTCCGATCAGGCCGTGCAGCGCGGCGGCGCGCGGTTTTGTTTGCGCCGGCGTTGCCGTGGCGAGGAAACGGATCACCCAGCCGGCATTGGTGATGGCCCATGGGAGATTCCAGCGCAGCGCCGGATGCGTGTTGGTGAGGTATTTCGGCAGGTTCTTCAGCAGCGCCGGCGTGTTCAGCGGCAGGATCGAGCCCGACGAGATGATGCCGGCATTGCCGTAGGAGGTTTCGCTGCCCGGCTCGCGGCGGTCGACGACGACAACGGAGAGCCCGCGCTGCCGCGCGGCGAGGCCCGCCGAGACGCCGACCATGCCGGCGCCGAGCACAACGACATCAACCAGTTGTGCTGGCGTGCTCTCGCTCATGCCGTCACATCAAGGTCAGGCCGCCATCGACCGGCAGCGTGGCGCCACCTATCCGGGATCGGCCGCCGCGAAAGCCGCGCTCGAAGTGCTGGTGACGTCGCTCGCGTCCGAGCTCGCCAGCCCGGGCGCCACCGCCACCGCCCTGATGCCGGGCTACACGCGCAAGG
>NZ_VKHP01000164.1 GCF_010811875.1 Bradyrhizobium uaiense
GATGTCGGCAAGGTCCGGCGCTATGGCGGATCGCAGACGCGCCTGAGTGATCGCCACCGGCGTCTGCCCACCCGTCCCGTCGGAAATGTCTTTCAGGATCGTAGCAATGCGCCCTTTCGGCGTCGCCGCATCAATCGGCACATAAGCTGCGCCAGCCTTGAGAACACCCAGGATTGCGACAACGACTTCGATGGAGTGTTCCATGAAGACAACGATGATCCGCCCTGAGCCCACGCCCTTTGAGCCCAGATGCGCGGCCATCTGGTTGGAGCGTTCGTCGAGCTGCCGGTATGTCAGCATTGCATCGCCAAAGCGGATCGCTTCAGCGTCAGGGCTGAGCATCACCTGATCGTGGAAGAGATCGATGATCGTCCTGTCCGATGGGTAATGCGCCGTCGTGGCGTTGTAATCGACGACCAGCGCCCGATGATCGACATCTTGCAGCAGAGGAAGCGCCACGCTCTCCGCCACGATAGGTCGGACTTCATTCATGAAATACGCTCCCATCCGGCAAGTTTGAAAATCGAATCACGTCAATCTCCGAGCTTCTGGGTTGCCCGGCGATAGAGCTCTGCGACGGCAGGTGCGTCAGGCTCTTCCAGCATGGAGACTTCGTCGCAGTCATCGGGACCGAAATAGAACTCGGCATCGGGCGCCACGAGCCGCCATCGATGAGGTGCCGCGCCCGATCGCAACCAGGCCTTGTTCGGAAGGAATATGCAAAGGCGGCCTGCGTACGGAGTCGGGGTGTACCGCCGAAATGCCGTCATCGCCGTGGATTTGAGCAGAGCTCTGCTGGCCAGCACCGGGTCCGTCGTGACAGGCTCCTTGCGAACGAGCGGCATCAAGGCGCGCTCGCGAAGGCGACTGCCGAAGTATCGAAGGCGAGCGCCAAAGGTCGGCAACTTCGCCACCGATCGCCGGACCGATCGGATCGTCCCCCAGGCAGTGAAGTACAGCAGACGCAGAAATTCCTGATGGGTGCTGGGGTGAAGAGGACCAAAGAGGGCGACGCACGGAACGTCCGCTCCGCGCTTTGCGAGGATTTTGGCCAGTTCGAAGGCTGTTGGACCGCCTGAGCAGTATCCGGCGATGATGTACGGACCGACCGGCTGATACTGAATGATCTGGCGAGCGAAATACTCTGCGATATCTTCGACGCGGTCCATCGGCGTGCTCTGCCCGTCGAAGCCAGGCGGCTGAAGCGCGTAGAACGGTTGATCGCCGCCCAGGTGCTTCGACAGGTCCGAGAATGAGAAGGGTGCTCCGACATGCCCCGGTACAGCGTAAATTGGTGTGCGTGTTCCGCGCGACTGCAACGGAATGATCGCGGGCTGTTGCGTGGCCGCGGCGGTAGCCATGTTCAGAAAGGCAATGATCTCACCTTTCCGTCCCTGCAATTGATCGCGCAGCTCCGTCGTCATCGCACCAGCCGGTGCGCTGCAACGCAGCCGGTCGCCCTCGACCCAGACCTTGATGTCCTTGACCGCGAGGTCTGCAAGCAGCTCCGAAAACTGCGTCACGCGCGCGTGCATAGGCTATTCCCATGCTCCCTACTGCGACCGCGAGGTATCTCGAACAGGCGCGGTTTCGATTGAAGTTCGGTGCTTTCCAACAAGTTGGCCAAGCTCCTCGCCATCCTCAGTGAATGATTACATCGCGGATACTCCAGTCCGGACAACCATTCATTTCCGAACGACCACGCACCCGAGATACCCCGTTTGAGGTACGAAACTTCGGACAACCCAATCCTCGTCGTCCGAAGAGCCGGGGTGTCCCAGGCCGCATCCCTGGCCCTTGGAGATAGCCTCCAGCCGGGTCCAACGCCGGAAGAAGCCTTCCAGCCGGTTGTCCGGACCGAGGGCGGCATAGGATTCGTAGTCGGAGGCGGAGAAGCACAGCGCGGCGATCTCGTCCGCTTCGGGCACGGGAAGCACTGCCTCAATATCCACTCCGACCTCTCGCCCGGTCGAGAGCGCGATGACTGCCACGTCTCCGGATCGAGAGACGCTGAAGCGCAAATCGCGCGAAGGCATTCGGTGTGAGAGGCGAGGTTTGCCCAACCGTCCATATTCCAGTTCGACGTCGGACGGCGAGATTCCCAACCTGGCAGCGAGGATCCGGCGCAGCTGTCCGCGGCAAGCAATGAAGCGGCGGCGGTCCCGCCCCAACTTCAACCCTGCTGCGCGCCTACGTTCCGCTTCGTTGAGGACGGCACCCATCCCGCGAATGATATCGTGCTTCAGATCGAGCATGCATGCGAGAACTTCCAGGCAATCATCCTCGAGAACCGGCACCATGATCCCGGCCCTCAGCTCAACTCCTCTATCAAGGAGGCTCGAAAAGGACGCTGCCGGCGCGACAAGAGTCTGACTGACGTCGGATTCGGCGGGCTGCAACAATCCAGGCCCCGAGCTGGCCAAGGCAGCATGAAATTTCTGGCGCGAAGCCAACGCGCAACGACCATCGGCCCCGCCCGCGCCGGAAAGTCGGGTAAGGTCGAGTTCAGGCCAGTCAAGCGTCATACGTGGATTCCGATCGCAGGAGCGCTCGTGCGCGCCGGAGCATTCCTTCTGGAGCGGCAGCTCCCGTTCACGCGGATTTCTTCGATTGAACAATCACGTAAGCGCGAAAACAAGGAGCTCTGATGGATATTTAGATGTATGGATGGGCTACATCAAAAGACCTAGAGGCCCCTGACGTTCGCTCGCATTGGCGTCCTGCCTAACTGACGCGCTGACGGGTTCGCGCGCTGTCTCGATGAATGTCTGTCTTGGGCTAGTCGCTGCGCAAAGACTCATACAATCCCCGGCGCAGCCGAGCGCCAGGTCGGTTGATATCGTATTGGGTCAAAAAGCTTGCGTGCTAATCGGAAGGCAAGCTGCTTTGCCCTGCATATGAGACCGCGAGCGTAGCAAGAGCCGTCCTGTTGCCGATCTCCAGCTTGCGAAAGATGTGGTTCAGATGAACCTTGATCGTGCCGTCAGTTACCTTCAAACGACGGCCAATCTCCTTGTTTGACAATCCCTCCGATACCAGACGCATGATCTGACGCTCCCGGTCCGTCAGTACGGAAAGATGCTTCTCCGCGATCGCGGACTGCCCAGGAGAGATAGCGACCTCGCTCGAGGGCGCGGGCAGCATCCTGTGGCCGTCCGCGACTTGCCGCAATGTCTGGAGAAGAGTTTCGGGCTCCTCGTCGGCCAGGATAACACCAGAGGCCCCCACTTCTGCCAACATGGCGAGGTCGCGATCCTCAACCGAGGTTGCGAGGAACACGAGCCGAACAGCAGGAGCCCGGGAATTTGCGATATTGAGCAATGCCTGCCCAAAAATGTCAGGCATCGATATGTCCAAAATGGCGATATCGGGCACGAGAGCGCGAATTGCATTTAAGCAACTCGCACTATCGCTGCATCGAGCAGCAACTCCGAAATCGCGCTCCGCTTCCAGAAGACAGTTCAGACCCAACAAAACGACGGGATATCTGCTAGCAATGACCACACGACTGAAATGCATTTTCTGCCAATCCTCAGTCCCCCCAGTTCAAATCGGCACCCCAATATCGCTCCTAAGCTACTTCAATTTGAGGCATTCAACTAAAATTTTGTCATCACGGCTAGACCGAATTCCGCAAGGTTACAATCTTAAATAGCGCACGGCATTGACATCGCCCAAAGCGAGCGCGATTTAGCTCGTCTCCGGAGGTCGCACCCGTAGAATTCCGGCCTGAATATTACGGGCGACATCCAAACATCGCCTATAACCAACGGCATATATGGATATTGGGGATTAGCATCTAATGTTAGTAAATCTTTTGACGCATGCTCAGGGCTTTTTTCGCCCCAGATCTCTGTCCAAGCGATCGAAATCTGACGAAGCAGTTTCAATGCGTCGCTGTTTTGGCTTGGCAAGCCATCCAAGAAACGAGTCGGACTAAACCGATGAGCCTGTTGCATATTTTATATTGATGTAGCGTCCAGGAGAGTTCCATGAGACGGCAGTATTCTTTTTCTATTGTACTTGGTGGTGAAAACAGTCTTCGGAAAGAAGGTCTCGCCAGAATTCTGAATTCCGAAAATTTTCAAGTGTTAGCCTCAATGGCCGATGCCGATGGTTTGCCTGGCAAGGCCAATGTCGAAGGTGCTTCGGTTTGCCCGGCACTCTTCCTGATCGTTCATAGCGGCGATGATTTCGGCCCTACAATCGAGCAGATCGAGAGTTTCAAGCGCCGTCACGCCGACGGACGCATTGCCGTCGTCGCAGATCACTATCGACGGAGCGAGTTAACTGCCGCAATCCGAGCCGGTGCCACCGGTTATTTCATCGACGTGATGAACTGCGATGCGTTCATCAAGTCCATCGAGCTCGTCATGATGGGTGGGACGGTATTTCCGACCGACTTCTTGACGTCCGCTCTTGATGTCGAGACGCGTGACGCGGACGGTGCCCCTGCACTCGTCGACGATAGTCGTGGCACTGCAGACGGTGAAAGTAGGCTTGCGCAGCAGCTTTCGCCGCGAGAAATCTCAATCCTCCAGTGTCTGATCGAAGGCGATTCCAACAAGTGCATCGCACGCAAGATCAATATCGCGGAAGCCACGGTGAAGGTTCACATCAAGGCGATCCTCCGCAAGATTCGTGTTCAGAACAGAACACAGGCGGCGATCTGGGGATTGAACCATCGACCTACAGCTTGGCCATCCAGCGGAACGGCGCTCCCGGCAGCTAGCGCAACCGAGCGCCTCCTCCCACCGAAGAGAGAACTTCCCAAGATGGCGAGGACAGGCCGGCCCGCGCCGCTCGCTGCGATCGACCATGCGGTGAACTACTTCGAAGTGCCTCTGACCAACGGTCACGCCCGCAAGGACATCGGTTCGAAGGCCGAGGGAGCGATCCGACTGCGGAAATAGCCGAAATTGGTTCGGCAACCTACCGCGAAGTTTTCGGCCGGATATCTTGAGCTGAAGTTCGTGCCACATCGATGGATGTGGCACCCATCGATGTGGCGATCGGCACCATTGGTGCCGGCCGCCCTGGTGTTGGTGCAAACGCTTGACGCGGGCGTCGCCAGGACAGCTGCAAATGCCTGGCGATCGTGCGCGTGCAGACGCGGAATGGAAATGGAATCAGAATGATCCTGTTGACCGGAGGCGCCGGCTATATCGGGTCACATATCGCGGTCGCCCTCCTCGACGCCGGGCTGGATGTCGTTGCGGTCGACAATCTTTGCAACAGCAATCGCGCTTCGCTTGAGCGGGTACAGGCCATCTGCGGGCGATCGCTCGTATTCCGTCATGTCGATATCTGCAACGAGGATGCGGTTTACGAGATCCTGCGCACTCACGGCGTGACCGCGGTCATTCACCTTGCCGGGCTCAAGGCGGTCGGTGAGTCCAGCGCTCAACCCATGACTTACTACCAAAACAACGTCGTGGGGACGATGCGGCTGGTGTCGGCGATGTCGCGTGCCGATGTGAAAACACTGGTCTTTAGTTCCTCCGCAACGGTTTATGGAGTGCCCGCCTACCTGCCGCTGGACGAGAAGCATCCCGTAGGCCCAATAAATCCGTATGGCCGCACAAAGTATTTTGTCGAAGAGATTCTGAGAGATCTCCATGGGTCCGACAGTGGTTGGCGGATCGCCATCCTGCGCTATTTCAATCCGGTTGGCGCCCACGAAAGCGGGCTCATCGGAGAAGACCCGCTCGGCGTACCCAACAATTTGCTGCCACTTGTGGCGCAAGTTGCCATCGGACGACGTGAGAAACTGCACGTTTGGGGAAATGACTACGATACTCCGGATGGCACCGGCATCCGCGACTTCATTCATGTCGTCGATCTTGCATCCGGACATCTGAGCGCCTTGCGCGAGCTGGGACAGCCCGGCGTTTTGACCATCAATCTCGGAACGGGTAGCGGCAGCAGCGTCCTGGAGGTGGTCAAAACATTCGAGACCGTGAGTGGCCGGCCCGTTCCGTATGTGATTGACCAACGCAGGGGCGGTGATGTCGCAATCTGCTACGCGGATCCGACGCTCGCTGAAAACCTGCTGGGCTGGACCTCAAAGCGATCACTCACTGAGATGTGCACAGATCATTGGCGCTGGCAGATGCAGAACCCGAAAGGCTATCGCGGCGGCTAGATGGCGAGTGACGGCAGGACCCGAATAGTCGTCATCCCGTCGCATCGCGTGCGGTCGTCGGGTGCTTGAGCTGCCGCTGTCAGACCGCCTATCAACCTCTCATTGCCGTCATCGTACGTCCTGCCCTCGGTGCCGACCACGGGAGTCTGGTCGCTGGCGCTCGAAGGCGATGGCTCGCTCCAACCAGCCCTGCAAGAAACGCCGATCCTCCGCCAGCCATGATCCGAGGCAGCGGTTCGGCCAGTTGGTCGGGCTACCCTAACCTTGCTCCAGGGCGGTGCGGCCTGGCAGGCCGGCTGTCTCGCCGTCCATGCCGCTCGGGGCGAGCAGCACCCCAGGGCGCCCCCGCTTGGTCCTGCTGAGCGTTCCCTTCCGGGGCTCTTCCTGGAAGCCGAGGACGGTTCGGCGTCGTTTGAGGAAACGTCGGCGTCGGTCGTGTCGAGGAACTGGCTCATCGTCTCCCTTACGGACGCAGCCAATGGCCACAAACAACGTTTCCGGGGGGAATGTCTGTCCGGTGATAAAAACGAGCCAGCGACCGCCGTAGGCGCGACTGCGCCATCTCAGAATCGGGCCACACCTAGCTTGGCGATTTTGGCCAGACCTGTCGAGACGGTGGCCTCAGCCCTGATCCGCACCTCAACCTACGGGTAAGCTCTCCGCATAAGCGAAATCAGTCGGCGTGCCCGGCGCCGCGGATCATGCGCGCGTCGAAGCCAAAATGCCTCATTTTGAAGTCCGACGTGTTTCGATGACTTCGCAAACGACGCTGCACGACCACGCTGCGCCGGTGAAGCGATTGATGACTATTGCAGTGCTGAGGCCTGAACTCGATACCGAATAGACGCCGCCGCTCAGAAGCCCCGCGATTACGATTGCCAGTGCGATGATAGCCAGCCGATCCACAGTCCTCTCCAGGGATGCTCCAGGTTAACAGCGAGATTTGACTGCTTTCGGGAAGTTTTGCTGACCTAATATGCGGTACTCATTTTGGTAAATATCCACACTGAAGAACGCCGAACAACGAGGTGGGACGGCCGGGAAAAGCGCCTCACTTGCTGCGTGTCGCCGGCAAATGTCTTGCGTCGATGTCGCCTTAGGCTCCTGCAGTTTCGCCTCGCGAAGAACTGAAGAACGCTTCATCGAGAAGATCAACTAGCCATGCTTCATCAGGACAAGGCGACACAAGCTGAACTGCGGTACGCAAAAGATCACGGGCAGTTCGAATACCGCGAGAGCGGGTCTTACATGCGAACCCGTTGGGCCAAGAACGGCCGATTTGCCTGAGGTGCCACGTAGGAGGACCGGCCCGCCGCAGATGATCGCGAGCGGCCCGGCAATCCCTTAGCTCTGAGGCTTGGTCAGGAACGAGTTCTGTGTCCAAGCACTGCCACTCATGGCTACAGCGATCATACCGCCATTGGCCTGACCGGAGCCACCCGCCAGATACTGGTTCAGCAGCGCAAAGCTGCTGCTTGCCTGAGACGCGGCGGCCGTGCCTTGATCTCCCCACCAATCGGTCGTCGGCGGCGCGGCGGCCAGCGCACTGGTGCCAAATCCGAAAGGCGAAAAATCCGGGCTTGCCGCGCTTCCAGCCGACGCGACGGCCGCTGGCGTCGACCAACCGGACGCCGATGTCGGCGCTAGTCCCATGGCGCTCAGGACGCTGGGGTCGGCCGTTGTAGCAGCTGCCGCCGGGGCGACGATCGCGGTCGCCGGCGAAGTGGTGTCCTGTGCTACAGCCGGCGTGGCAATGGTGGCCGGGCTGCCAGTTGCGGTGGTGGCCGTGGTCGTGGTGGTTGGCTGTGTCGGAGTCGTCGGCGACGTGACAGTCGCCGACGATCCCGTCAACAGCGTCATGTTTCGGTAGTCGACCGCGACGGTCTCGGGCGCCGTCGACCGATAGACTCCATATTCCCAATTGGTGGCCTGCCCATAACCCAGGGGGCCGCTGTAGTTCACGACCTGTGTCCCGTTGATCGAGACCTTCAAATAACCGCCACCAGTGTTCGAAACGTCGGCCTGGATTTGAATGTTGTTATACACGCCCGTCTGGATCGGATTGGGGTCAGTCCAGAGCGTGAGCATCTGTACGTTGCCGGCCCCGTTGCTCGGATCCTGGCCCGGCTGGACATATCTGGCGACGACCTGCAGATGATTGCCCTCAAGCTGGATCGCAAACGGCGGCGAGGTGCCCACGCCGCTCGCGTTATCATCATTGTGCATTTGTCCGACGATGAACCAGCCACTTGCGGTATTCACAAATGACCCATTGGGGCCATTCGCCTCCACCATGAACTGATAGTTCAAGTTGAGCGGAGTGTTGCCGGGAATGTTGGTCGCGCCTGACACCTCGGAGCGATCAACAGATGAGTCATCGTACCAGGCATGATCACCCTGCTGGACCTGGAAGCGCAGCGTTTGTGCGTCAGGATTGGTCAGGCTGTAGCTCGTGCTCGCGTCCTGTACTCCGTAGACGTCGCCACCGATCGAAAACCTCGTCATCGGTGTGGAAGAAAATGATGTGATTGTCCCAGTCGTATCCAATTCAGGCCTCCATCGGTCGCAGAGTTGTTTCTCTTTGACGCTTACAAGGGAATTTACGGCCGCAGCGCGAAGGCGCGCGACATACCACGCGCTCGCAACGCCTTACGCCACGAGCGGATTTCCAATGTATCGCGGTGACCGCCAACACATTCTGTTGCAGTGGGATTGCCCCCCGACTGCTAGCCTTGATTGGGTTAGTTAAGGAGTATGGCAAAAAAAATGAGCTAGCATGGCGACAATGAGAAGCGGCGGCCCATGCCTGCCGTTTACTGCCAAAATTCTGCGAATAGCCGGAAGGCCCGAGCGTTTCCCGCGGTGGCCGGTGCCAGCACTTAAGCATGCTAGCCGGGGCCGAAGATCATATACAGCAGCATCGTGCCCACAACGGCTGTCCAGCCGATCGAAGCAGCAACGGCCCACACCTGGATCGGCATTGGACGGTCCTTGCAATTCAATGAAGCAAAACGAAGAGGCCGCTGGCGCTGGACAGCGACCTCTTGGACCCGATCTCAAATGAACGTCTTGGAAATAAAATCGCCGCCGAAGGTCCGTCATGACTAAACGACGAATCGGCAACGACGTGAAGCCCAAACACGTCCGAAACCCCGCGAAACTATCGAGACGTTGCGCGATCGACACACCATCCCGCCCCGGAACGACTCGCCGGGTCATGGGAGCACGCTCTCAACCGCCAGATGTCGGATCAGAACAAAGACATTTCGCTGGCTTGAAAGGTTCGGGGACGTGCAGCGTTCGTCTCCCCCTTGGGGCTTTCTGCAAAGTCTCCCCTTTGCCAAGCAATTCGCAATTTGTCCCATTTGGCGCCCTCTTCGCGCCGTCTTGGCGTCTCAGAACACCGTCCTCGGGAGAACTTTTACGCGCGGTTAAGGCTTGGAATCGTAAGCTCCGGGTGGGGATCTGACGAGGGAAAGCGCATGGGACAATTACGCCAACGCGTGGTTCAGAGGGATACTCTCGAAGCACGGCTCGCAGAGCGAGCGAGAGAGCTACGGAACGAGGCCGCGGCCCTCGCCCCCTGTGCAGCCAAGGAAGCGCTGATAAAGCTCGCCCGATACGCAGAGACAAGTGCGCACCTGAGCGGAAGGTCTTCGCCGGGGCTGATGCCCAATTGAATGACGGAAACCAAATCCCGGGACTGCAGAGTAAGGCCGCCTCATTTGGCGGCCTTCTACATTTGGTTCGGCTCGGTACTCTACGCCGAGACTGCATGACCTACGTCCTCGATCGAGCAAACTGAAACTATCAGACGCCGTCACCCGCGTTGAGAAGGTGACGGCGCCTGTTCAAACCCGCACTGGCTTGCCTGCCCAGCCGATAAGGTTGCAGCCGCCCTGCGGCCATTCGCGCGTTCGCCGTATCACTCAGTAGCAAACGCGACACCAACCCATGCGCCTTTTCGCCAAACGACGTTGCACGCGTAAGTCTTGCTAGGAGGAACGATAAGCGTGAATTGGTCAGGAAGAGGTGATGGCGGATCATCTGCCTTCAGCGCCGCGCCGCTCTCTGTGATGTCGCCGACGATACAGCACAGTGACAAGTCACCGAACCTGATCAAGCCATTGTCCAGCGATGGATTACGCACAGACTTTCGCCTGTCGGGAAAAGCAATCATTTCCGAGCCCATCAATAACCAATGCAAATTTGAACGATGCTGCGCGAGAAAGATTGCGTTTCTACTAAAGATCGAGGTGCCGCGACCGGTTCGAAGCCGGCGATGCGGCTCCCTCGGGACTGAACACCTGGCCCTTCAGCGCCAGGAAACTGTTGCGCTCATGATGGCGGGCTACCAGCTGCTGCTCCGCCGAATAGAAACAGCCCCGATCTGGGCGATAGACCGGGGCCGTTACCGGGGTAAAGGCTTAGGGCCTGAACTCACCCCGTCGGAGTTACACGGGGTATTGTTGTTCCAATGATGGTGCGCCAATGGCCCAATCCGCTCCTGCGAGTGGCCTTACTTGGACAGCACCGACCGGCGCGCGGTCCGTATTTCAGCCGGCGTGCTGGGGTGGTTGAAGGCGGCTCTTGCGCGGGAATGTGAGGTCGCATCACTCGGCGGCCTCTTCATTGCCGTGGCCAGACGACGACTGGATCCACAGTGGCGTCGCCAAGGTCAGAAGTGCTCACGGTGGACCCGGCAGCGACGTCCGTCGCTCGGCGAGCCCAGCTCAGGGAGAGCTGGGCTAGGGCGCTTCGGAGGTTGTAGCGGTAAACCTCGACCAATGACGTTAGGTCGCTCTTGAACTTCGTCACCTCTGCGATTGTTGCAGCGCGCTAATACCTTTGCCCCAAAAGGCGGCGTGCTGTTGGATCTCTTAGTTCGGACTAGTTCAGAATGGCAATTTGTCGCAGGCATTTGCCGATCTACCATGTCCCCAGTCGTGCGGATTGGCGGACAACGACACACCGACCAGACACATCGTGCGATAAGGGATCGCCGCTCCGGCCTAGGGAGCGACGGTCCCGCCCAATTGCGGAGCGATCGGCTCACTCGAAAACAGGTTGAATTCGGAATAGCAACGCTCACCATCGCGAAAGCAAAATTGAGGCCCGCGTTGACCAATCGAGACGGCACACTTGAGCGGCAAACCATCAGGGGTTTTCTCGGGATTGAGAGCTCCGATGACGGACTGGCATTTAGAGTTGATGTTGACGCCGATGATGGCTCAGCAATTTGGACGATTCCCTACAAGCATGCGATCTGGTTGGCCCAGGCGATATTGGAGATTTCGCCCGTCGCCGTTGGCCGGCAAACTGCCGGCGGCTCTGTGGAGGGGACTAATCTCGTCGGCGAGCGTCTCAACGTAGAAAGAACTCGCGTGCTTGTGAAGGTGCGCTCCGATCATGCTGCGATCTCCGCTCAGGGCGCTTGGTCGTCCGACAAAACACCGGGCACCACAATTCTTATGGTCGACAAGTCGATCGCGGCAGATTTGGTGGAGCAACTCGGAGCGTTCCTAGCTTCCGCTCAGGCTCTATCTCGACCGTCGTAGTCGATCTATCTCACGATTGCGGAAATGGCGCGCTCGAAGCGCGATAGCTGCCAAAGCGTATCGCACCAGCCGAAAGGTGGCCGATCACAGCCCCCTCGGCACAGTCGCGCCGTAGGCACAAGTCGCAGGAGTGGGTAACCAGAAAGGGTCCGCACTGAGGTCGAATTCCAGATATAGTACCGCCATCCGCCCGGCCGAGGCGACGGTCACAGACGCCCAATGGCGTGGCCGCCAGAAGGATACGTGTGTGACCAGGCCTGCCCGATCATGGGATTGTGCGCGATCATTGCGGCAGGATCCTAGTTCTCTCATCAAAGCGCGCTTGCGGTCATCTGGCGTTGAACAAGAATGAGCATGCCCAATGCCGTCACCGATGTCAGTCTGGAGGCCTTGAAGAGCGTTGCCTGGCTTGAGGCCGCGTGGAAGGAGCTCGAAGCTCGAGCCACTCACTCGTTCTTTTTGTCCTGGCTCTGGATCGGCACTTGGCTACGGCATATTCCGGATGGCACCGAACCGCACGTCCTCGTAGCACGGTCGTCAGGCAAGATCGTCGGGTTGGCGATTATTGGCCGGCGGAGAGCCTGGAGTCTTGGGCCGCATGCGCGGGCACGTTGGCTGCTCAATGAATCGGGAAATACCCGTTTCGACCGGTTGTTCATCGAGTGCAATAGCATTCTTGCAGAGCAACCGGACACCATTATCCCGGCAGGACTCGACGCGCTGACGTCCCACTTGCGCCGCTCGGACCAGCTGGTGCTTTCCGGAATTGATGCAGACGTCGAACTGGCCGCTTGCGGCGCCGCGGGCAGGGCTGGGCTCGTTAGCGAGGTGAAACAGGCCGATACGGCCTTGTGGGTAGATTTCGCGAAAGTCCGTCAGCAAAAGAAGGATTATCGCGCCACACTTGGCCGCAGCACTCGCCAGGCCGTGAGCCGTGCCATGAGGTTGTACGCCGAACGAGGCCCCCTTGAACTCCGGATCATGGAAACGACGACCGAAGCCCTGGCCGCGTTCGATCTGTTGAGCGACTTTCATCGGTCGCGATGGGGACGCAAAGGGGCTTTCGCCAATCCGGGCTTCCGTCCGTTCCACGAGGAGCTCATCGCGCGCGGAGTACCCACGGGAGCGGTCCGCATCTCACGGACGTTGGTCGGCGACCAGACGATCGGGGTTGTGTACAATTTCGTGCATGACGGCCGCGTCCTGAACTATCAAAGCGGCTTTCTCTATGAGAGCGATGGCCGGCTCAAGCCCGGACTCGTAAGCCATGTGCTGGCTATCGAGGAGAGCATCTCGCGCGGGGAACGCGGCTACGACTTCCTGGCTGGTGTCGCCGGGCACAAGGCCCATCTGGCAAACAGCGAGTATGCCATGAAGTGGATCGCAATAGGCAGAGACGGTCCAGAACGCCACATCGAGGCGAAGCTCCGTGACGCAAAACGGACGCTACGAACGATCGTTACGAACCTTCCAAAAAAGAAGCTGCGGCTGTTCGGGTCAGCCACTGCAAGTTGAGATACTGGCAGCGATCTCCTCAATCTGGTCCGCAGCAGACTGCTGGCCCGGGCGGCGGCGTCGCGGCCGGAGCTGCCAACTGCTCACGTGTCATCCATGGCCTCAATGTGCACGCCCTTCACTGCCCTTCCAGATGGATCATCCATGCTCGCAAACTGCTGGGACCAGAGAAACGCGGTCGGCGTCGAACACGCGATCGAGGGACCGACGGGGACGGTTAGGCAGGCCGTCGGATTCTTGAAAATGCTGTCAAAGATGGTCCGATAGAAATATCCTTCCTTCGAGGTCGGCGTCTGCTTCGGAAAGCGCTTATCCGCCTCTGCGAACATCTGATCCGAGACTTTGCCTTCGGCATGATTCCTCAAGCACTCGATCCAGCTGTACCCCACTCCGTCTGAAAACTGTTCCTTTTGACGCCACAAGATCTCCTGGGGCAACAGGTCGGTGAAAGCTTCCCTCAATATGCCCTTTTCGATCTTCGCACCGGGGCACATTTTCTCGGCCGGGTTTATCGACATCGCGTAATCTAGGAATTCCTTGTCCAGGAACGGTACACGGGCTTCCACCCCCCAAGCAGCGGTTGCCTTGTTCGCGCGACAGCAATCGTATCTGCTCAGCGCAAAGAGCTTTCGGACAGTTTCCTCGTGGAATTCTTCTGCTGACGGGGCCATGTGGAAGTAGAGATAGCCGCCGAATACCTCGTCAGCGCCTTCTCCGGACAGCACCATCTTGATGCCCATTGCCTTGATCTTACGCGCCATAAGGTACATCGGCGTGCCGGCACGAATGGTGGTCACGTCGAATGTTTCCAGATGCCGGATCACGTCGGGCAACGCGTCCAACCCATCCTGCACGGTGAATACAACTTCATGATGGACCGTGCCGATGTGAGCCGCCACCTTTCGCGCATACTTCATGTCGGGTGAGTTTTCCAAACCCACGGAGAACGAGTGTAGTCTTGGCCACCAAGCCTCCTCAGTCTCCCCAGACTCGATCCGCTTGAAGCGGTGCCGTGCTGCGAGCGCTGCGATGAGCGAGGAGTCGAGCCCACCAGAAATGAGTACCCCGTAAGGTACGTCGCACATCATTTGCTGTATGACTGCGGTTTCGAGTGAAGTCCGGAGGTCGTGCAACGACGCCTTTTTGGTCGGAAATGCATGCGCCCAATCCGGATCATACCATCTGACGAATTCACGGCCTTTGCCGCTATAGTAATGTCCGGGCGGAAACTCCTGAATCGTCTCGCACACCCGATCGAGAGCCTTCATTTCGCTTGCGACATATGTCACGCCGTCCCCACTCCATCCGATATAAAGCGGCACGATGCCGATGTGGTCTCGGGCGACGAAAAACTCGCCGGTACGTTCGTCGAAAAGGGCAAACGAAAAAATCCCGCTCAGCATCTTGCACAGAGCTGGTCCGTACTCGTCGTAGAGATACAGGATGATCTCGCAGTCTGATTTCGTTTTCCAAGCGTGCGGCCGCTTCAGTGCGTCGCGCAGAGCAACATGATTGTAGATCTCCCCGTTGACAGCCAACGCCCGGCCCGCGGCGACGTCGAGAAGGGGCTGGGCTCCGTGCTCCACGTCGACAATGGAAAGGCGTTCGTGAGCCAGCATCGCGCGTTCGCTGGCATAAATGCCACTCCAGTCCGGCCCACGGTGACGAACCGTCTTTGCCATCTCCAGCGCCCGGCTGCGCGCCGCTTCAAACGATTCCGTGAATTCGAATATGCCGACGAAGCCGCACAAGGTGATTAGCCCCTCCGAATGCCCGGCTGACCTGTCTCACTACAATCAGCACTTGCCTTGAACTGAAATACCCGACAGTGGCATCGAATTCGCTAGCTGAACAGCGGACAATCCGAAGTAACCAAAATGCGTTGAGAGGCTGTCTGGAGGCAGAGCGCCGTGTTTTGCGCCCTCAGAGCAGCGAGATCGGCTCTACGGCGGACGATGCTGACGGATGCCCCGGAGCACGCCGGCTCTGGTTTGGCGTAGAGGTTGTCCCGCGGCGGATACCTCGCGCCATGCCCATTGTCACGGGGTGCCCAAACGGATCCAGTGATCTGCGGGATAGTGGATGAGGCCGTGGCTCGATTGCCCGCAGGCGAGAACGCCTGGTCGTCGAGTCGTTCAACGACGACCGCAAAGCCGTTGCCTTAGGGCCTTGCCACAGCTCGGTGGCGATGCGCCGGCCCGGGTCGCGTCACCGTCGATCCGGGCCGTTCCAACATCCGCAGCGCGGGTCTGCGTGGCGCCCGGCCTGGCCCGGCGCCACAAGGATTAGCCTAGGCAGGACGGCTGCTTACCGTTCCCGCAGGGCTTCCTGCTTGTATCGCGCCAGCGGCGAAAGCAGGTAGCTGATGATCCTGCGCGTACCCGTCTTGATCTCGACCGTCACCGCCATGCCCGGGCCGAGCTTGACGAGCTTGTCCTCCACTTGCATGTGGGTCTGGTCGAGCGACACGCGCGCGGCATATTCCAGCTCCTGACCTTTCGGCTCGCTACTGCTCATCGTGGCGCCCGATGAGCGGTCATTCGCCCCCTGCGTCCTGTCGCGCGTGATGGCATCCGTCGATACGCTGAGCACGTCGCCGTGAAGCAGTCCGTAGCGCGTGAAGTTGAAAGTATCGATCTTGATCTCCGCCGCCTGCCCCGGATGGACGAATCCGATATCGCGGTTGGAGAGCATGGCCTCGATCTCGAGCTGGCTCTCGCTCGGGACCACCACCGCGAGCGCCTGAGCTGGCGTCACAACGCCGCCCACCGTATGAACGGCAAGCTGCTGCACGACCCCATCGACTGGCGCGGTCAGACGCTGGAGCTTCGTGCGCCGATCCGCCTTGACGACCTCCTGCGCCGCACTGGCAGCCTTCTGCTCGGCCTTCGCAAGTGCGTCATAGGTCGCGCGGCGATACTCGGCGGCAGCCTTTTCCTTTGTTTCCTTCAGGAGCGCGATCGCCGCATCGGCTTCGCGCAGCCGGCTCTTCTGCAGCACAAGATCCTGCTGCATGGCGACCAACTCCTGATACTCGGATAGATAGACGACCTTCGAAGCCAGTGCCTTTTCGACGAGGCCCTTGCGGATATCGACCCTCTCCTGCAGCACGGGAATGGTCGCTTCCAGCTTGGCAACGCTCGCCGATGTCGTCTCTCGTTCCGCCTCCTTCTGCCCCTGCTGCCGCTCGATTTCGGAAAGCTTGGCATTTTGCTCGGCGCGCTCGCTAATCAGGAACTGGCGATGCATCTCGATCTCGGCGGCGCTGGCGTTCTGCGGCGCACGGAAGGCCGCGAGCGGATCGGGTGCGAGCGCCGCCCGCAATCGCGCTGCGTCGAGTTCGGCCGCCAGCAGATCGCTCTTCTGGCGCTCCTGGTCGGCTTCGGTCATCGTCGGGTCGAGCTCGATCAGAACGTCCCCGGCCTTCACGCTCTGGCCGTCGCGGACCTTGATGGCGCGGACGACACCCGTCTCGAACGGCTGGATCAGCTTGGTGCGGCCGCCGGGCACGATCTTGCCGGTCGCCGTGGCGACGATATCGACACTGCCGAGCGTCGCCCACAACAGCGCGATGCAGAACATTGCGATGATGCTCGCTCCGATCGCACGCCCGATCGGTGACGGCGGCGACTCGGCGATTTCGAGCGCCGCCGGCAGAAATGCGAGTTCGTGTTCCCGGCGCCGAAGTTCGCGTCTCGGAAACGGGACGATGTTGCGACTAGCGGATGTCATGGATACCGGCCTGCAGGTAATGAAGGTTCGCGTAACGCCCGTTGGTCTGGATCAGCTCATCATGGCTGCCGTCCTCGACGATGCGGCCATGCTCGAGCGTGATGAGCCGGTTGGCATTCCGTACGGTCGATAACCGGTGAGCGATCACGATCACGGTCCGTCCGGCGGAAATCCGCCTCATGTTCTGCTGGATCGCGCGCTCACTTTCGTAGTCCAGCGCGCTGGTCGCCTCGTCGAAAATCAGGATGCGCGGGTCGGTGATCAGCGCGCGCGCGATTGCGATACGCTGGCGTTGTCCGCCGGACAGGCTGCTACCGCGCTCGCCCACGACGGTGTCGTAACCCTCGGGCAGTTCCAGGATGAAGTCGTGTGCCCCGGCCAGCATGGCCGCTTCGATGACACGCTCCATCGACATGGTCGGATCGGTCAGCGCGATGTTATCCCGGATCGTGCAGTTGAACAGCACGTTTTCCTGCAGCACCACGCCGATCTGGCGCCGTAGCCAGCTCAGGTCGACCATTGCGAGGTCGACGCCATCGACCAGTACGCGTCCGCTCTCCGGAACGTAGAGACGCTGGATCAGCTTGGTGATGGTGCTCTTGCCCGACCCCGACGAGCCAACGATACCGATGACTTGGCCCGGCTCGATGTTGAACGACACGTCGTGAAGCACCTCGGGGCCATCAATGCGATAGCGGAAAGTCGCGTGCTCGAACCTCACTTGGCCGCGGATCGGCGGCAAAGCAGCGCGGGACGGAGTGAAGCTCGGCTCCGGAATGGTGTTGAGGATGTCGCCGAGACGATCGATCGACAGACGGGCCTGGTGGAAGTCCTGCCAGACCTGCGCAAGCCGCAACACAGGCGTGCTGACGCGCGCAGCCAGCATGTTGAACGCGACGAGTTCGCCAACCGTCAGCTCCCCACCAATGACCAGCCGCGCGCCGAAGTAAAGGGTCGCGGCGATGACCAGCTTGTTGATCATCTGGACTGCCTGGCTCGCCGTGTTGTTCAGGCTGAGCACGCGGAAGCTGGCGGCTACATAGCCGGCGAGCTGCTCCTCCCAGCGGCGCTGCATCTGTGGCTCGACCGCCATGGCCTTCAAGGTCTCGACGCCGGTGACGCTTTCAACCAGGAAGGCCTGATTCTCGGAGCCGCGATTGAACTTCTCATCGAGGCGCGCGCGGAACAGCGGAGCTGCTCCTGCCGATATCCCGATGTAGAACGGGAAGGATGCGAGCACGATCCAGGTCAAGGTCGTCGAGTAATAGAACATCACCACAAGGAACACGACCGTGAACAGCAGGTCGATGACCAGCGTCAGCGCCGAACTCGTCAGGAACTGGCGGATATTCTCCAGCTCCCGGACGCGAGCTACGGAATCCCCGACGCGGCGCGTCTGGAAATAGGCGATCGGGAGCGCCATCAGGTGGCGAAACAGCCTGGCACCTAGCTCGACATCGATACGGTTTGTCGTATGCGCGAACAGATAGACGCGCAGCGTCTCGAGAACGGCTTCGAACACAGTCAGCACGACAAGACCGATGACCAGAACGTCGAGCGTGCTCATGCTTCGATGCACCAGCACCTTGTCGATCACCACCTGGAAGAACAGCGGTGAGACGACGGCGAAGATCTGAAGGAAGAACGACGCCGCCAGCACCTCGCTGAGCAGGCGGCGATACTTCTGCATGGCGCCGACGAACCAGGCGATATCGAAGCGTCGCGCGAGATCGGTCAGGCTGGCCCGCCGCGCCATGAGGATGAGGCCACCATCCCAGATCGCCTCAAGCTGGGCCTGGGTAAGTGTTTCGGGGCGCGGAGACAGCGGGCGCTGAACGAGAAGCTTGCCGTCGATGAGCTTGCCGAGGATCAGGAAGCTGCCGTCGCGCAGCAGTGCAATTCCCGGCAGCGGCGTGACCGCAAGTCTGTCCCAACTCGTCCGTTGCACCCTTGCTTTGAGCCCGAACTCCTTGGCGCAGCGCAGGATTTCCGTGACGCCGACGCGCGCCGCGCCCACCCGGTGGTGGATTTGGGCCGGGTCGGCAGCAATTCCATGGCAACGCAGCAAGATCGCGAGCGCAATGAGCCCGGACTCGTCGAAGTCTTCAGGGCCGGCGCCCTCAGCCGGGTATCCGGTATCCGCGGCCTCGTCCGCAACATCACCGGAAGCGCCATGACGCGTCCGCTTCAGGATGCCGGGTACCTTCGTCAGCAAGGCATCGCGGGTCTTTGTCAAGCCGTCGCGCACAAGCACCAGGAGACCACCGGCGTGGCGCATCAGGCCGGCACCCAGGCCAACTGCTCGAGCGCGGACGTCGGCGAGCGCATGGAGTGCGCCGTGCGTGATGTTCTGTGAGCCGGGCGTGATCAAGCCACCGTCCCAGATCGCTTCAAATTCCGCACGCGTCATCCGCCGCGGATGCGACGAGGTCGGGTGCAGCACAAGCGCCACCTGGTCCTCGATTTTTCCCAGAAGCAAAAATCCGCCGTCACGCAGCGAAGCGATTCCAGGCAGCTGGATGCCCGCCAGCCGCGGCCAATCCATTGTCGTCGCACGGACTTTGACCCCGAATTCGTGCGCGCAACGAAGCATTGCGCGGATGCCTATCCCCTCATCTCCGCAGCGATCGCGGAGTTGATCGGGTTCAGTGTTCACGCCATGAAGGCGCAGGAACAGAGCCAGCGCTCGAAACCCCAGATCTGGCGGTACGTGGGCATTTCCGTTCTGGATCGCCATTTCCTTACTCTACTCCTCGCGGCTAAGCGGCCGCGTTGTTGTTCCTTTTCATGCACATGGAATTCCAATGTCGCTTATCCGGGGATAGGCGACACACGCCTGCTCGCGCCAAAACGGCGCAAGCAATCATCAAAGCATAAGGGCCCCGAACCGCGAGGAGGTTTCAGCACTACGGGATACTTGAAAATTGCCCCCCCGACTGGCTGAGCGGGCTGGTTAACGAGCAAAAATGGCGAAAAAACTTTCGAATTGTGATTTATGCACACACAAGTTGTGCCTGAGAACCGACCTAAACTCAGACGCCCTTACGCTCACAACGAAGTGTCGAATCGGAAGCCGTGCGGCGATTTTCCGTCAAACGGCAGCAGCCGGCAATCCTCTGTTGTGGATTGGTTTTCACCATCCCCATCGCGGTGTTGACCGACCACTTTTGCCGCTCGGGCGTCCAGGAAGCTGACGGTGCCGCACCCGGGCGCAAAGGACCCGGGTGCGGCAGGGCGTTAGTGGTGCGGCTTCGTCAGGAACGAGTTCTGCATCCAGGCGGCGCCATTCGAAATGGCTGCCGCGATCTGCCCCCCGTCGACCCGACCAGAGCCACCCGCCAGATACTGGTTCAGCAGCGCGAAACTATGGCTCGCTTGGGACCCTTTGGCCGTATCGTAATTCGGCAAAGAAGTTGTCTGCGGCACGGTCGCTGCCAGTGTGCTGCTGCCCGACCCAAGGTGGTGGTGGTGGTGCAGCCCGTGGCCCTGGTTTGTCGTGCTCCCTGAGCTTGCGGCCGGCCGAGGATCCGTGACGGTGATGGTCTGTGGCGTCGCCGACGTCACAGCGCCCGTAACCGGGTCGGTCGCACTCGCAGTCAGGGTAAGAGTCGCGACCGGATGGGCATTGCCTCTGTAGTACGATGTCAGCGTCAACCCGCTGGCGACCTGCGCAGAGCTCAGAGTGATGTCGCCTCCCCTGAATGTCGTGCCATCGCCGGTCGTGATCGTCTCATATTTCGGCAGCCCTTTGATGTTCAGGCTCACTTTATCGTTGGGATCGGTCGTGGAGAGCGTTGTCCCCAGGTCGACATGACCGCCTCTGCCGTTCACCGAGAGCGAACTGTCTGCGACGGAGAGCACCGGCTGAGTCACCGTCGGTGTCGACGGAGTTGTCGGCGTCGTCGGTGTGGTTGGCTGCGTCGGCACGGTGGGCGTGGTCGAGATCTGAAGACCGGAGAACGTCTTCACCGCGCCCGAGAGATTGGCGGCAAGCCCCCCGGAATCCGTGATGCTCGCGCCGTTCGCGAGATTGACGCCGGTGATGGCGAGTGCCGAGGTGCTCGTATCGGTCGACGCGACCTTCGTCTGGAACGTGAGCGTATTTGTCCCGGAGCCGCTAATATAGGTGGCGGTGGCACCATCATTGAGCGACAGCGTCGGCGTACCGTTGACGGTCACGGCCTCGCTCAAGCCGAGCGTCAGCGTGACGACATCGCCGACATGCTCGGTTCCGGTCCCCGGCGAAGCGGACGCCTGCGTCACCGTCGGCGCGACGTTCGGGGTAGTGGGTGTGGTCGGCTGCGTCGGTGTGGTTGGCTGTGTCGGAGTCGACGTCGCCGCCGTCCCCGTCAACAGCGTCATGTTTCGGTAGTCGACCGCGACGGTCTCGGGCGCCGTCGACCGATAGACTCCGTATTCCCAATTGGTGGCCTGCCCATAACCCAGGGGGCCGCTGTAGTTCACGACCTGTGTCCCGTTGATCGAGACCTTCAAATAACCGCCACCAGTGTTCGAAACGTCGGCCTGTATTTGAATGTTGTTATACACGCCCGTCTGGATCGGATTGGGGTCAGTCCAGAGCGTGAGCATCTGTACGTTGCCGGCCCCGTTGCTCGGATCCTGGCCCGGCTGGACATATCTGGCGACGACCTGCAGATGATTGCCCTCAAGCTGGATCGCAAACGGCGGCGAGGTGCCCACGCCGCTCGCGTTATCATCATTGTGCATTTGTCCGACGATGAACCAGCCACTTGCCGTATTCACAAATGACCCATTGGGGCCATTCGCCTCCACCATGAACTGATAGTTCAAGTTGAGCGGAGTGTTGCCGGGAATGTTGGTCGCGCCTGACACCTCGGAGCGATCAACAGATGAGTCATCGTACCAGGCATGATCACCCTGCTGGACTTGGAAGCGCAGAGTTTGTGCGTCAGGATTGGTCAGGCTGTAGCTCGTGCTCGCATCCTGCACTCCGTAGACGTCGCCACCGATCGAGAATCTCGTCATCGGTGTGGAAGAAAATGATGTGATTGTCCCAGTCGTATCCAATTCAGGCCTCCATCGGTCGCAGAGTTGTTTCTCTTTGACGCTTACAAGGGAATTTACGGCCGCAGCGCGAAGGCGCG
>NZ_VKHP01000165.1 GCF_010811875.1 Bradyrhizobium uaiense
ACACAGGCCCCCGCCTTCGCTCTTTGAGCCGCGAGGAACAAACTCCCCCATCCATCCTACAATTTACGATTTTACGAGGCGCTTCCGCTTCGCGTTCAGCGCGGATGCAACACGGCTGACCGGCGGGCGGCCGAGCAACCCCGCGACCTCGTTCGTGGTGGCCAGCAACCTGTCCATGTCGATCCCGGTTTTCACGCCCATGCCCTCCAGCATGTAGACGACATCCTCGGTCGCGACGTTGCCGGTGGCGCCGGGCGCATAGGGGCAGCCGCCGAGACCGCCGGCGGCGGAATCGATGACGCGGACGCCCTCCTCCATGCCGGCATAGAGATTGGCGAGCGCCTGGCCGTAGGTGTCGTGGAAGTGCATCGCGAGGTTACCAACCGGAAGCTCGGCGCCGACCGCACGCAGCATCTCCCTGGCCCTGAGCGGCGTGCCGACACCGATGGTGTCGCCAAGCGAGATTTCGTAGCAGCCGAGATCCCACAGGGTCACGGCGAGGTCGGCGACCGCCTTCGGCTTGATCTCACCGTCGAACGGACAACCCAGCACGCAGGAGACATAGCCGCGCACCTTGACGCCATCGGCCTTGGCACGCGCCAGCACCGGCTTGAAGCGCTCGATCGATTCCGCGACCGAGCAATTGATGTTGGCCCGCGAAAAACCCTCGGAGGCGGCAGCGAACACCGAGACCACCTTGGCGCCGGCCGCGCGGGCGGCGTCATAGCCCTTCTCGTTCGGCACCAGCACGTGGAATTCGCCGTTCCTGACGTGACTGACACCGCGCAGCACCTGGTCGGAGCTTGCCATCTGCGGAATCGCCTTCGGCGACACGAAGGCGCCGACCTCGACAGTGTTGAGCCCCGCCGCCACCAGCGCCTCGACGAAGGCGATACGCGCCTCGACGCTGACCGGCGTCTTCTCGTTCTGGAGGCCGTCGCGCGGCCCCATCTCGACGATGTGGATCTGATCGCTCATGACGCGGCCGCAGGCTCGACTTCGGCAAGCTCGACGCCCTCGCCGACGATGTCGCCGACCTTGCATTTGAGCTTCTTCAGCACGCCTGCGTAAGGCGCGCGCAGGGTCTGCTCCATCTTCATCACTTCCAGCGTCAGGATCGGCGCGCCCTTCTCCAGGGTCGCGCCCTCCTCGGCCAGCAGCGCGACCACGGTGCCCGGCAAGGGTGCCACGATCTTGTCCTCGCCGACCTGCTCTTCGCTCTCGCCGCCGAACGGATCGACCCAATGCAGGTCGAAGCGGCCGTTGCGGGTGCGCAAGTAGAGTTCGTGGCCCTCGATGACCGAAGCGACGCGCGACTTGAGGCCGTTGAGCGTCAAGTCAAAGCCGTCATCGCCGGATGACGAGATCTCAAATCCAAGCTCGCGCCCGCCGATCGAGAGCGTCGACGGTCCATTGCCGTAGTGCAGCGTGATGGTGTGGGCAGGTTCGTGGCCCTGCCGGAACGAAAACACCCGCTGGCGGCGGCCGACCGGCATCCAGCCGAACGCCTGCCAGGGAGAGCTGGCTTCGCTCCGCGCCGCCTTCTGCTCATGGTTGACGATCGCAGCCACCGCCGCGCACAGCTCGAACTCGCCGGCCGCGCCAGTACCGGCCGTCAGGTCTTTCAACTCGCGTTCGATGAAGCCGGTATCGATTGCATTGGCCCGCGTCTGCGGATGCGTCACCAGTGCCGACAGGAACGGGATGTTGGTGACGATGCCGCGGACGTCGGTCTGTTCGAGCCCGCGATTGAGCTTCTCGATCGCCCCCTCACGCGTCGGCGCCCAGGCGATCACCTTGGCGAGCATCGCGTCGTAATACGGAGAGACGCTGTCGCCGCTGCGATAGCCGGCATCGATCCGCAGGCCATCGCTGTCCTGCGGCGTCCGCCAGGTCTTGATGCGGCCGACCGAGGGCATGAAGTTCTTCTGCGGATTTTCCGCGTAGACGCGCGCCTCGATGGCATGTCCGTTCAGCTTGATCTCGTCTTGCTTCAGCGGCAGCGCCTCGCCGAACGCGACGCGGAGCTGCCATTCGACGAGATCGACGCCGGTGATGAGCTCGGTGACGGGATGTTCGACCTGCAGGCGGGTGTTCATCTCGATGAAGAACACGTCCTTGCCGTCGGAGACGAACTCGATGGTGCCGGCGCCCACATAATTGACCGCCCCGGCCGCTTTTCGCGCGGCTTCGCAGACCGTGTCGCGCTGCGCGGCGTTCAGGGTCGGCGACGGCGCCTCCTCGATCACCTTCTGGTGGCGGCGCTGCAGCGTGCATTCGCGCTCCCACAGCGAGAGCAGATTGCCATGGCTGTCACCGATGATCTGCACCTCGATGTGGCGCGGGTTCTGTACGTATTTCTCGATCAGCATGCGGTCGTCGCCGAATGCCGCCTTGGCCTCGCGCTTGGCGCTGGTGATCGCGGCCGCAAGTTCTGCCGCCGCATTGACCACGCGCATGCCGCGGCCACCACCGCCGGCAGATGCCTTGACCAGCACCGGGAAGCCGATCCGGGTCGCAGCCTCCGCCAAGATCGCCTCGTCCTGGGCCTCGCCGTGATAGCCCGGCACCAGCGGCACGCCGGCCTTCTCCATCAAGGCCTTCGAACCGGATTTCGAGCCCATCGCGGTCATCATCGCGGCGGTCGGGCCGACGAACACCAGACCTGCGTCGAGGCAGGCCTGAGCGAACTCGGCATTTTCGGACAGGAAGCCGTAGCCGGGATGCACGGCTTCCGCCCCGGTCTGTTTTGCGGCCGCGATCACGCGCTCGATGTTGAGATAGCTGTCGCGCGCCCGTGCCGGCCCGAGCAGCACGGCCTCGTCGGCCAGCGCGACATGCATGGCGTCGCGATCGGCCTCGGAATAGACCGCGACGGTGCGCAGGCCCATGGCACGCGCCGAGCGGATGACGCGGCAGGCAATCTCGCCGCGGTTGGCGATCAGAAGCGTACGGAAACGCCGGTAGAGTTTTGAGCGGTCCATGGTCAGATCCTGGGTCACATCCTGAACAGGCCGAATTTCGTCGGCTCGATCGGCGCGTTGGCGGCGGCCGAGAGGCCGAGCCCGAGCACCAGGCGGGTGTCGGCGGGATCGATCACGCCGTCGTCCCAGAGCCGCGCGGTGGCGTAATAAGGATTGCCCTGCTTCTCGTATTGCGCTCGGATCGGCTCGCGGAATTTGTCTTCCTCCTCCGCCGACCAGCTCTCGCCCTTGGCCTCGATGCCGTCGCGCTTGACCTGGCTCAGGACCATCGAGGCCTGTTCGCCGCCCATCACCGAGATGCGCGCGTTCGGCCACAGCCAGAGGAAGCGCGGACTGTAGGCGCGGCCACACATACCGTAATTGCCGGCGCCGTAGGAGCCGCCGATCACCACGGTGAATTTCGGCACCCCGGCGGTCGCAACCGCCGTCACCAGCTTGGCGCCGTCGCGGGCGATGCCGCCGGCCTCGTACTTCTTGCCGACCATGAAGCCGGTGATGTTCTGCAGGAACACCAGGGGAATGCCGCGCTGGCAGCACAGCTCGATGAAATGCGCGCCCTTCAGCGAGCTTTCGCTGAACAGGATGCCGTTGTTGGCGATGATGCCGACCGGATACCCCCAGATATGGGCGAAGCCGCAGATCAGCGTGGTACCGTAGAGCTTCTTGAACTCGTCGAATTCGGAGCCGTCGACGATCCGCGCGATGATGTCGTGGACGTCAAACGGCTTGCGGCCGTCGGCGGAGACCACGCCGTAGATTTCCTCGGCGGGAAACAGCGGCTCCTGCGGGGGGCGCATGTTGAGCGGTGCCTTCGCCGGCGGCTTCAGCGTGCCGACGATGCGGCGCGCGATCCCGATCGCGTGGGCGTCGTTCTGCGCATAATGATCGGTCACGCCCGACTGGCGCGAATGGACATCGGCGCCGCCGAGCTCTTCGGCGGTGACGACCTCGCCGGTCGCGGCCTTCACCAGCGGCGGACCGCCGAGGAAGATCGTGCCCTGATTGCGCACGATGATGCTCTCGTCGGACATCGCCGGCACATAGGCACCGCCCGCGGTGCACGAACCCATCACGATCGCGATCTGCGGGATGCCCTGCGACGACATCTGCGCCTGATTGTAGAAGATGCGACCGAAATGCCGCTCGTCCGGAAAGATCTCGTCCTGCAACGGCAGGAAAGCGCCGCCGGAGTCCACCATGTAGACGCAGGGCAGATTGTTCTGCCGCGCGATGTCCTGGGCGCGCAGATGCTTCTTCACCGTCAGCGGGTAATAGGTGCCGCCCTTGATGGTGGCGTCATTGGCGACGATGATGCATTCGCGGCCCGAGATGCGCCCGACGCCGGTGATGACGCTGGCCGAATGTACGTCACCGCCGTACAGCCCATTGGCGGCCAGCGGCGACAGCTCGAGGAACGCGGTGCCGGGGTCGATCAAGAGATCGACCCGATCACGCGCCAGCATCTTTCCACGCGAGGTATGCCGCTTGCGCGATGTCTCGCCACCGCCGCCGGCAACCTGCTTGAGCTTGTCGCGGAGCTCCGCGACCAGGCTGCGCATCACGTCGGCGTTGCGGGCGAATTCCTGGGATGTGGGATCGATCGTCGAATGAAGCGGCATCGGTGTTGCACGTTTCGTTGGAGGACACGGTTGGACGATGAGCGGAGGATTGATCTGTCACCGCCGACGCGGTGACGGCCCCTCACCTCGCCCCTCTCCCTGCGAAGAGCGGGGCGAGGGAGAACAAACTACGCCGTCTTGGCGAACAGCTCGCGGCCGATCAGCATGCGGCGGATCTCGCTGGTGCCGGCGCCGATCTCGTAGAGTTTTGCATCGCGCAGCAGGCGGCCGGTCGGATAGTCGTTGATGTAGCCGTTGCCGCCCAGGAGCTGGATCGCATCCAGCGCGCATTGGGTGGCCTTCTCGGCGGCATAGAGAATGGCGCCGGCGGCGTCCTCGCGCGTGGTCTCGCCGCGGTCGCAGGCTTTCGCCACCGCGTAGACATAGGCGCGCGAGGCGTTCATCGTGGTGTACATGTCGGCGATCTTGCCCTGCACCAGCTGGAACGAGCCGATCGGCTCGCCGAACTGCTTGCGCTCGTGGACGTAGGGCAGCACGACGTCCATGCAGGCCTGCATGATGCCGATCGGCCCCGCCGCCAGCACCGCTCGCTCATAGTCGAGGCCGGACATCAAGACGTTGACGCCGCGGCCGACTTCATTGAGCACGTTCTCCTCCGGCACCTCGCAATCCTCGAACACCAGTTCGCAGGTGTCGGAGCCGCGCATGCCGAGCTTGTCGAGCTTCTGCGCGGTCGAAAATCCCTTCATGCCCTTTTCGATGATGAAGGCGGTCATGCCGCGCGGACCGGCGTTCGGATCGGTCTTGGCGTAGACCACCAGCGTCTCGGCGTGCGGGCCATTGGTGATCCACATCTTGTTGCCGTTGAGCACGAAGCGGTCGCCCTTCTTCTCGGCGCGGGTCTTCATCGACACCACGTCCGAGCCGGCGCCGGGCTCCGACATCGCAAGCGACCCGACATGCTCGCCGGAGATCAGCTTGGGCAGATATTTGCGCTTCTGCGCCTCGTTGCCGTTGCGGCGGATCTGGTTGACGCAGAGATTGGAATGGGCGCCGTAAGCTAGCCCGACCGAGGCCGACGCCCGCGAAATCTCCTCCACCGCAATGCAGTGCTCGAGATAGCCGAGGCCCGAGCCGCCATACTCCTCCTCGACCGTGATGCCGTGCAGGCCAAGCGCGCCGATCTTGGGCCAGAGGTCGCGCGGGAAAGTATTGGAGCGATCGATCTCGGCGGCGCGCGGCGCGATCTCGTTGGTCGAGAAATCATGCACCGTTTCGCGGATCGCATCCGCGGTCTCGCCAAGGTCGAAATTGAAGATTGCCGCCTGGTTCGAGGCCATGATCCCTCCCGTGAGATTCATCTTGCAATTAAACGATCATACGTTTTTTTCTTGGCTTCGCAAGCAACCGTGCTATGGTTTGGCAATGAAATCCGCAGTTCATTGAATCTGTTGGGATTTCATGCAATAAACATACGGTCGTTCGCTTGTTTCCTGGTTCTCCCTGACAAGCCAACACCCTCCGAGGCCCCGATGGCACGCACGATCGGCTCACATGGCCCCACGACGTTGGAGGCGATCCGCAAGGCCGGCGTGCGCCTGATCTTCGAACGCGGCTACGAGGCCATGAGCCTGCGTCAGCTCGCCGCCGAAGTCGGCATCCAGGCAGGCTCACTCTACAACCATATCTCAACCAAGCAGGACCTGCTGTTCGATCTGGTGCAGGACCATATCAACGATTTGCTGCGCGAGCTTGATCTCGCACTCGAGGGCAAGGCCGATCCGGTCGAGAAGCTGCGCGCCTTCGTGGCCTTCCACGTCAGCTATCACATGACCCGCAAGCGCGAGGTCTTCATCGCTAATTCCGAACTGCGCAGCCTCGAAGCGAAGAACTACGACGCCGTGGTGGCGCTGCGCGGCGCCTATGAACGGCGGCTGGCGCAGATCCTCACCGAAGGCGTAACTGAAGGCGTGTTCGAGGTGGTCGACATCCAAGTCGCGACCTTTGCGATCATCTCGCTGCTCACCGGGCTCTGCACCTGGTACCGTCCCGGCGGCCGCCTGACCCGGGATGCCATCATCGCAGCGCACGAGAAGCTGGTGCTGTCGGGGGTCGCGCCGCAGGCCGCGATCGGTCAGCGCCGCAGCGGCAGCGAGAGCCCGCAGACCGCCGTGGCGGGTTCGCGACCGTGACCGAGCGCCCACAGCTCGATGACATCGACCTGCGGATCCTGGCCGAATTGCAGAGGGACGGCCGGATCAGGATCAACGAGCTCGCCGAGCGAGTCGGCATCACAGCCCCGCCCTGCCTGCGCCGGGTACGCGCCCTGCGCAGCCGCGGCGTGGTGCAGGCGATCCGCGCCACGCTCGACGAGCGGCTGCTGGGCTATGAGGTGACGACCTTCGTCCTGATCCAGCTCGACAGCCAGACCCTGGTGGCGATCGAGGCATTCGAGGCCGCGGTGGCGGCCGTGCCGCGCTTCCTGCAATGCTGGCGGATCTCGGGCGACGCCGATTTCATGCTGAGATGCGTCGCACCCAGCGTCGACGACATGCGCCAGCAGCTGCTGCAATTCGCCAGCCTGCCCAATGTGCGTAAGATTCGAAGCTTTCCGGTGCTCGGCGTCTCAAAGGATGCGCCGCTGCCGATCCCGGGCGCCCTCGCCGCCAGCCCTGCGAGCTGATTGCCCGCCCTAGTGCGTCCAGGGCTCCCAGCGGCGGAACGCAAAATTGTCGGCATAGGCGACCTGGCGGTACGCCGAATCCTTCGGCTCGATCACCTGGTAGGCGATGCCCTTGCGCTCGCAATAGGCCGTCGCCTCCTCCTTGGTGTCGAAATGCAGCGTGAGCTGCTGCTTCATGTCGGTCGACGAGGTCCAGCCCATCAAGGGCTCCACGGTGCGCGGCTGCTCCGGCTCGTAGTCCAGTTGCCACTCTTTCGTCTTGGCACGTCCCGATTGCATCGCGTTTTTGGCGGGCTTAAAAATGCGTGCGGTCATGAATGGTCGGCCCCGTGGGATATGCGACATGGAAGCGATAGACTTGGAAGCGGTAGACTTGGAAGCGATTTGAAGGAAACTGCCGGGATAGTATAGAGACACCGTTCAACGAACTGATCGGTGATTCCTCGATCTCGGAGGTAGCCTTCGCCGGACCGGTATAGTCATTCTACCGCGCTGTGACAATCTGGCCCCGGGGAGGCTTCTGGAGTCCCTTGGGCCCGCGGCCAGATTGTCACAGCACGGTCTTCTCGACAGCATTATCTCGAGGAAGCGGCGCCCCATGGAAATCCACGCAAGCCTGCCCGAAAAAGGACGTGACCTCCGGCTCGACCTGTTCCGCGGGATCGCGAACTGGGCGATCTACCTCGATCACATCCCCGACAATATCGTGAACTGGATCACGACGCGGAATTACGGCTTCAGCGACGCGGCGGACCTGTTCGTCTTCATCTCCGGCTACACGGCGTCATTTGTCTATGCCCGCATGATGCTGGAGCGGGGCTTCATCGTCGGCGCCACCAGGCTGACCAAGCGGGTCTGGCAACTCTATGTCGCCCACATTATCCTGTTCGTGATCTACATCGCCTCGATCAGCTATCTGGCGCTGCGCTTCGGCGACTCCGAGATCATCAACGAGTTCAACGTCGCCGGTCTCGTCGACAACGCCACCGAGACACTGCGCCAGGGCCTGTTCCTGAAGTTCAAGCCGGTCAATCTCGACGTGCTCCCGCTCTACATCGTGCTGATGGGCCTGTTTCCGCCGGTGCTGTGGTTCATGCTGCGGCGGCCGAACTGGACCATGCTGGCCTCACTCGCACTCTGGCTGGTGTCGCGTCACATGGGCTGGAACCTGCCCGCCTACCCGGCCGGGACCTGGTACTTCAATCCGTTCGCCTGGCAGGTGCTGTTCGTGTTCGGCTCGTGGTGCGCGATGGGCGGCGCGCGTGCCAACATGCACATCATCAATTCGCGCTACACGCTGTGGTTCTGCATCGCCTACATGATCTTCGCGCTGATCATGACCATGGCCGGCCGCTTCCCTGAGTTCGGCGCCCAATTCCCGGACTGGCTGTATTCGGCGTTCAACCCGAACGACAAGACCAACCTCGCGCCCTATCGCTTCCTGCACTTCGTGGTGATCACGGTGCTGGTGATCCGCTTCATCCCGAAGGACTGGGCGGCGCTGGAATGGAAGGTGTTCGATCCGCTGATCGTCTGCGGCCAGCAGTCGCTCGCGGTGTTCTGCGTCGGCGTGTTCCTGTCCTTTGTCGGACATTTCGAGCTCTCGATGAGCTCGGGCTCGCTGTTCGCGCAGATCTTCGTCAGCGTCTCCGGCATCGCGATCATGACGATCGTGGCCTATTACATCTCCTGGTCGAAGCGGCAGGACAAGCCGATCAAGCCGCCGGCGCCGAAACCCGCGGCACCGGCGAAGGCGGCCTGACCCGAACTATCTGAGCGTGGCCTTCCGGGCCACGCTCTAGCTGCCACCGCGGCTGCCGTCCTGCGTGGTCGAGGAGACAATGGTGGCGACGTCGCCGAATGTCGTCATCACGGGCGTCACGACCTTGTGCATGGCGGTTTTCGCTACCAGCGTGTCGTGCATCACGAGGTTGTCGATCCCTGTCGTGAGGAAGCAGCTCACCGCATCCTGCGGCGTCTCGATGATCGGCTCGCCCTTGACGTTGAACGAGGTGTTGATCAGGACCGGCACGCCGGTCAGCGCCTCGAACTCCCTGAGCAGGCGGTAGAGCATCGGGTTGGTCTCTTCCCGCACGCTCTGCACCCGTGCCGAGCCGTCGACATGCACGATCGCCGGGATCTTGTCCCGCCACTCCGGCCGCACCGGCTTTGCGATCAGCATGTAGGGCGAGTCCTCCTCGCCCTCGAAGATCTCCTTCATGCGCTCGGCCAGCACGATCGGCGCGAACGGGCGGAAGGCCTGGCGGTGCTTGACCCGGCTATTGAGGATGTCCTTCATCTCGGCCTTGCGCGGATCGGCGATCAGGCTGCGATTGCCGAGCGCGCGCGGACCGAATTCGGAACGGTCCTGAAACCAGCCGATCACGCGCTGGTCGGCGAGCAGTTTTGCGGTATCGCGGCAGATGTTGTCGCTGCGCCTGGCGTCGACCTGGATACGGACCAGGAAGTTTTGCAACGCGGCCGCGACCTCGGCATCGCTGTAGCGCCGGCCGACATAGGCGTGGTCCATCACGAACGAGCGCCGTGCTTTAAGGATCTTGAGCCAGCCGTAATAGGCGCAGCCGATGGCAATGCCGTCGTCGCCGGCGGCGGGCTGGATCCAGACATTCTTGAAGCCCGCCTCGCGCGCGATGCGCCCGTTCGCGACGCAGTTCAGCGCGACGCCGCCGGCGATGCAGAGGTTCTTCGCGCCGGTGGTCTCGCGCAGCCAGCGCGCCCGCTCGAGCAGCACGTTCTCGGTGTCGTCCTGCACCCGCCAGGCGATGTCCTCCCAGTGCCGCATCGTCGGGCTCTTGTCCCAGCTGCCACTGTCGAGCACGAAGGGCTGCCGGTT
Source organism: Bradyrhizobium uaiense (assembly GCF_010811875.1). Lineage (GTDB taxonomy): Bacteria > Pseudomonadota > Alphaproteobacteria > Rhizobiales > Xanthobacteraceae > Bradyrhizobium > Bradyrhizobium uaiense. The sequence continues at coordinate 10,102 of NZ_VKHP01000165.1, forward strand.
TTCCTCGCCCCAGAACGGCACGTGCAGCGTGCCGTCCTTCATCTCGAGGAGATGGCCGACTTGCTCGCGGCGGCCATAGGGCGCGAGCCCCATCAGCTCGCCGCACTTGTTCCAGTCGCCGAACACATAGGTCGAAACCCGGCTGTACAGCGCCCCGAGACCCGGCATGTTGTAGAACTCGTCCGACAAGAGCCCGCGCGCCGGCTCCATGAAGACCTTCTTCAGGCATTCGAGCTTCGTATCGTCGAACCTGTAATAGCTCTCGGACTCGCGGGCGAGCGGCGATGCACCATCCTGCGGATAGGACTCCATCGCGTCGGCCTGATAGTTGCCGACGCCGTCGACGATCATCACGACACCGTCCTTGAACGGCGACACCGCGAACGCGCTGTAGGCATGCGCGAGGTGATGCGAGATCGACACCACGTTGTTGGACTTGGAACGAAACAGCGGATGCTTGATTGCCTCGTTGCGCTCGGCGATCGGCAGGAAGCCCGGCATGTCCTGATGGAGCATCCGCTCCTCCATCTCGGGCACCGGCAGGATGTAGCTGTTGCGCACCACGAGATCGACGTCGTCGAGCGTGATGCCCTCGGCCGACAGGCAGTAGTCGATGACTTCCTTGTAGAAGCCCGAGGCGTGCTTCTCGCGGGTGATGCGCTCCTTGGAGATCGCATAGGCGATCGCACCGTCACGCAGCAGGCAGGCGCTCACGTCATGGTCGTAGACGTTGAGACCAAGGACGTAGGTGTGTTGTTTCGGCATGGGCACTCTTCAGGGAGGATACTGAGACGCTCAGAGAACAGGATCGTGTCGACTTCAAGTTATCGACGGCATTTTCCGCGGTTCGCAATCTCTGCTTCTGCGATGCACAAATCAAATCGGCGCCAAGTCAGCGCCAGATCTGCGCAATGCAAGATGAACAGAATGAACGGCGGATGAACGACAAGATGAGCGTAGCAACCACATCATCCATTGCAGGCGGGACTGTAACTTGACCTTACCTGCTGCCCTCAATAGTGTCGTTAAAACTCGCAAGAACCTTAGTGAAAATACTGTCTTAGCATGCTCGAACCGGATAGCGGTGCAGCGCGTCTAAGCGAGACAGCCAGCATCAGTTCTGATGTTTGGAAGTGACTGGAGATCTTCAGAATGACTAAACGCTACAATATCCTGACTCGTTGCCTTGCAGCAGTCGCTTTGTTGTTCGTCTATGTCGCAAGCACCTCTGCCATCCTGGTCGGTGCCACCACGTCTTCCGCGCAAGCGCAATGGCGCGGACGCGGTTATGGCTGGGGTCGCGGCCGCGGATGGGGCTATGGTCGCGGATATTATGGCCGTGGCTATGGCTACTACGGCGGTTACGTCGGTCCGCGCTGCTGGTGGACCCCGCGTGGTGTTCGCGTCTGCCGGTACTAACAACCGCCGACACAAGCGATATTGAAGACATAAATCAGGTGCGTCGGTTCCGGCGCACCTGATTTTCTTTTGGGGCTTCATTCACCCGCTGGCGCTTGGCTCGCCTGCGGCATGCAAGAAAGAGCCCCGGAAGACGCCGGGGCTCTAGTCACGGGAGAGAACGCTTCAGAAAATCGGGACGCGAGGACGAGCCGCCGGCCCGATCACCCAAATGCATCTATGACGTGCATCAGAGCAGATTCGTCTGCCTTAGGCTGTAGCCGTGCCGCAACAACCTAGCGGAATGAACAGCCTGTCCACCGGTTCCCCATCGAGCGAAAACCCGATCGCGGCTAGCCGTCGAGGATCGCAACCGCCCTCGTCCACCCCGCCGATGCGCGCTCGATCTTCACCGGGAAGCACGACACCATAAACCCGGTCGACGGCAGTTGCTCCAGATTGTGCAGCTTCTCGATGTGGCAGTAGCCGATGTGCCGGCCGGCCTTGTGGCCTTCCCAGATCAGGCTGGCGTCCCTGGTCTCGGCATATTTCTTCGCGGTGAAAACGAACGGCGCGTCCCAGCTCCAGCCATCGATGCCGGTCAGCCGCACGCCGCGCTCGAGCAGATACATCGTCGCCTCGTAGCCCATGCCGCAGCCCGAATTGACGTAATCGGGCTGGCCATATTTCGCACCGGCGCTGGTGTTGACGACGACAATCTCGAGCGGCGACAGCGTGTGGCCGATGCGCTTCAGCTCGGCTTCGACATCGCCCGCAGTCGCGACACAGCCGTCAGGCAGATGCCGGAAGTCGAGCTTCACGCCCGGCTGAAAGCACCATTCCAGCGGCACCTCGTCGATGGTCCAGGACCGTTCACCGCGGTTCATGGTCGGATGAAAATGCCAGGGCGCATCGAGATGCGTGCCGTTGTGGGTGGAGAGCGAGACCTGCTCGACAGCCCAGCCCTGCCCGTCAGGCAAATCATCCGCCTTCAGTCCATCGAAGAACTGCAGCATGCGCGGCAGCCCCTGCTGGTGGTTGATATACTGGATGGTTGGATGATTGCCGGGCGGATCGGCCGGAACATCGTTCTGCAGGGGAACAGAGATATCGATCAGTCTGCGCGCCATGGTGCCTCCTCGCGGATTGTTCTTGTCAGGCTGGCCGGCAACGCCGAACGGCGCTCGGCGAGCTTTCAGATCGGATTGTACTCGCTACTGGCAATCTTGCCCGCGTGATCGTTATTTCTGATCTGACATAACACTCATGTCTGGCGCCAAACCAGCCATCACGCTGCTGCGTCACAGGCCGCGCCTGGGTGGTTGAAGCCCTCCGGTCACCTGCCCGCAACCGCGCCGAGCCGCGACATGGCCTGCGACATTACGACTGCGCCCGAGACCGTCCCTGGGTTGAACCTATCGCCCGCCCGGACGACCCATTGGCACTGGGGATTTCAGGGCCCAGTATTCGACGGCGCCGTCTGGACGAAGATATTCCGTCTGGGCGGCGTTGTTGCGTCAGGCCAGACCATCTCGATCAAAGCTTGGGCGCGCACGCTCTCGCGCGACCGGGCCACGACCTGCCGCGGTCAACGATTGCGATGAAGCCTCAGGATGGGATGGTCGGGGCAGCTGGATTCGAACCAACGACCTGCAGTACCCAAAACTGCCGCGCTACCAGGCTGCGCTATACCCCGATATTTCCGAGAAGCCCCGTGGATACACGCTTCAGCCAGCGCCAGCAAGGCGCCGGTGCAGGGCTTCCGGCCGGGCAGTCGGGAACGGTTTCCGTCCGGAAACCGCACCGTAACGGAGAGCTAGTGACTGCCGAACAGCGGATGGCCGACCCGGTCGCCGGGCTGGATGCCGTATTTCTGCGCCGTCCCGGCAATCACCTCGAGGACGCCCTTGGCGAGCCCCCGCGACGGGATGATCTTGGTCGACATCGGCTCGGTGTTTTCGGCGATCCGAAGGATTCGCCCGTCGGCACGGATGAAGATCATGTCGAGCGAGATGTAGGTGTTCTTCATCCACATCGACACTTCCTGCTCCGGCGTGAAGTCGAACAGCATGCCTTTGCCGTCCGCGAGCTCCTTCCGGTACATCAGGCCGGTTTCCTTCTCCTGCTCGGTGGTCGCCATTTCGACCGAGAAGACGTGCACGCCTGATTTGGTGACGATCTCGAGCGGCTGGACGCTGGCGGCCTGCGCGGCTGGGGCCAGCAGAGCCCCGATCATGATGACGAGCGCGGCCAGCAGCGACGGACGCAGCCGCCCAACAATGCGAACGAAATTCATCGACAAATACTCACACCGGGGAAGATTTTCCGGCGGACCCTAACCCGATGATTGCGGCAAATGCCAGAGCCCTGAAGGCGCGCCGGCGGCTCACGTTTCCGTCAGGGCGTCCGGGCTGAGGGCAGTTCTTGAGCATGATCTTTCCGGAAAACCGCTTCACGCTTTGGGCTGACGCGGCCCTCCGGGTCCGGATCATTCTCTAGTGCGACGACAGCGCCGAGGGGCCGGTCTCCGGATGAATCTCGGCGGCCATCATGCCCTTGGAGCCGGGCCCGAACCGCACCAGCACATACTGGCCGGGGCGCAGCTCGGTCATGCCGAAGCGGCGCAGCGTCTCCATGTGCACGAAGATGTCGGGCGTGCCCTCCCCGCAAGTCACGAAGCCGAAGCCGCGCAGCCGGTTGAACCATTTGACCTGTGCGCGCTCGAGCCCGCTGGTCGCGGTCACCGTGACATGGGTTCGCGGCGGCAGCATCTGTGCCGGATGGATCGCGGTCGACTCGTCCATCGAGACGATGCGGAAGGCCTGATAGCCCTTGGCGCGCTGCACGCATTCGACGACGAGACGCGCGCCCTCATAGGCGGTCTGATAGCCGTCGCGCCGCAGCACCGTCACGTGCAGCAGGATGTCGGGCCAGCCATTGTCGGGAACGACGAAGCCGTATCCCTTCGATGCGTCGAACCATTTGATGACGCCGGAGACTTCGACGAGGTTGGCCGCGGTGTCGCCGAGACCGGAGAAGGCATCCAACGCCGGATCGCGCGGCGCACTGCCATACTCGCCTTGTGCTATCCTACTTTGCCCAACTCCGCCCATCGGCGGTCCGCCGAGCTTCTTGGACTCAAATCCGTCCGACCCCATGACCCCGGACCCCACACATCAAAATGCAGATCGCCGACGTTGCGGCGCACCCTGTACGCGCTGCTCTCCGTGACCAACTCACTTGGACAACTCACCTGGACGCTGCGCGAATCTCTCAATCAAAAGATAACACTCCCGCCTGCCGGGCATAGCTAAAAAACGATTCCCGCGGGAACTATGAACAGGCTTGCACAGCCGCGAATCAATCAGGCGTCAATTGCCTACGAAAGGACCAAGCGTGTCGCCGATATCGTGGCGGATCACCAGATCCGCCATGTCGTCCTGATCGGTCGGCTCGTTGTTGATGATCACGAGCCGTGCGCCACTCTCCTTCGCCATCATCGGAAAGCCCGCGGCGGGCCATACCACCAGCGATGACCCGATCGCCAGGAACAGGTCGCATTGCCGGCTGAGTTCCGCTGCGCGACGCATCGCATCCTCGGGCATCGATTGCCCGAACGAGATCGTCGCGGTCTTCACCGGATCGCCGCAGTCTGCACAATCAGGCGCACCACCGGTCTTGTCGAAGTGCTGCTTCACCCACGAGAGGTCGTAGTCCTTGCCGCAACCGATGCAGCGCGCGTAAGTCGTGTTGCCGTGCAATTCGATCACGTCGTCGGCCTTGAAGCCCGACGTCTGATGCAGATTGTCGATGTTTTGCGTGATTATGCCGGGAACCTTGCCCGCCCGGTAGAGCGAAGCAAGCGCGCGATGCCCGCGACCGGGCTTGGCTGCCGCAAACGTCGGTTCCATCGCGAAGCGGCGACGCCATGACTCGTCGCGTGCTTCCTGACTGGCGACGAACTCATCGAACGGGATCGGCCGGTTGCGGGTCCACAATCCGCCCGGCGAGCGGAAGTCGGGTATGCCGCACTCGGTGGAGATGCCCGCCCCGGTGAAGGGCACGATCGATGACGCCTCGGCAATCATGTTGCCGAGCTGCTCGACGCCGCTGCGCAAGTCTTTTGCAATCACTGAAGACGATCCGGTTGGCCGCCGCGACTATAGCACGGTCGAACGGATTGCGAGCTCAACCGTGACGCGAGCGATCGGGCCGCCCACCGCCCCAGCATCATCACATTCCTGCACGGCCTGCTCCGCATTGACGCCCAATTCGCCCATGCCAATGCGCGCGGGGATAGGACCACCACGACGAGGATGGGCAATGACGGATATGGAAGAGCGCGTCGCGCGCGAGCGCGAAGAGATCGTCGCACGCATCGCCAGCTTCCGGGCGACGCAGCAGAAGTTCGAGCGCGATCGCCAGGAATATTACGACAACACGCTCGGCAATGTCTGGAGCCGATTTCAGCGCAAGAGCGCTTGATGTCGTCCTCGCTCGCTTGCCGGACGGTCGATGCGAGCGTGGTCCGCGCGATCACATCATGATGCGCGATTGAGAAAGCCCGGAGCGGTGTGCTCCGGGCTCGTCGCCGTTACCAATAATGGCGATAGTAGTGGTGCCGGTAATACGGACCGCCATAATAAGCATATCCGTCGTCGTAGTAGCCGTAGCGGGGGCCATAATAACCGTAGCCGGGTCCGTAATAGCGTGGGCCGTAGTACGCGCCCGCCGCGCCCGCGGCCAGTGCGCCGGCGGCCAGACCGAAGGCCAGGCCAGGTCCGATATGACGCGCCTGCGCCGGCGCGCTGACCATGGTTGCGCCAACCGTCGCAACCGTCGCCAAAACTGCAAATACCTTTTTCATCGCAACCTCCTCACGTAGGTTCGCAGGGCTAACGTCGTCTCGATGGGATGGTTGCAGCGGCGCCAAGCTGGAACGCGTGTTCCGGTTCCACAGCCATGCGATTGCGCAAAGCTACCATCGGTTAGCCCGGGAACAAAAACACAACCTCAAAGATTAGCTTGGCGGTGAGTGAGGTTGGCACCGATGCCGGCGTGGATGGAACTGCTGCTTAACGTGATGGGCTTTGCCGGCTTCATCGGCATCGCGATGTATCACAAGCATCCGAATGGGAAGCTGCCGGACTGAGCGGCGGCAGCAGTCCCGGTTTGCCTCGCTAGATTCCCTTGTCAGTTTGCCTTGCTAATTCGCCTTGCGCGCCTCTCCCGCCGTGCGGACCAGCCGGTCCGCCTTGACGAGCGCCTTGCCGGCCTCAGGCTGCGGCCGGAGCCAGAAGCTGATTACGACAAAAGCGGAACAGAACAGCAGGCCCACCACCATCACACGCCGGTGGGTCGGTCGATCCGCGCTGTGGAACGATGGCATCATGGCGTCACCTGCAACCATCCCTAGCGCAATCGCCGGTGGTGACAACGCGATGCTGCTCTTAACCTAACCAGGTAGGGTTAGCGGTGGCTCGGTAATGATGTCTCGATGACCCGCGAACCGCCGGTCCACAGAATATCCCCCGCTTGTCCGCAGCAAATCCACAGCAGCTCCAGGTCCATTTGCCGAGCGGGCTTCGGCGCTTGCTGCGCACTCGTCCACAGGCCTCGCGCCGATCAGGCATCCGCCAGCCGCTTCAGGGTTGCCCGGAAGCCCAGGCTGCGGGTCCCAACCAACACGGTCCCGAACACCTCGGCCTGGTCGCCGCTGAAAGTGCCGGAGAAGCCGCTCGTCACCTCGTGCCCGGCGAATAGCGGACGGGCGAACGGGTCGGAAAACGGCGAATGCTGGTTGGTGCTGAGGTGTCCCTTCCAGGTCCCCTCGCCGGCCGTATAGGCGCCGATCGACCAGAAATACGGGCCGCCACCGATCAACAGGCCATTGCGCAGGATCAGGACGCCGCTGTCGCGGCCCCGCACGCCGTCGGTCATGTGGATATGGATCGAATAGAGCCCGTTCTTCATCCGTGCCGCCGCCCGGTCCCGCAGGCCCACAGTATGTCCCCAACCCGGACAGCGCGCGAGCGGACCGACGCCCACAAGCGGTCCGATTCGGGTCAAAAGGCGCGATTCCGGCGCTTACAAATCATTAAGAAAGCCCTGACAAGGTTCGACCGCCGGAGGGAGAGAGCCATGCTCGTTTACCCCGTACCTGTCGAAGTCACGCAAGCCAGAGTGCATCTCGTCCTTGATCAGACGGCGAAGGAGCAGCCGCGTATCATCAATGCGGATGTGCTGGATGTCTTCGCCGCCAAGAACCAGGCCGATCGTGACGCCGTCGAGACCATTCTCGACATCAAGGTGTGAGAGCGCAAACACCCCAAGGCGCTGCGGTAGCGGCGCGCGCCGGTGCATTTGCGCGGGGTCTGAGACCTCCACCACCCTGTCGGCTTTGAATGCCCCCCGCAAACTCCTCTCGCGACGTCTTTCGTTTGAACCTTTTGCGCGGTGCGAAGACTTACCGGCGCTGGGGATTTCAGGGCCCAGCATTAGGCACAGCGCTGTGGGACGAAGATATTCCGTCTACGCGGCGCTGTTGCATTTTGTGAATTCAACCTTAAGTTTGGTCCCCAACAGTTGACGGCTCACGCCCTGAGAGATCCCCAGTCCGTCAACTGGGAAAGCCCCGCATCCAGCCTGCGGGGCTTTCTATTTTCGGACCGAGGAACCTTCCACCCGGCGAACAGTTGTGTGTCCGGTTGCCGGCACGATCTCCCCAAGGCCGGCCGGCATCAGACCTCGCGAGCCCACTCGCGGGGTTTTGCTTTTTAGAGATTGTCCAACCTCGCGCGTCCTTGATTGGCCGTGATGGGCAATCGATGAGATAGAGGCGCAGCCTCCAAGGCTCGACCACGAAAGCCCTGTCCCGGAATTTTCCTGGGCGGGGCTTTCTCGTATCCGCGCCGCGCAACCGTCGCATAAAGCGCGCTCATCATGTGGTTCATCGCCGGCGCGATCCGGAATATCGCTCAACGCAGACAGGCTCGGCACCGTCCATCGACTTGATGAGATTTTTGCGCGATCAAGCCTTCACGCAATCGCGATCATGAAGCGCCGAAAAGCGCGAACGGCCGCAGGACAGGCCCGCACCTTATCGCTGCCCCTTGGTCCGATTTGCTGCTATTTTCGCCCCGACCATCCCGCCCAAACAAGAATCTCTGAACGTTTCTCAGGAGGATAAGAAAATGCGCTATCTGCACACCATGCTGCGCGTCCGCAATCTCGATGTCGCGATGAAATTCTATCAGGACGCGCTGGGGCTGAAGGAAGTGCGCCGCATCGACAATGACAAAGGCCGCTTCACGCTGGTGTTTCTCTGCGCCGAGGAAGACCTCCATCTGCTCAAGTCCCTGCCGCAATCCCGCGGCGCACCGCTGGTCGAGCTGACCTACAATTGGGACGAGGAGAAATATGGCGAGGATCGCCATTTCGGCCATCTCGCCTACGAGGTCGACGACATCTACGCGACCTGCGAGAAGCTGATGAAGATGGGCGTCACCATCAATCGTCCGCCGCGCGACGGCAACATGGCGTTCGTGCGTTCGCCCGACCTGCACTCGATCGAGATCCTGCAAAAGGGCGACCCGAAGGCGCCGGCCGAGCCGTGGGCGTCGATGCCCAACACCGGTCATTGGTAAACACCGCGCCCACGCACGCGTTCCTATCCGCGTGTCGCCATCGGCGAAACGCGGAGCGATCGTTAGGAACGTGGCACGACCGTCGACGTTGCCTCCGCATATTCCCAATGCGAGGAGGCAATGAGATGGGAAAAGGGATTTTGCTTTGGCTGGTGGGTGTACCGATTCCGGTGATCATCGTGCTGTGGCTGTTGTTCGGTCGCTGACCGAATCCTGACGCGTGCGTATCAGCGAGGCTCTGCCGCAATGCGGCAGAGCCTTTATTTTTGTTCTGGGTACAATTCACCCCGCGCTTTTCCCGGACGTTTCAGCTAAGAACGCGCGCAAAGCACAACAGCGGGAATCGCGTGATGGACAGCAAGCCGCAACTGACGATCTGGGGCCGGGCCAATTCGGTCAATGTGCAGAAGGTGCTCTGGTGTCTCGCCGAGCTCGACCTGCCCTATCATCGCATCGATGCCGGCATGCAGTTCGGCAAGAACGATCAGGCCGACTATCTCGCGATGAATCCGAACGGCCGCGTCCCGACGCTGGTCGACGGCGACTATGTGTTGTGGGAATCCAATTCGGTGATGCGCTATCTCTGCATGGCCTATGGTCAGGGCTCGCCGATCTATCCGCAAGCGCCGAAGGCGCGCGCCGCGGTCGACCGCTGGCTCGACTGGACACTGTCGACGCTACAGCCGGTCGATCGCCCGGTGTTCTGGGGGCTGGTGCGCACGCCGCCGGAGAAGCGCGACATGGTTCAGATCCAGCAAGCTGCCGACGCCGCGGGCGCGGCGTGGCGGGTCGTCGACGAGCAGCTCGCAAGCCGCCGCTTCATCGAGGGCGATCAGTTCACGATCGCCGACATCGCACTCGGCGCCTTCGCGCGGCGCTGGCTCGGCGTCGAAGGCATCATCAAGCCGAAGCGGCCCAATCTCGAACGCTGGTTCGGCGAGATCGCACCGCGGCCCGCCTTCGTGCGGTTCATCGCGCCGCCGATGTCGTGAGCGTGGGCGTTCAGCGCCCGCTCGACATCCCCGCACCGACACTGATGCCGCCGCCGAGCTTCACGCAGGTGTCGGAGCCCTCGACCTTGACGAAGCCCGGTCCGTACGACGCGCAAGGATTGCTCCGCGTGATGGATTTCGACGGCAAGGTCTTCCCGGCATCGGGAGGCGTCTGGAAATTGCGGCGGTCGCCCTGCTGCGCGAACGCAGCAGCGGGCAGTACGACGGCGATGATGGCGAAGCAGGTCTTGCGCATCCGGTCTTCTATCGCGTGCGGCCGAACGGGGCTAGCGCACGAATTTGACGCCGAACGTCTTGCCTTCGCGCCAGACCACTTCGCAGGCGCGCCCCGTGCGGGCGTCGCGCGAGAACGCCAGCCGCAGCTTGGCCGGCAGCGTGTTGTTGTCCTGGACGGTGATTTTGGCGCCCGACGAGGAAATGTCCTCGACCACGCAAGGCCGCGCGGCGAATCCGCCGTCGAGCGTGATCCAGCCGGATTGACGCAGCGATTTGCGCGTTTCGCGCTTCTTGGACCCTAGAGCCATCACATCATCCCCGGCGATCACGCCTATCGCCGTTGGCTTACCAAAGGGTTGCGAAATATCCGCGGATTGCAGCGATTGAGGACGTTGTTCACATCCGCCAACCGGCGCGGCAAAGCCGTTTGCCCCAGGACAATCCCTTGCATTGGCTGGAATTGGCTTTGGCCGTGATGGCGCGCCGCTCAGAACAATACTGCGAACTCTATGCTGTTGAATTCACAATATATTCGTGAGCGAAGCCCGACCGTAGTGCCACGTTCGTCCTTTCCGAGGCAGCGTCAGACTTAAGGAGCCGGGAGCACTAATGGCCGGTGGAACGCCGGTTCATATCCTCCAAAAGCTCGCGCATTGCATCGAACTGCATGCCAAAGCCCTTCCAGTCGCCGGACCGCAATCGTTCAACGGCCTGATTGTAACGATCGAGCGCCTCCCTCGCCTGGTTCGTCGACGGGCCTGTGACAGGCATGTCCTCATTCGCACCCGAGACCGGCCGCGCCGCGCCAGGCTCGACGAACAGAGCCGACAAGGCCTCGCCGAGCGTCTCCTTCATCACCACGTGTTCGCCATAGGCCGCGATCACCCGTTTCAGCTCCGGCAAGTGCCCGTACTCCGCGCGCAAATAGAGCGGCGATACGTAAAGGATCGAGTTCTCGATCGGTATAGCCAGCAGGTTCGCCCCACGTATCACCCGCGAGCCCATCTGATTCCACAAAGTCAGCTGTTGCGATATCTCCGTGTTCTGATTGATCCGCGCCTCGATCTGGAACGGCCCGTAGACGAGCTTGTCCTTCGGGAATTCGTACACGATCAGCTTGCCGTAGTCGGGCGCATCGCAACGCGCCGCCAGCCACGCGATCATGTTGTCGCGGCGGCTCGGCACCATGGGAACCATGAGGAAGAACTCGGCCCGCGCCTCGCCGGGCAGCGGCGGCGGCACCTCGGTGATGAATCCTTACTACATCATCATGCGGCTGCCCGGCGAGGCGCGGGCCGCGTTCTTCCTCCTGGTTCCCCTGGCGCCGCGCCGCCGCGCCAACATGATC
>NZ_VKHP01000166.1 GCF_010811875.1 Bradyrhizobium uaiense
CCCCAGCCCTCCCCCGCAAGCGGGAGAGGTGAAGCGGGTCTGTGGCCGGATCGGTTCAACCATCACCTAGTGCGCGCGGCGGTCGAGATGGGCGTTGAGTCGAGGATAGACGCGGCGGGCGTTGCCTTCAAAGATCTTGGCCTTGTCCGCAGCGCTGAGCGGCAGCGCATCGATGTAGCGGCGGGTATCGTCGAAGTGATGGCCGGTTTCGGGGTCGATGCCGCGGACCGCGCCGACCATCTCAGATGCGAACAGGATGTTCTCGACCGGGATCACTCTCGTCAGCAGTTCGATGCCGGGGAGGTGATACACGCAGGTATCGAAGAACACGTTCTTCAACAGATGCTCCGACAGCGGCGGCAGCTTCATGTCCTGCGCCAGGCCGCGGTAGCGGCCCCAATGATAGGGCACCGCGCCACCGCCATGCGGGATGATGAACCGCAGGGTCGGGAAGCGCTTGAACAAGTCCGAGGTCAGGAACTGCATGAATGCGGTGGTGTCGCCGTTGAGGTAATGCGCGCCGGTGCCGTGGAAGCAGGGATTGCAGGACGAAGAGACATGAACCATCGCGGGCACGTCGAGCTCGACCATCTTCTCATACAGCGGATACCACCACTCGTCGGTCAGCGGCGGATCGCACCAATAGCCGCCGGCGGGATCGGGATTGAGGTTGCAGCCGACGAAGCCGAGTTGGGTCACGCAGCGCTCCAGCTCCTCGATGCAGTTGGCAGGCTTGACGCCCGGGCTCTGCGGCAGCTGGCACACCGGCACGAAGTTCTGCGGAAACAGCGTGCAGACCCGGTGCACGAGGTCGTTGCAGATCGTGGTCCATTCGCGGCTGGTCGCTTCCTTGCCGACATGATGCGCCATGCCGGCAGCGCGCGGCGAGAAGATGGTCACATCGGTGCCGCGCTCTTTCTGCAAACGAAGCTGCGCGCCCTCGACGCTGGTGCGGATCTCGTCGTCGGTGATGCCGAGATTGGTGGTGAGCGGCCGGCGCGATTTGTCGGTAAGGCCGGCGAGCTGCTTGTCGCGGAAGATCTGCAGCTTGGCCGGTTCCGTAGTGTAGTGGCCGTGGCAATCGATGATCATGGTTGCTTCCTTATTGTCCCCTTGGCAGTGTTCTCAGTGGCTGACGGTTGACGGGATCGCACTGGTCAAGTCCGTCTCGCGCGGTTTGACCCGCATGGTGGCGGCGATGGCGGATGCGACGAGCAGGAAGCCGGCGATGCCGACCAGCGCCCAGGAGAAGCTTCCGGTGGAATCCTTGATCAGGCCGATGCACCACGGGCCGATCAGGCCGCCGAACTGCGCCAGCGTGTTGACCATCGCGATCGAGGCCAGGTCGTCGTGTCTCGTCGGCCAACTCGCCGCGCCGGTCAGGCGCCGTCGTGGCCCGGGTTCTCGAGGCTGAAGGTCTCGGACTGCTCATCATAGGCGAACAGCTCGGCATACCGGCCCCAAGACACGATGGTCTTGAGTGTTTCGTCCGCATAGTCCTCCGACATGTAGTCTTCGAGCTCGTTGCGGAAGCGCGCGGCCGGCGCCATGTGCGAGGGCCGTTCGTCGAGCACGCGGCGGATCAGGCTGATAACAGGCACGTAGTTGGTCAGGTGCTCGGCGAACAGCTTTTTGCGCGCGTCGGTGTCGAGATGGGCGAATCGGACGCCGGCTTCGGTGAGCACCAGGTCGCCCTCGCTGAGTTGGGCAAAGCGCAGGAGCTGCAGCGTTTCGCCGAGATGGAGGATCTCGTCGGTCTCGAGCTGAAGCTGGCTCGCCAGAACCGGCAGGTCGGCATGCCCGCCATAGGGCGGTCCGGCCAGTGTTTCGATCAGACCCGACAGCACGTTGGAGGAGACGTGGTCGAGCACCGTGCCGACGCCCGCTCCCGGAATTCCGGCCGCCGACGGCGACTTGGGTTCCTCGCGCTGTGTCATGCGTGCATAGAGCTGTTCGACGAGTTGGCGGAATGTCGGATCCAGCCGGTTGCGCGGATGCTTCAGATCGATCTTGAACTCGGCGGCGACGCGTCCCGGATTCGACGAGAACACCAGGACCCGGTCGCACATGAGCACGGCCTCCTCGATGTTGTGCGTCACCATCAGCACCGACTTGATCGGCAGCCGGCCCTCGATCCAGAGGTCGATCAGGTCGGTGCGCAGCGTCTCGGCGGTCAGCACGTCGAGCGCCGAGAACGGCTCGTCCATCAGGAGCAGGTCGGGATGTACGACCAGCGCCCGGGCAAACCCGACACGTTGGCGCATGCCGCCGGACAATTCCTTCGGATAGGCGGACTCGAAGCCGTCGAGGCCGATCAGGTCGATCGCAGCCAGCGCGCGCTTGCGCCGTTCGGTGGCGTCGACGCCGAGTGCTTCCAGTCCGAGCTCGACGTTCTGCAGCACCGTCAGCCAGGGGAAGAGCGCGAACGATTGGAACACCATGGCGACGCCGTTGGGCGGCCCGGCGATCGCCTCGCCCCGGCAGGTCGCATTGCCGGATGACGGCGCGACGAGGCCCGCAATGATGCGCAGCAGGGTCGACTTGCCCGATCCGGAACGGCCGAGCAGGCCCACGATCTCACCGGCGTGGATGGTGAGGTCGACCTTTTCGAGCACCAGCAATTGCTCGCCGCTTCCCTTCGGGAACGAACGCGAGACGCCTTTTATGTCGATCAGGGCCGCTTGCTTGGTTTGGTCGAGCATCAGGGATCCCTCTCGATCAGCCGAGGCGAAGGCGTCGCTCGCCGAAGGCGTAGAGCGGGCGCCACAACAGGCGGTTAAACAACGTGACCAGGATGCACATCACGACGATGCCGAGCACAACCCGGGGGAAATCCCCGGCCTCGGTCGCGTGTGCGATATAGGCGCCGAGACCGGTGGCGACGAGATGGGTGTCGCCCCAGCTCGCGACCTCGGCGACGATCGAAGCGTTCCAGGACCCGCCCGATGCGGTGATGGCTCCTGTGACGTAGTAGGGGAAAATGCCGGGCAGCACGACCTTCACCCACCAACGCCATCCGCCGAGATGAAGGCTGCTGGCAGCCTCGCGGAGGTCGGTCGGGAAAGCGGCGGCGCCCGCGATCACGTTGAACAGGATGTACCACTGGGTGCCCAGGATCATCAGCGGGCTGAGCCACACATTGGGATCGAGGTGGAAGCGGACGATCAGCACGACGAACACGGGAAACGCGAGGTTGGCCGGGAACGCGGCGAGGAATTGCGCGAGCGGCTGGACCCGTTCGGCGAGCTTCGGCCGCAGCCCGATCGACACGCCAACCGGTACCCAAATCAGTGACGCCAGCGCGATCAGGACGATCACGCGCAGCAGCGTGACGAGCCCATCTCCGATGGCGTCGACGACATCGGACAGTCCGAGCGAGGCGGAGAGGAATTGATATGCCAGCCAGGCCGCATAGGTCGCCGCAGCAACGATCAGTGTGATCCAGACGCCGTCGATAACGCGCGAAGGTTGGCCGGGCTTGCCGCTCGGCTGCAACGCCACCGGCCAGCGGATGCGCATCGTGGAAATCGCCTTGTTCGCCATTGCCAGCGGATAGGTCAGGGCCCGCAGCGCGCGTGTTCGCCGGAACAGATCGAGCATCCACGACGTCGGAGCTTCGCCGGAGGCCGTCTGCTCGAAGCGGAATTTGTCGGCCCAGGCGACGATCGGGCGAAACAGCAGCTGGTCATAGGCGATGATGACGATCAGCATGGTGAGCAGCGCGTAGCCGATCGCCGGCAGGTTCTTCTGCTCAATCGCCGTGGCGACATAGGAGCCAACGCCGGGGAGGGTTACGGTCGTGTTGCCGACGGTGATCGCCTCCGATGCCACGACGAAGAACCAGCCGCCGGACATCGACATCATCGCGTTCCAGATCAGGCCGGGCATCGCGAAGGGAACGTCCAGCCGCCAGAACCGCTGCCAGCCCGAGAGGTGGAAGCTCGCGGTCGCTTCGTCGAGATCCTTCGGCACGTTGCGCAGCGACTGATACATACTAAACGTCGTGTTCCAGGCCTGGCTCGTGAAGATCGCGAACACGCAGGCGAACTCCGCGCCCAGCACGCGGCCGGGAAACAGGTTCATGAAGAACACGACGGTGAAGGTGAGGAAGCCGAGGATCGGTACCGACTGCAGGATGTCGAGCATCGGGATCAGCACCATCTCGGCGCGTCGGCTCTTGGCTGCGACGGTGGCGTAGACGAAGGTGAAGATGGTCGAGCAGACGATCGCCAGCAGCATCCGCATCGTGGTCCTGAGTGCGTAGTACGCCAGGTTGGCCGGATCGAGCGATACCGGCGTACGTTCAAGTTCGGACAGAGGCGCAATGGTCTGCTCGCCGCCATAGACGACAAGCACCATCGCACCGACCAGCAGCAACAGCGCCGCCAGGTCCCAGAAATTGGGCCGGAGGGAGACGGGTCCCCAAACTGCTGATCGAACGTCCCGAAACGTCATAAGGCCACCTTCGGGGGCACAACTTGGCATGATTGCGGCCCCGCAGGATCGGAACCGGCCCCCAACGGCGGCTTATATGCGGGATTCACGACAGTCGGGTAGTCGGGAGTTGGGCGATCGCACCATTTCGGGAGGCCAGAACCCGGCGTGCCGGGTGGAAACGCCGCGATGGAGAGGCATGGGCGTGCTTATCGCGAAGCCGTTGCGCCGTGGAGCCGGTTCGTCGAGTCTGCTCTAGGCGGCACCGCTTGTCCCCGAGGTCGCAGCGGCGAGCCGTTGATCGAGCCGGGCCGAAGACGATCGCTTGCGCTTGAAATGGCGGCTTGTCGCGCGGCGCACCTGACGGTCAGCGTACCCATACTTTCGTTGGCAGTAGTCTCCCGGAATGCAGTCTGGCGCTGCTCTTGCATAGCTGAATGTCAGGTGCTGGGGCGCCGATTCGTCGTGGTCTCGCCTGCGACGGCAATGTCGCGGGCGAATGGTTGGTGATGCGCGCCCGCAGCTGATCGACATCTGCGGAGACGACAAGATGCACGTTGTCACACGTGCGGCAGTCCTGCTTGGGGCGGTGTGGTTGACATCGCCGACCCTGGCGCGCGACGACGGCCGCTACGCCAACTCACCATTAAAGCCCTGGTTTGAAAGCCTGCACAGCGGCTACGGGCAGTGCTGCTCGGATGCCGACGGATATGTGGTTGCCGATCCCGACTGGGAGTCGGATCACGGCCACTATCGCGTGCTCATCGACAGTGAATGGGTTGTTGTGCCGAACGAGGCCGTGATCACCGAGCCCAACAAGATCGGGCGAACCATGGTGTGGAAGCACTATATCGACGGCCATCCGCGGGTGCGCTGCTTCATGCCGGGCAGCATGACCTGAGGCGCCGTCTCACGCGGGCGTGCGGCGTATGAGGAAGCGCGTGACCACGCCGCCGAGCGCGGCGTGATCGAGCGGCTCGGTGAGCGATGCCTTGGCGGTGTCGACCACCGCATCCGGCGCGAGGCCGCAGCGCAGGTCGCACAGCGCGTCGGCATAGTCGGCGGTGAATTCCGGATGCGGCTGCACCGACAGCGTGGTGCCGTTGGCATAGAGCAGCCCGGCATGCGGTGTGAACGCGGATGACATGATGGTGCGCGCGGAGGCGGGCGGGGTGATCACCTGGTCCTGATGAGAGGCGGCCGCCGCGATCGTCGTGCCTTCAAGCAGCCCGTTGTCCGGCGTCAGCTGATAGATATGGCGGCCGATGCCCCAACCCTTCTCCGACTTGCGCACGGTGCCGCCGAGCGCCTGCGCGATCAGCTGATGGCCGAAGCAGACGCCGACCATCGGGACGCGCTGGTCATGGGCTGAGCGCACGAAGGCTTCGAGCGGCGCGATCCATTCGACATCGTCATAGACGCCGGCCGCCGATCCCGTGATCAGGATTGCATCCAGATTGGCCGGACCCGGCAGCGCTTCGCCCTTGGCGACGCTCACCACGTCGCAGGCAACCGACGGATCGGCTGCGGCCACCATCCGCTGAAACATCTGCGGATAGCTGCCGTGACGCTCGCGGAATTGCGGACTGACGAGCCCGGTTTCGATGATGGTGATGCGGGGCATGGAACGCGCTGATGGACGAGCGGGGATGCCTCAGCCTTTACTCCGAAAGTGCTGACCGCCACAAGCCGCGCGCGGCGGCCGCCGTTCAATTCCGCGAGGGTGCCGCCGCGTCGATCGTTGCGGTGTGCTGTGCCGCCGGCGTCGCGTTTGCGATCGCCGGCGTCGTTGCCACGATCAACGGCTCGGTGCGGTAGCGCGGCAGTTGATCCTCCAGCGAATAGCCGACGCACAGCGCGAGGCTCGACCACACCGCCATGCTGAAATACAGCGACATCCAGGCGATCTCCTCGCGCCACTCGGCGATATCGTGGGTCACGATCCAGCGCCGGCTGACGTCGCGCAGGCCTTCGAGCGGATGCAACAGCGTTCCGCCGGCGGCGAGGTTGGCGCGCCAGCGGTTCAGATACATCGGGACGTCGACGGTCATCAGGAAGGCGAGGAAGGCGGCGATGCCGACGATCGCGACGATGAACGCCCAGCGCACCGGGCCATGAAACTCCGGCAGCAGCCGGCACAGCGCAATCCCGACCAGGAAGAACACCACGGCCCAGATCGAGTTCTCGATCGCGTTGCAGAGGTAATGGGTGGTCAGCACCGCATACCAGGAGAAGCATTCCGCGATCACGATCAGCGGCACGATGATCCAGGCGATGTTCACCGTGGTCTCGGCGCCGGTCATGGTGCCGAGCTGATGCAGGATGATCGCCCATTGCGCGGCGAAGCAGACCTCGGCGACGGTGGCGACGGTGCGGCCGACCACGACGCTCGACAGCCAGGTGTCGAACAGGCAGATGCGCTGCACGTCGGCGCGCGGCAGCACCGAACGGAAGGCGCAGCCGAACACATAGGCTGCGCACAGCAGCATCATCAGGCCGATGCCGGAGGTGTTGCTGAAGCTGCCGGCGGCCTGCTCATGGAACTGGCGGTACATCGCGAACCAGATTGCGATGTTGGCGGCGCTGACGAAGCTCAGGAAGCCCCACCACCGGACCACTGGATTTGACCAAGCCAGCGTAACCGGCCGCGCCCGCCACTCCATGCTCATTCACCGCTCCGCGTGTAACCGAATTGATGTCGAACTGTAGTAATTCTGTCATAGAAGGCGGCGAATCACGACTAAAAAATGCGTGTGGAGCGGGCTAAGCGGGGCTCCGATTGTGACAGCGTTTATGACAGCGCGGCGTTTGTGACAGTGGGCGGCAGTCTGGGGTTAGTGACAGTAAGCGTAAGGTGCGCAGTAACCTTCGTCGTCATTCCGGGGCGCGCGGAGCGCGAGCCCGGAATCCATTTCGCCGCGTCAATGCGGCCCAATGGATTCCGGGCCTGCGTGCTGCGCACGCATCCCGGAATGACGGCGGAGGGAGACGGGCTGCCCATCCCTTCGCGATCGTGATCGAATGTGACGCCCGTGCCGGTAGGCAGGCTCCGCGCGATCATCTATTGAACGGCCTTCCTTTTTCGGGCCGAACCCGCACGGGCTGGCTTCACGCGAAGGCGCCCTGTGACGACGGACACAACGGCCAGCTACGACCCGCTGCTGCGCAGGATTCATTGGGCAACCGCGGTGCTGTTCATCGCGGCGATGCTGATCGGGCTCTATTGCGGGCTGCAGCCGGCGGGGACTTCGCCGCGGCGCGAGCTGCTCGAGGTGCACAAGTCGCTCGGCGTCACGCTGTTCTTCCTGGCGATCCTGCGCCTGATGGTGCGGGCTGCGACCACGGCGCCGCCGGAGCCCGGATCGTTCTCACCGCTGGTCAGGCTCGCAGCAAGGCTCAATCACTGGGCGCTCTACGCCATCCTGTTCGTGATGCCCGTGACGGGATACATGTTCTCGTCGGCCGGTGGCTATTCGCTGCGTTATTTCTGGACCTTCAGCTGGCCGCGGCTGTTTGCGGACAACAAGGCGGTGGCGGAGGCCGGCGAGCTTGCGCATGATCTGCTCGCCTGGTTCGTCTATATCGTGGTCACGCTGCATATCGCCGCGACGCTCTGGCATGTCGTCGTCAAGAAGGACGAGACGCTGGCACGGATGTGGCCGCGGGCGAGCCGCAATCCGTCCTGAGTGTTAGCCGCGCAGCGCGGTCTCGGGGATAGTTCGACGGACCACTTCGCGCATCGCGAAGCTGGAATGGATACGGGCGACGCCGGGCATCCGCGACAGATGCTGCTTGTGGATGCGCTCGAAGTCGGCGATGTCGCGGGCGATCACCTGCAGATGATAGTCGTCGCTGCCCGACATCAAATGGCAGGACACGACGTCGGGACAGCGCGCGATCGCAGCTTCGAACGCCGCGAGATAATCCTCGCTCTGCTTCTCCAGCGTGATGGTGACGACAACCGTTGTCACGAGGCCGAGCGCCGATGGTTCGAGGTCGGCGCGATAGCCGCGGATCACGCCGATCTCCTCGAGATGACGGATGCGCCGCGCGCAGGCGGTCGGCGACAGCCCCACCTTCTCGGCCAGCTCGATCTGGCTGGCGCGGGCATCGGCAACCAGCTCGGAGAGGATTCTGAGATCGATACGATCGAGACCGTCCACGCAGTTTTCCTTCAAGAGCTGAGCCGACAACGAAGGATATGAGCGTATCTGGCTGTGGGCAAGCCGGAATTCGCTGAGAAACGCCGTGTGACGGGGCATAGGCTCGCGCTTAGCGGAAACGAATCCAATCCCTCAAGGAGCAGATCATGCGCATCGGCGTGCCCAAGGAGATCAAGGTCGAGGAATATCGGGTCGGGCTGACGCCCGCCTCGGTGCGGGAATATGTGGCGCACGGCCATGAGGTCGTGGTCCAGCGCGGCGCCGGCGACGGCATCGGTGCCGGCGACGACGTCTACACCCAGGCCGGCGCGCGGATCGCCGACACCGCCGAAGAGGTGTTCTCCGTTGGCGAGATGATCGTGAAGGTGAAGGAGCCGCAGCCATCCGAATGGATCAAGCTGCGCGAGGGACAGATCCTGTTCACTTATCTGCATCTCGCGCCCGACGTGCCGCAGACCGCGGGGTTGATCGCCTCCGGCTGCACGGCGGTCGCCTATGAGACCGTGACCGATGCGCATGGCGGCCTGCCGCTGCTCGCGCCGATGAGCGAGGTCGCCGGCCGGCTCGCAATCGAGGCCGCGGGCGCCGCGCTGCGCAAATCCGCCGCCGGCATGGGCAAGCTGCTCGGCGGCGTGCCCGGTGTGCCGCCGGCGCGCGTTGCGATCATCGGCGGCGGCGTCGTCGGCACCCATGCGGCGCGGATGGCCGCCGGGCTCGGCAGCGACGTCACCATCCTCGATCGATCATTGCCGCGGCTGCGTGCGCTCGACGATCTCTTCATCGGCCGCGTCCGCACCCGCTACGCCACGCTGGAGGCGATCGAGCAGGAAGTCTTTGCGGCTGACGTCGTGATCGGCGCGGTGCTGGTGCCCGGCGCCGCCGCGCCGAAACTGGTGTCGCGCGCGCAGCTCGCAGGCATGAAGCGCCGCGCGGTGCTGGTCGACGTCGCGATCGACCAGGGCGGCTGCTTCGAGACCTCGAAGGCGACCACGCACCAGGCTCCGACCTATCTGGTCGATGAGGTCGTGCACTATTGCGTCGCCAACATGCCGGGCGCGGTGCCGGTCACTTCGAGTCACGCGCTCAACCATGCGACGCTGCCGTTCGGCCTGGCGTTGGCCTCCAAGGGACTGCGCGCGCTGGTCGAGGATCCGCATCTGCGCGCCGGCCTCAACGTCCATCGCGGCCGCATCACCAACCGCGCCGTCGCCGAGAGCCAGCATCTGTCGGCCGTGATGCCGGAGGAAGCGCTGGCGTCGTGAAGCGAAATCCGAAGGGTCTTATCGCAGTGCGGGTCCAACCTCCCCTTGAAAAGGGGAGGTCGCCTTGCTCGTCAGAGCAAAGCGGGTGGGGATCTGCTCTCTCCACATAGAGCGTCGCCCGTGGCGGACCTCCATCCCGACCTTCCCCCTTTCAGAGGGAAGGAGAAGACAGCGGTTCGGATGCACCTCGTCTCCCGGAGGTGAACTCCGTAGCCCGGATTTCGCTTTCGCTCCATCCGGGCTACGGCTTTGTCATCGACTCGACGCGTCAAGCGCCCGGGAGGTCATTTCTCGACGAGTCTCGACCCGGCTTCGCCTGCCAGTTCTTTCAGCCGGCTCTGCATCACTTCAATGATCTGCGCGCGCTTTGCCGCAATTCGCTCGATCGGGCCGCCGATGCCGATCGCGAGCGGAGCGCGTCGCTTTGGCAGGGGAACGAGCATGCCTATTGTGTTTGCGCCTGGCGTTGTGCGGCCGCCTGTCTCCGAGAAGCCGCGGCGGCGAATGCGCTCGATCTCTTCAAGAAAGGCCACTTCGCGAACGCGCGCCGGCTGACTGGGCTCCTCGGCGTTGTTGCGACGGATGATGCCGCGGATTTTGGTGTTCGGCATTTGGCTCAGCAGCACGTGTCCAAGCGCGGTCCGAACCATCGGTCGTACTTGACCGGCATGTGCGGTGTACTGAAGCTGGGAGCCGCCGGGGACAACGTGCAGATATCGCATCCCGGCGGCGCCGGCCTGTTGCCCGAGCATGACGGTTTCGCCGCCCGTTGCGGTCCAGAGCTCCTCCATCAGATCGGTGAGCTTTTTGTCACGGAACGGAGAACGACGGATCCAGTCACCCAGCAGATTGACCCGGTAGCTCGGGATGAAGCGACGGGTCTTTCGCTCGTATTCGAGGTAGTTCAATTCAACGAGGCTGCGCAGCAGCACGGACGTGCTGGATTGGGGCATCTCCAGCGCGGACGATATTTCGGTCACGGAAGCAGCCCGCTTCGTTTCCCGAAAGAACTCCAGAATTGCAAATACCCGCATGGCCGATTTGACAATGGCCGTCTTATTCGCGTTCGGCATGGCTGTCTCCGCGGCGGGTCAACTGCCGCGCCTCCATCACATATGTGATGTTAGGCCGAAACTGCTTCACTTGACGACAACTTTGGCACAGATTGGCGCCAATAAGATCAAGCCGCATGGAAACGCAGAGAGCAGGGGAAGGCGGATGCCCGGCCGAAGTTTGCTCCAGAAGATCTGGGATCAGCATGTCATTGCCCGTTTGAGCGAGGACACTGACCTCCTTCATATCGATCGCCATCTGCTGCACGATCTCGGCGGCTCGCGCGGCCTGCTCGATCTCAAGAGCCGGGGCCTTAAGGTTCACAATCCAGAACTGACCTTCGCGACGCCGGATCACGCGCTGTCGACAGCGCCCGGCCGTGCCGGGACCAGCAAGATCGGCCTGGAATTGCTGGACGCGCTTCGGGTCGAGACCGCGGCGAGCGGCATCACGCTGTTCGATGTCGATCAGCCCGGCCAGGGCATCGTCCACGTCATCGGGCCGGAGCTCGGCCTGAGCCTGCCGGGCGCGACGATCGTCTGCGGCGACAGCCACACCTGCACCCATGGTGGCCTCGGCGCGCTCGCCTTCGGCATCGGGTCGAGCGAGCTCACCCACGTGCTGGCGACGCAGGCGTTGATCCAGAAGCGTCCGAAGACGCTGCACGCCCGCTTCGAGGGCAAGCTGCCGCTCGGCGTCACCGCCAAGGACATGATCCTGGCGCTGATCGGGCAGGTCGGCGCCGCCGGCGGCACCGGATATGCGGTCGAATATGCGGGCAGCGCGATCCGGGCGCTGCCGATCGAGGGAAGGCTGACGATCTGCAACCTCTCGATCGAGCTCGGCGCCAAGATCGGCATGGTGGCGCCTGACGAAACGACCTTCGAATTCCTGCGCGGCCGTCCCTATGCGCCGCAAGGCGAGATGTGGGATCTGGCGGTCAAGGCTTGGCGCGAGCTGCCGAGCGATCCCGACGCGGTGTTCGACCGCGAGGTCGTGATCGATGTCGAAAAGATCATCCCGCAGGTGACCTGGGGCATCAGCCCCGAGCATGTCGTCGGCGTCGACGGCGTCATTCCCGATCCGAAGGCGGTCGACGATCCCGCACGGCGCGCGGCGATCGAGACCGCGCTTGAGTATATGGGCCTGCAGGGCGGCGCGCCGATCGCCGGCACGCCGGTCGATTGGGTGTTCATCGGCTCCTGCACCAACAGCCGCTTAAGCGATCTCCGCGCCGCGGCCGAGGTCGCGCGCGGCCGCAAGGTCGCGGCCGGCGTCCGCGCCTGGGTGGTGCCGGGCTCGGAGAACGTCAAGCGCGAGGCGGTCGCCGAAGGGCTCGACAAGATCTTCATCGAGGCCGGCTTCGAATGGCGTGAGCCGGGCTGCTCGATGTGTCTTGCCGCCAATGGCGAGGTGGTGGCACCCGGGCAGCGCTCGGTCTCGACCTCGAACCGCAATTTCGTCGGCCGGCAGGGACCGCGCGCGCGGACGCATCTGGCGAGCCCCGCGAGCGCGGCGGCGTCGGCGATTGCCGGCGCGATCGCCGATGTCAGGATGATGGGACGCTAACGATGCCGAAACCGTTCGACAAGCTCACAGCAACCGCTGCGCCGATCATGCGCAGCAACGTCGACACAGACGTCATCATCCGCATCGAGCGCCTGGTCGGCAACGGAATCCGCGGCACGCTCGGAAAATGGGCGTTCGGCTCGCTGCGCTATCTGGCCGACGGCTCCGAGAATCCGGAGTTCATCCTCAACCGCGAGCCGTACCGGGAGGCGGAGATCCTCGTCACTGGTCCGAACTTCGGCTGCGGCTCGTCGCGCGAGGGCGCGGTGTGGTCGCTGCAGGAACGTGGCATCCGCGCCATCATCGGCTCGGGCTTCGGCGACATCTTCTTCGCCAACTGCTTCCAGAACGGAATCCTGCCTGTCGTCGTCGACAAGGCGGTGGTCGATCAGCTCGCCGCCGATATCGAGGCGACGCAGGGCGCGGGCAAGATCTCGATCGACCTGGAAGCGCAGACCATCGTCTCGCCGTCGGGTGCCCGGCATTCCTTCGAGATCGACCCGCGGCGGCGCGAGGGGCTGTTGAAGGGGCTCGACGAGGTGGCGCTGACATTGCAGCGCGACGACGAGATCCACGCCTTCCAGGCTTCCGACCGCACCGCGCGACCCTGGATTCATTCGACAAGGACATCCGCATGAGCACGCAATCCAACATGGTCAAGGTCGCCGTCGTCGGCGGCGAGGGCATCGGCCCCGAGGTCACCGCGCAGTCGCGCCGCGTGCTCGACTGGTTCGCGGCCAAACGCAACGTGCCGATGACGTTGCGCGAGGCGCAATACGGCCTGATCCCGTATCTGGCGACAGGCAAGGTGCTACCCGAGGATACCGCGGAGGCGATGGACGAGGCCGACGCCATCCTGTGGGGCGCGACCGGCGGCCCCGAGACCACCGAAGTGCCCGCAGCCGCGCGCAAGGCCGGCAGTCTCCTCGGGCTGCGCAGCAAATACGACCTCTACGCCAATCTGCGTCCGATCATGGCGAGCCCGGCGCTGTCGGCGTCCGCGCCGCTCAAGCCCGAGGTGCTCGACGGCGTCGACTTCGTCATCATCCGCGAATTGACCAGCGGCATCTATTTCGGCGAGCCGCGCGGCATCGAGACCTTGCCCGACGGCCAGCGCCGCGGCTTCAACACCGAGCAATACACCACCAACCAGATCCGCCGCGTGGCGCGTTCGGCGTTCGAGCTGGCGCGGACCCGGCGCAACAAGGTCTGTTCGGTCGACAAGGCCAATGTGCTGGAGACCAGCGTGGTCTGGCGCGAGGAGGTGATCAGGCTGCACAAGGAGGAATTCTCCGACGTCGAGCTTACTCACCTGTATGTCGATAACGCCGCGATGCAGATCGTGCGCGAGCCGCGGCAGTTCGACGTGATGGTGACAGGCAACATCTTCGGCGACATCCTGTCCGATTGCGCGGCGATGGCCTCGGGCTCGCTCGGCATGCTGCCGTCGGCCTCGCTCGGCCCGGTCGACCGCTTCGGCCGGCGCAAGGCGCTGTACGAGCCGGTGCACGGCAGCGCGCCCGACATCGCGGGCAAGGGCATCGCCAATCCGCTCGGCTCGATCCTCAGCGTCGCGATGCTGCTGCGCCTGACCTTGAATCGCCCCGAGGATGCGGACCTCCTGGAGCAGGCGGTGCAGACCGCGCTTGCTTCCGGCGCGCGGACCGCCGACATTGCGGAAGCTGGCGCGAAGAAGCTGTCGACCGTCCAGATGGGCGACGCGGTGCTCAATGCGCTCGACAAGATCTCGGCCAAGGAGCACGCGTGATGTCTGATGTCGCCATGCCCCACATTTCGCGGCGATCGGTCCTGACGGTGATCGCCGCGGGTGGCGCGGCGCTGGCGACAGGGCGGGCATGGGCGCAGGCGGCCGCGGGACGGGCGATCTATCCGGTCGCGGTGCCGGTCTATCAGACGCAGTTCGTCGCGGACCGTATCGGCTACTTCAAGGAAGCCGGGCTCGATTGCAAGCTGGTGCAGGGCGGCAGCGGCGTCAAGACCCGCGAGATCATCGCCTCGTCGCAGGGCGATATCGGCATCGGCGACGTCACCCACCCGATGCAGCTGACCAATCACGGCCGCGGTGGGCGCGTGCTGCTGCCGGTCGACACGCGGTCGAACTCGGTGATGTTCATCCTGCGCAAGGATCTGAAGGACCAGGGCATCAATTCGCTGGAGGCGTTCGCGCAGTGGAAGCGGCCCGACGGCCGCAAGCCGATCGTCTCGGTCTCCTCGCTCGGCGGCACCAACCATGTCTGGGCGTCCTACTACATGGAAACCATGGGGCTCGACGACAAGGTGACCTGGATCGGCACTGGCAATGTCGATACCATGCTGGGGTCGCTGAAGTCGAAGCAGGTCGATATCCTGGTCAGCTCGCTGTCGCTGTTGAACGAGGCGCAGCAGCAGGGCTGGGGCGAGTTGCTGTTCGACGGCACCGACGAGGCGATCTGGAACAAGCATATCGGCGGCAAGGTGCCGGTGACCGCGCATTTCACGCTGCAGGCGATCATCGACAAGGACCCGGCCAAGATGCAGGCCTACGTCACTGCGCTGTGGCGTGCGTCGCAATGGATCAAGGCGCACAAGCCGGCCGAGGTCTACGACGCCATCGAGCCCTATGTCGGCAGCACCTCGCGCGATGCCAATCTGCTCGAGATCACGGCGATCCAGAAGGTCGCGGATTATGAGGGCATAGTCGACGCGGCGAGCTTCGCGCGCGGCGAAAAAGTCTGGTTCCGCGAGATGACCGGCATCAAGCCGCACAAGATCGCCGACGTGGTCAACTCGAACCTCATCGAAGCGGCGCGAAAGGCCTATCCGGGTTGAGCACGCTCGAGACGAGCGTAACCACATCGTCGCGCGCCTCGGCCGAGCGCCGCGTCGAGGTCAAGGGCCTGAGCAAGTCGTTCCAACTCGCCAAGACCACGATCGAGGCGGTGCGCGACGTCAGCTTTGACGTGCGCCGCGGCGAGTTCGTCGCGCTGCTCGGACCGTCCGGCTCTGGCAAGAGCACCGTGCTCAACATGATCGCCTCGCTGATCCGGTCCTCCGGCGGCGAGATCCTGATCGACGGCAAGCGCGTCGTCCCCGGCAAGGCGACGCCTGATGTCGGCTATGTCTTCCAGCGCGACACGCTGTTTCCGTGGCGGACCGTGGGCGACAATATCGGTTACGGTCTGGAGTTATCGGGCGTGCCCGCGTCGGAACGGAAAGAGCGCATCGCGGAATGCGTCGCGCAGGCCGGCCTGAGGGGATTTGAGAACGCCTATCCGTCGGCGCTGTCGGGCGGCATGCGCCAGCGCGCGGCGCTGATGCGGACCCTGATCGTCGAGCCGCAGATTTTGCTGATGGACGAGCCGTTCGGCGCGCTCGACACCCACACCAAGATCGACATGCACGAGGTGCTGCTGCGGATCTGGGAGCGCGAGCAGCAGACGGTGTTGTTCGTGACCCATGATCTCGGCGAGGCGCTGACCTTGGCCGACCGCATCATCCTGTTCTCCGCGCGGCCGGGCCGGATCAAGGACATGTTCGAGGTCGATTTCGTGCGTCCGCGCGATGCAGTGAAGGTGCGCGAGACGGAGCATTATGCCGAACTGTTCCAGCACATCTGGCATTCGCTCGGCGAGGAATTCGTCAAGGGCCGCAGCGTATGAAAAGGTACAGCGCGCTCGGCACGGTCGGCTGGCAGGTCCTGATCTGCGCGGTGGTGCTGTCGGTCTGGCAATGGGGCTACGATCTCCGCACCAGGCTGCCGTGGCTGGTGCCCGATCTGCTCGACCCGTATTTCATCTCGAAGCCGTCGATGATCTTCGACAACTTCCTGATCCAGAGCTGCCTGATCTCGAAGCTCGGCGCCTTCAACGGCGATTTCGGAAAGTGCCTGGCGCGCAATGAGAACAATCTCTGGGCGGCGACAGCGATCACGCTGAAGAACACCTTCTTCGGCTTCGTCACCGGCGTGGTCTCCGGCTTCGTCGCCGGGCTGATCCTCGGGCGATCCGACCGGCTCAGTGCGATCTTCCAGCCCTTCATCACCGCGGTGAATTCGATCCCGCGGATCGCGCTGGCGCCGATCATCGTGCTGGCGTTCGGGATCGGCGACATGTCGAAGATCGTGACGTCCTGGATCGTGGTGGTGTTCCTGGTGTTCTTCAACACCTTCGAAGGCGCGCGCTCGATTGACGAGGGCTTCACCAACGCGGCGCGGCTGCTCGGCGCCAGCGAGTGGCAGATCACCCGCACGGTCGTGATCCCCTCGACCATGGCCTGGGTGTTCGCCTCGCTGACTCCCGCGATTTCGTTTGCGCTGATCGGCGTCATCGTCGGCGAGTTCATCGGCGCCGAGCGCGGCATCGGCCGGCTCATCATCGAGTCCGAAGCGCGCGGCGAGGCCTCGGGGATGATGGTTGCGGTCGTGGTGCTGATGCTGGTCGGCGTCGTGCTGTCGGCGATCATCTGGCGGCTGCAGGCCTATCTGCTGCGCTGGCAGCGGCAGCGCGGCGCCGAATAGGCTGGAGCATGATCCGGAAAAGTGCGAAGCGGTTTTCCGAGAAGATCATGCTTAGAAAAAAGCTAATGCGCGATGACGATTCAACCTAATCTCATCTCAACCTAATCTCATCGCGCATTAGGCCCGCGGCTGCGACATATCTGCCGCCACGGGCCTTCATTCACGCTGCGGTTTGCGATGGAGAGGTCTCGCCGTCGAGCCAATCCTGCTCGATTGCCAGCGCGCGCCACGCTGCTTCCATTCGCTTGAAGCGATTGTAGGTCGGCTCGTCGTCGGCGCGCTCGGCAAGCTGCGCGCAGTTCTCGGCATTGTCGAGGAAGTGCTGCGATTGCTTCATGGAACGTCCTCCTGTTGCTGAGGACGTGGGACATCAAATCAGGCTATTCAACGCATGGAACATGAGCATTTCGCCACACACGTGAATGCCTGTTCAGCGAAGTTCCACGCGCGATGTTCCGCATCAGCGCGTGAGCATCTGCATCATGATCGACATAGGAACGCTATGTCGCAGCCGACGTTCCTCCCTCGCGTCGCAACTGGAGGAGAAGAGACATCATGAGGAAATACCTGTTCGCCGCGGCCATCGTGACCGCGATCGCTTCGCCTGCGCTCGCCGATGAAATCGGCGTTCGTGCCGGTCCCGTCGGCGCCGGCGTGACCGGCGGCCGGGCGCCCGACTATCGCGACCGCGACCGCGACCGTGACCGCACCACCGTGATCAGGGAGCGCGAGCCGCGCCGCGACCGGACCACCGTCATCAAGAAGCAGGACGAGTTCGGTAACCGCAGCAAGACGGTCATCCATCACGATGACGACGACTAACAGCCGAACCGCCGCGTGATCCAAGGTCCGCCGCGGTGCCATCGCGGCGGACTTTTGCTTGTGGGTTGATCGCGGCGTCCGATACGCGGAGAGGCAATGGCCGCTGAGACAGAGCTTAAATTTCGCGTTCCGCCGCGCAAGCTGAAGGCGCTGGAGAAGCCGCGGATCGCGGGCAGCAAGAGCGGTGAGCCATCCGGGAGCGATCTGCTCTCGACCTATTTTGATACCGGGAAGTACAAGCTGAAGCGGCATGGACTGACGCTGCGGGTGCGCTGGGACGGCCACGACCATGTTCAGACGATCAAGTCCGGGGCAGGTCCACGGTTTGAACGCGGCGAGTGGGAGACCGGCCTCGCCGATGGCTCGCTCGATCTCGACAAGGCCGAAGGTACGCCGCTCGAGAGTCTCGCGTCAGGCAGGCTGCGCCGCAAGCTGAAGCCGGTGTTCGAGACGTCGGTGCGGCGCATCACCGTGCCGCTGCGCACGAAGCGGAGCGAGATCGAGCTCGCTATCGATCGCGGGCAGGCCACGGCCGGCCATCGGTCCCGTCCGATCCAGGAGATCGAGCTCGAACTGAAGCGTGGACGGCTGCTCGATCTGTTCCGGATCGCGAGGGAGCTGGAGCGGCGGTCGGACGCCGAGCTCGACCTCTGCTCGAAGGCCGATCGCGGCTATGAACTTGCCGGCGGCGAGCAGCACGTCGCGGTCTCCGCCGGAAGCATCGTGCTCGATCGCGCATGCACGGCAGGCGAGGCCTTTCGGGTGATCGCGCGCTCGGCGCTGCGTCACTTCTCCTCGAATGTCGATGCGGTTCGCGAGGGCCACCCGGAAGGCATCCATCAGATGCGCGTCGGCCTGCGTCGGCTGCGGGCGACGATCTCGCTATTCTCCAGGATATTGTCAAAGACTTCGACTGAGGACGTGAAGGCGGAGCTCAAATGGCTCACCAGCGCACTGGGGCCGGCGCCAGAGCTGGACGTCTTCGTCAAGGAAGAGATCGAGCCCGCAGCGCATGATGTGCTGCTGCGGCGGGGCGGCCGGGCGATCCGGCAGGAGTTTTCCGGCCGCCGCGATCAGGCCTTCGCGCAGGCACGGCAGGCGGTCGATTCGCCGCGCTACCGCAATTTGCTGATCGACACGTTGCAATGGATAGCAACGAACCAAACCATTGCTGCGGTGGATGAGGGGGGCCCGATCGGCAAATTCGCCGTCGCGCTGCTGCATCGGCGCATCAAGAAGCTGCGCAGGGATGGCCGGTATCTCGATCAACTATCAGCCCGGCAGCGGCACAAGGTGCGCATCAGGGCCAAGAAGATCAGATACGCGCTCGATTTCTTCGAAAGCCTGTTCGATGGCAATCGCGAGCGGAAGCTGCTTGCGCGGTTGTCCCGGCATCTGAAGCGGATTCAGGACGCGCTTGGTTCGCTCAATGATTTCGTTGCGCATCGCAAGCTCGCCGTTGACGCGGCGCTGAAGGCTCCGCATCGCAAGGAGCGCGCTCGTGCCTTTGCCTCTGGCGTTGTGCTCGGTCGCGAGGAACAGACGGTCAAGCCATTGATGAAAATCGCTGCAAAGGAAGTGCGCGGACTTGCGAAGTTTTGACGATCGCGTGGCGGCGAATTCCGGGCATCTATGCCGGCGGGGATGCTGCCAATTGCCTCTCCTGCTCGGCCGCTGCGATCTGGTTGCGGCATTCTTCAGAGACGCTCGACGGTGACTTGGTCCATGCCGGTGCGCGCCAGGCGCTCGGCACGGTCGGCCTGATCCTTGAGGTTGCGGGTTGTCCGGCTCATGGTTGCCTCCATGCCCAGACAATTTGAATCGAATTGCGACGTTCCCCGGCCGGTGACGGCGTGGCTAACGGGCGGTTAAGATGGCGGAGATGCTCAGGTCACCGGCGCCGGGTTGAACAACGTGAGATCGTTGTGGATGCCCCATCTATCCGACCACGGCTTGGTGCGGCCGCTCGCGACGTCGAGGATCAGGCGGAACAGGTCCCAGCCGGTTTCCTCGATCGTCTTCTCGCCGGTCGCGATGCAGCCGGCGTCGAAATCGATCAGGTCCTTCCAGCGTCGCGCCAGCTCGCTGCGGGTCGCGACCTTGATGACGGGCGCTGCGGCCAGGCCATAGGGCGTGCCGCGGCCGGTGGTGAACACCTGCAAGGTCATGCCGGAGGCGAGCTGCAACGTGCCGCAGATGAAGTCGCTCGCGGGAGTAGCCGCGAACAGCATGCCCTTCTGCCGCGCCTTCTCGCCGGGCGAAAGCACCCCCGCGATCGGGCCGGAGCCCGACTTGACGATCGAGCCGAGGGACTTTTCGACGATGTTGGCGAGCCCGCCCTTCTTGTTACCAGGCGTGGTGTTGGCGCTGCGGTCGGCGCCGCCGCGGGCGAGATAAGCGTCATACCAGGCCATCTCGCGGATCAGCGCGCGGCCGACATCCTCGTTGACGGCGCGGCGGGTCAGCAGCTGAATCGCGTCGCGCACCTCGGTGACTTCCGAGAACATCACGGTGGCGCCGGCGCGAACCAAAAGGTCGGCGGCGAAGCCGACCGCCGGGTTTGCGGTGACGCCGGAGAACGCATCGCTACCCCCGCATTGCAGGCCGATCACGAGATCGGCGGCCGGGCAGGTCTCGCGCGTGCGGGCGTTGAGCGCTTTCAGCCGGGCCTCGGCCTGGGTCATGATGGCATCGACGATCGCGCCGAAGCCGTCGAAGGCTTCGTCCTGCATCCGCACGATGGCATCGCTGACGCCTTCCGGCACCAGCCGCTCCGGCGCGAGCTTCTCGCAGCCGAGGCCTATGACCAGGATCTCGCCGCCGAAATTCGGATTCAGCGCGAGGTTTTGCAGGGTGCGGATCGGCACCACGGCATCGGGCGCCGTGATCGCGACGCCGCAGCCATAGGCATGCGTCAGCGGCACGACGTCGTCGACATTGGGATATTTCGGCAGGAGCTCGGCGCGGATGCGCTTCACGGCATATTCCATCGTGCCCTTGACGCATTGCACGGACGAAGAGATGCCGAGGATATTCTTGGTGCCGACCGAACCGTCGGGATTGCGAAAGCCCTCGAACGTAAAGCCTTCGAGCGGCGGCAGCGCCGGCGGCACCGCGGTTGCGATCTCGAGCTGATCGAGCGGCGGCGCGTCCGGCATCCGGATGCGGGCCTCGTCGACCCATTCGCCGGCCAGGATCGGCGACAGCGCATGGCCGATCACCTCGCCGTAGCGGATGATCGGGGCGCCCTCGGCGATGTCTTGCAGGGCGGTCTTGTGGCCCTGCGGCACGAAGGCGCGCAAGGTCAGGCCGCAGGCGAAGCGGGAGCCGGCCGGCAGGCCGAAATCATTCACGACGATCGCGACGTTGTCGCGTTCGTTCAGCTTGATGTAGCGGGGCTGCTCCTGCGCGCCGATCGACTGGTCCATGAGGTACTCCTGCGGCTTTCGTCGCCAACGGCGTTTCCGTTCCACCTCTCCCGCTTGCGGGGGAGGTCCGCACGCGACGAGCGACGCGAAGCGTCGTCCGGAGTGTGACGGGCGGGGGCTGTCTCCAAAATATGACTCGTGGAGAGAGCCCCCACCCCGACCCTCCCCCGCAAGCGGGAGAGGGGGCGCAGCACCTACGCGGCTACATCGCGTCTCAACGATCGTCAACCCGGGAACGTATAAGCCGTCTTCACCGTGGTGTAGAAC
>NZ_VKHP01000167.1 GCF_010811875.1 Bradyrhizobium uaiense
TGCAGCTGGACATTGAGGCGTGCGATCTGCTGCAGCGCATTGTTGGCGGTGTTGACGGAGTCGTTGATGCCGGCCTCGGCATTGGCGCGCAGCGACTGGATTCCCTGCGAGGTCGCGTTGAGCTGCTGCGCCATGGATTGCGCGGCATTGACGACGCCGATGCGGGCCGATTGCGAGTCCGGGCTGGTCGACAGCCCCTGCACCGCGGTCAGGAACTTGTTGTAGGCGTCCTCAATGGTGCCGGTGGAGTCTGGATTGCCGTAGACGCCCTGGAGATTGGCCAGGAAGCTGGAGCGGACGTCGGCGTAGGAGGCGCCCGAGGTCTCGGTGCGAAGCTGGGTCTGCAGGAATTCGTCAAGCTGGCGGTTGACGCCGGTGATGAGGACGCTCGATCCGAACTGCCCGGTGGTGCCGGTATCCTGATTCAGCGTCTTCCTGACGTAACCGGGCGTCTCCGCATTGGCGACGTTCGACGACACGAGCGAGAGCGAGGCCTGCGTGGCGCGCAGGCCCGACATCGCGGTGGAGAGGGCTTGGCTCAAACCCATGGTGTGTACTCGCCTTTACTGCTTCACACGCGCATCATCGATGCGATCAGCGCACGACGTTCAAGAGGTCCTGCACCATCGAATTGGTTGTCGTGATCACCTTGGTATTTGCCGAATAGGCCTGCTGGGTCACGATCAGCTTGGTGAACTCATCGGCAATATCGGTGTTCGAACTCTCGAGCGACGAACCGACGATGGTGCCGGCCTTGCCGAACAACGCCGCGCCGGACTCATCGGTCGCCTCGAACGCACCGCCGTCGATGCGCTTGAGGAAGTTGGTGCCGTTGAAGGTCGCCACCGAGATTTCGGCGAGGTCGATGTTGCGGCCGTTGGTGTAGTTGCCGACGATGCGGCCGTTGGTCGAGACGCTGACCGACTGGAGCTGGCCGGCCGGGAAACCGTCCTGCTGGATCTGGTTGACCTGAACGTTGCCGTTGGCATCCGCGAACTGGGTCACGCCGCCGGAGCCGAAATTGATCACGGGGTTACCGAGCGACACGCCGTTGACGACGGCATTGCTGAGCGTCACCGACGAGATCGCCGGCGACATCTGCCCGTTCGCCGCAAAGGTGAAGTTGACGTTGGCGTTCTGCCAGGAGACCTGCGTGCCGGTTGCGTTCGGATTGACCTGATAGAACAGGTTCCAGGTATCGGTGTGCCCGGCGCCCAGCGAGGAGCTGTCGCTCTTGGCCCACCGGAACTGCAGGTTCACCGGCGCACCCGACACGTCGTAGGCCGTGACGGCGCCACCCGAGACGGATTCGTTCAGGAAGGTCGAATTGTCGTTGCCGACGACCTGGCCGGTGCCGACCGTGCCGCCGCCGCCGCGGGTTGCAACCGCCTGCCCGGTGAAGCCGAGTGCCGCAAGCGCGGTCGAATTCGAGCTCGTTACCTGCAGGTCCGACGCGGTGCCGGAATGCAGGGTGATCTTGCCGCCGCTGATCGTCGATGGCGTCGCGGTACCGGTGATCGCGTCGATCTTGGCGAGCAGCGTTCCGATGCTGTCGGTGACGTTGAGCTGGTTGCCGGTCGCACCCGAAGCCACGAACGTGATGACGGTGCCGTTCACCGTGATCGTATCGGCGGGCACGACAGGCGGGCCGGCAGAGCCGGCGCTGAAGTTGGTGTTGATCGAATCGCTACCCGCAGCGCCCGAGAGCAAGGTCGCAGCGGTATTGGCGACCGACGGCGTCGCCTTGTTGTTTTGCGCGGTACCGGTCACGGAGGAATCGGTATAGGGCGCGGCCGGCGTGCCCAGCACCAGCGGGTTATGCCCGGCGCTGAACGCGCCCGGCCGGATCAGCTCCGAGCCCGGGACCGAGGTGTCGTGCGCCGTGGTCAAGGGATAGGACGCGAGGTTGGCGCGATAGTCGATCTTGGTGGTCTGCTGCGCCGGCAGGAAGTCGTTCTTGAACCGCAGCACCTGCGGCGAAGAGCCCGAGGGGTTGCCGGTGGTCGGGTCGATCGGCACGCCCTCGAGATAATAGCCGGCGCCGTTGACGAGATAGCCGTCCTTGTTGAGCTGGAAATCGCCGCGGCGGGTGTAGCGGTCGACGCCGTCGAACACCGGCGAGCCGTCGGTGAAGCTGCCCGGCTTCTGCACCGCGAAGAAACCGTTGCCGTTGATCGCCATGAAGGTCGCGACCGACGCCGACTGCACGTCGCCCTGCACCGAGTTGGTCGAGCGGGACTGCGCCGTGACGCCGCCGGCGAGCTGCGCGGTCAGCGCAGTCTGCGGGACCAGGTCGAGGAAGGAGGTATCAATGCGCTTGAAGGCCGTGGTCTGCGAGTTGGCGATGTTGCCGGAGATGTTTTCCAGCGCGTACGACCCTGCGCGCAAGCCACCGACCGCCGTCGTAAGAGCGCCGAAGATACCCATGACATGTTCTCCAATTCGATTCCCGGCGGCTGGCAATCAGCAGATGGCCGCATCGGAGGAGCATTTCGCAAAGGTCGTGCCAGGAAACGAATCGTAACAAAATCATGCACTTGAAAGAAAAGCCCCGGCCGTTTAACCGGGGCACAATTGCCGGGCAGGCAACAATTGCCGGGAGGGAGCGCAGTTCTGACCGCGCTGCTGCGCTCGAAAACGCCGCTGTGTTTGACGCGTTCTCATGACGCGAACCGGTGCCCCATCCCGCATCACGTGCCGGACAGGCTTCGCTCGAAAAGCGTCAGGTCGCCGACGGCGCGGCCGGGTGAAACACCAGCGCAAAGCCATCCATGCAGTAGCGCAGCCCGGTCGGCTTCGGGCCGTCGTCGAAGACGTGGCCGAGATGGCCGCCGCAGCGGCGGCAATGCACCTCGGTGCGCACCATGCCGAAGGTTCGGTCCGACGTGGTGCCGACCGCATTGTCTAGCGGCTTCCAGAAGCTCGGCCAGCCGGTGCCGCTCTCATACTTGGTCTCGGACGAGAACAGCGGGAGGTCGCAACCGGCGCAGGCGAAGGTGCCCTTGCGGTGCTCCTTGAGCAGTGGGCTCGATCCCGGCCGCTCGGTGCCTTCCTTGCGCAGGATCTCGTATTGCTGCGGCGTGAGTTGCGCGCGCCATTCGGCGTCGGTCTTCTCGATCTCGAATTTCTCGGCAGCTTGCGCCGGCGAGGCGCGCAGCCAGCGGAAGGCGGCAAGGCCGAGCAGGCTGGCGACGGATGCAAGCAGGATACGGCGATCGATCATCATCATCTCCGATGCGGACGGCCAAATTGGCGATCAGGTTCGTCCATAGATACGAACCCCGCCCCCGGACGTTACATCCGTCCGTCCGAGATCCGCTCACTTTCTTGCGAGGGATGAGGATATGGCTCCTCGCCGCCCGTAACCGGCCGGGGCGTGGGCGGCGGGACCGGCCGCACGACGGCCCCCGGCGGATGGCGGGGCGCCGGCCCCCTGGTTCCGGCCTTGAGATTGGCCTCGGCGAGCCGCGCCTCGCGGATGCGCTCCTTCGCACGTGCACCCTCGCGGTGGCGCGCCAGAACGCCCGCCACGGACGAGGCGCCCCTCGCCCACAGGCCGATGAAATGACCGGCAACGCGGCCGGTGGTGCCCCCCGCCCAGACCAGCTCGAATGGCGAAAACAGCCGCCAGCGGTCGTCGCCCCACAGGATGCTGCGCGCAATCAACTGGCCCGCGAGCGCCGAGGTGTTGAGCCCCTGCCGGCCGAAGCCGCTCGCCACCCACAGGCCTCTGCGCAATTGCCCGATCTGCGGCATGCCGTGCACGGTGACGCCGACAGCGCCGCCGAACATGTCCGCGATCGGAACCTTGCCGAGTTGTGGAAACACCGTGGCGATGCGGCGCTGCACCGCCTTACCGAGCCGCTTTGGCTGCGCGTCCCAGGTGGTTTCGGGACTGGCCCACAACAGGCGATCGCCATCGACGATGCGGAAATGGTCGATGCCGTCGCTGTCGACGACCGAGCCGGGAAAGGCGATCGCCTCCGCCAGCCGTTCCCCGAGCGGCTCGGTCAATGCCGCGTAGCGCCACACCGGCAGCAACGTATCGGACAAGCGCTTCAGCGGCGCACCGAGATGGATATTGCCGGCGAGGACAATATGGTTGGCGCGCAACCGCGCCGTCGGTGTCACGATGCGCTTGCGGATGCCCGAGAAATCGATGCTGACGACCGGCGTCTCCTCGAAGATCCGCACCCCCGCCCGCACAGCCAGCGCGGCGAGCCCGTGCACATATTTGCGGCCGTCGATCTGGAACGCCTTCGGATAATAGATGCCGTGGAAGTAGCGGCCGGTCCTGAGCACGCTGCGCACGCGATCGACCTGCCAGCCTTCGACCTCGGTCGCAAAATCCTCGCCCAGCGTCTGCAGGCGGCTGATCAGCGCCTCGCCGACATCGACATTGGAGACTTCGAGCGCGCCGTCGCTCGCCTTGATGCCCGGTATCAAATCCTCGGTGGCGGTGGCGCGGACATAGTCGGCGCCCTCCTTCGACAGCGCCCACAACTCGCGGGCATCGTCGAGGCCGACGCGCTCGATCACATCTGCTATCGGCAGGCCGAAACCCGGCATCACGGTGCCGAGATGGTGGCCGGAGGCGTTCCAGCCGATCTGGCGGCCCTCGAGCACGGCGACGCTGGCACCAAGCCGCGCCGCCTCGCGTGCCACGGTCAGGCCGGCCAGCCCGGCCCCGACCACGCAAATGTCGACGTCGAGGTCGAACGCCAAACGGTCGCGGAACGGCGAAGCCGCCTCGTCGGGGCCGTCTGCCGCACTTGTGGAAGTCTCGCTCATGTCGTTTCTTACGAACCGCTGCGGCGCTTGTCACCTTGTCCAGGGCATGAGCCTGTAGAATTAATTCGACCAGACCGAATCGAGAATGGAAGTCCATGCGCCGTTTGCTGCTGCTGCGTCACGCCAAGACCGAACACGACGCGCCTTCGGGCCACGACCAGGACCGCCGTCTCGACGAGCGCGGCCACCGCGATGCGGCGGAGATCGGCGGCTGGATCGCCCGCCCCCCGCCCCTGCCCAATCTGGCCCTGGTATCGCCGGCGGTCCGCACCACGCAGACCTGGGAGATCGTGCGCGAGGCGCTGAAGGGTGCAGGACCTGCGCCGAAAGTCGAATTCGTGCCGGAACTCTACGGCGCCGATCCGGCGCAGTTGCTCATCGCGATCCGGATGGCTTCCGTCACCGACCCGAAGCGGCTGATGCTGATCGGCCATAACCCCGGGATGCATGAGCTCGCGCTGACGCTGACCGGCAGCGGCGACCAGGCCGCGCAGCGCGCGCTCAGCGACAATTTGCCGACCTCGGGGCTCGCCGTCTTCGACTTCGCGATCGACGACTGGAACGAGGTCTCCTTCCGGCGCGGCAAGCTCGTCCTGTTCGTCAGTCCGAAGCTGTTGAAGCAGGCCTCGCGCAGCTGACACGAGCGGACATCGCCGCTCCGCCATGCTATATTGATTATCGCGCGACAGGGGGACCGGTTCGCGTCGACACCACGGGCTATCCGAAGAAAAAGAAGCGCGCGTCCCGGCACAGGGACCAAACGGCTCCAGACCAATCGCGGACAGGAGGCGTAGATGTACAAGTCCATTCTCGTGCCGATCGACCTCGCCGATACCGATCTTGCGAAGCCGGCGATCGCAACCGCTGCGACATTGTCGCAAACATGGAACGGCGCGGTGCGCCTGCTCAACGTGCTGCCGATGACGCCGGTGATGCTCGCCGAGTATGTGCCGGCGGATTTCGACAGCCAGCAGCGTGAAACGTCCGAAGAAGCGCTCGCCATCGTCGCGCGCGAATCCGGCATCGCGCCGGGGCGCATCTCCGGCGTGGTCCGCCAGGGCGGCATCTATCACGAGATCCTTGAAGAGGCCGCCAACATGAAGGCCGACCTGATCGTGATGACCTCGCACCGCCCGGCGATGCGCACCTACTTCCTCGGCTCGAATGCCGGACACGTGGTGCGCTACGCCAAATGCTCAGTGCTGGTGGTGCGGCACTAAAGCTGGATGAGTTAGGGGCCGTCGCAGGCGGTGCTGCCAAAATATCGAAAACAACCCCATGCAAAGTAGCCGGCGGCTGCCGGTGTTCGACCAGGCGACTTGACACGTCGGGCAACTCAGGGATATATTTCTAATATTCCGAAATTACACACGAAGATGCCGTTGAGGACGCGGCGGTCGTTCGCTGGTGGCACGCCGCGCGGCTTGTTGGGCAGCATCGGCTTGATGGCCGTCCATTCGTCATCGGAGAGTTCGTAGCGCATGATTCGGCCCCTTCGGTCAGGCGCTGGAACCACGGCTCGGCAGTCAGGCTCAATGAGGCGCCGACCGACGGCGATTGGTCGCTATGCACCGAAAAGCGGACGCATTGTGCTCACGTTGAGTTCTTCACGTTGTGACCCGAAGCGGACCTTGCGCCGATGCTGCCGGAGGCGCGGTGCGGGCTCGAAAATAAATTCGTAGAGCATGTCGTTTTGGCGGTCCACCGTTCGACTGGGTGTCGGCGGAGCCACTTCGGTTGTGGCTGGAGCTCACAATGTGACTGGATCTTACGGAGTTTGGCGATGACGATCTCGCATCGATTTATCGAGACAAATGGCATTCGAATGCACCTGGCCGAAGCAGGGAGCGGCCCCACCGTGCTTCTCTGCCATGGCTTTCCGGAGTGCTGGTATTCGTGGCGGCACCAATTGGAAGCGCTCGCTGCCGCCGGATATCGCGCCATCGCGCCCGACATGCGTGGTTACGGGCAGACGGACAAACTTGATGCGATCGATCAATACACTCTATTGCATTT
Organism: Bradyrhizobium uaiense; assembly: GCF_010811875.1. GTDB lineage: Bacteria > Pseudomonadota > Alphaproteobacteria > Rhizobiales > Xanthobacteraceae > Bradyrhizobium > Bradyrhizobium uaiense. Next base: position 6,808 of record NZ_VKHP01000167.1, read on the forward strand.
GACCGGAGACATGGTCGGATTGCTTGACGCGATCGGCACGGATCAAGCAGTCGTTGTCGGACATGATTGGGGAGCGCCGGTCGCTTGGCGCTGCGCTCTGTTCAGACCGGATCGATTTAGGGCCGTCGTTGGCTTGAGCCTGCCGTTTCAGGTGCGTGGTCCCGACCGACCAAGCACCGTCATGCCGAGGACCGAAAAGCAGCGCTTCTATCAACTGTATTTCCAGACGCCAGGCGTTGCCGAGGCAGAACTCGAAAAAGACGTCCACAACGCAATCAAGACGACATTGTTCGCCCTATCTGGCGATGCACCGGTTGAAGATCCTGCGTCGCTCACGATGCTTCCTAGCGAGGGGGGCTGGCTTGATGGGAAGCCTACAACCCAATCATTGCCGACGTGGCTCACGGACAGTGACATCGAATTTTACGTTGAAGAGTTCAAGCGCACCGGCTTTGGAGGAGCTTTGAATTGGTATCGCAACATTGATCGCAATTGGGAGTTGCTCGCACCATGGTCCGGCGCAAAGGTTCAGGTCCCGGCACTCTATGTCGTTGGCGATCGAGACGGGGTTTACAGATCGCCGAGTTGGAGCCATCTCGTCCCTAGCCTGAAACAGTTCGTGCCCTTGCTTCGCGAGACAATAGTCTTGAAAGGTTGCGGTCATTGGACTCAGCAAGAGCGCGCCAAAGACGTAAGCAATGCGCTCCTGGAATTCCTGAAACAGTTATAGATCGCGAACGGGGACTTGCGTAGACGCGGCAAGCAACGCAATGTCGCGTTTTGGTCCTCCTCGAACCTCCGGCGAGGTCCGCTTTCTCGCCGCTCTCAGGGTGAGAGCGGACGCCAAGCGACCCTCACCCAACTCCGATTGATGAGTACTCGGCATAGCTAATTGGTCAGCTGCTACCATCGGGGCAAAGCCACGAGCAAAAGAATGCTGCAAAGCGTTATTCGCCTAGAGGCGATTCCGTTTTTTCTGGATCGGGCACGCCTCGCGCTCGATGGAGGCGGCGACCAGCGGCGCCTGGTCGGCCGCGATCGGCGGCGAGAACACGAAGCCCTGCACGAGGTCGCAATCGAGCCCGCCGGGCACGTCCACTTCGGCCGGCAATTCGGCCCCTTCGGTCAGGCGCTGGAACCACGGCTCGGCAGTCAGGCCCAATGAGGCGCCGACCGACGGCGATTGGTCGCTATGCACCCGAAAGCGGACGCATTGTGCTCACGTAGCGTTCTTCATCTTGTGACCCCAGCAGACGTTTGCTGGATTAACTTTTGTTCTGGCGTCGCTCCGGTTCCGGATGCACACTGGTTCTATTACCAGCACGGCGCCGTGCTTTGATCAGTGATGAGAACGCCGGCTGCGCTCCCTCCCCATTCACGCAGGGAAAGGAGAGTGCCATGGGACGACACTCACAATCCCACATTGATGACAATCTGAACGCGGAAAGAGCCCGCATCATAGAGGAACTGAAAAATGCGCAGCCAGGACCGCACCGTGATCTTCTGGAACGCAAACTGCGCCAGCTCGAAACCGCCTCTCATGTAGACGGATGGCTGACGTCGCCGGGTCTGCAACCCCCTGAAGAATAAGGTCGTCTCAGCCCGACCGTGCTCGTCATCCAGCTGCGTCATCACCTGATGGCCCTTCTGAGGCTTTGGGTCCGGCCAAATATCGGGTTTGCGCCAAAACGGGCCGCACTGACGGTCGGACCGGAGATTGCGGAGGGTCCGCCATCCTTCGACGTCCCCGCCAGCGCTCGCGCCGTATTACGTCGAGCATCGAGCGCGGCATCGTCCTCGACCGGCGTTTCGCTCACCGTGATGTGTCGGTTGCAAGTCTGGTGCATCTCCTCCTTCGGGTGTATAGTCCGGGCGCTGATGGTTGCTCCGACCGCGCGGACGCTGGGGTTGCTGGTCGGGCCGACAGGAGGGCTTGGTCATGCGTCACCCATCCAGACAGCTACTTGACAGCGAAATTGCGTACACCGTGGGCGTAGTCGGCCTCGGGTTGCTCCCGGTAGCGATGGCAATCGCGGCGCTGCTCGTGCCGTGACACAATTCGACGGGCAGCTAGAGCCGCCGAAGCTCGAACGACGGCCGATCTTGAGCCCGCGCGAGAAGCAGCTGTTGCGGCGTTTCGCCCGAGGCAAATCGGATAAGACAACAGCGCATGAGATCGGCGGCACCGAGCAGGTCGCCGCACAGCGCGCAATGCTGCTCAAGAAGCTCCAGATTTGCTCGCAGGAGCATCTCGTGTCGGTCGCCAGCCAGTTTACGGCTTGGCGGTCATCTCATTGATGTTCGCGGCATGTCCACGTTTAGGGATGGCGCCGACTTAGGCGAGCAACTCCGGTATGGCGCCTGTTGACCCGAAGGCGATATGCGAAAGGGTCGCATTTTGTCAAACTAGTCACAGATCGTCCTGGTTAAGCGGCGCGACGCGTTGCGCCGCCTGCCGATAGCCCTTCAGGGCCTGGCGTAGTGTAGGGAAGATCCATGTTTCATGTTCCGGTCGGTAGAGACCGGCTTCCCGAAACCGCGCGAGAAATTCGGCCTTGCGCCCGGCAAGTATCAAGGACGCTCCGCGCGCTTCCAGCCTTTCCCGCAAATCGCGAAGCGCATACAGACCGTTTATGTCGATCTGGCTGACTGGAATTGCATCAATCACAAACCATTGAAGTTCCGGGCCTGCGGCCTCGGCTACCGCAAGCGCCCTCGTCTTGAAGTAATCGGAATTGAAGAAGGTAAGCGGCCCATCGAAGCGGTAGAGCACAAGACCCGGAAACGTCCTGGCGTCCGGATGTCGGTCGATCGAATGCAGACCGGGAAGCCCGTCGACTGTTCCCAGGACTTCGTCTCTGGGCCGTGCGGTCAACTTGACGAAGCGGACTAGGGCCAACCCCACCGCGATGAGGATTCCGTTGATAGCCCCCAGCGCGACCACTCCCAGCGTAGTGATCACGGCCAAGCCGACCTCGGTACGATCGATGCTCCAGATTTCGCGTAGCGTTCGTGTGTCGAATAGCGAAATTGAAGCGAAAACAAGCAGTGCGCCCAAGGCCGCAATCGGCACATATCGTAAGGGGCCGGTCAAAAACAGCAACACTGCGGTGATCGTCACCGCAGCCACCAGGCCAGTCACCTGGGTGCGGCCGCCGGCTGCAGCGGCTACCGCCGTGCGCGAGTCAGCGCCGGTTACGGCGAACCCTTGAGATAAGGCAGAGGCGAGATTCGCAGCACCAAAAGCTGCCAATTCACGATCAGCGTCGATCTCGTACCCACCCTTCGACGCAAAGCTGCGCGCTGTCAACATGCCGCTCGAAAACAGCACGAGAGCCAACCCCGCCGCGCTGCCAAGCAGGGATGGTATGTCGTCCTCTGGAAATCTGGGCAATCGCAACGGCGGCGCACCCCCAGGAATCGACCCCAGAATTGCTACTCCGTACCGGTCCAGCCCGAACAGGGCGACCGCAGCGCCGGCGGCGATCAATATGATCGGAGCAGTGGGAAGTCGCGGCACCCAGCGCGCCAGCCCAAACAATATTGCCAAGCTTGCCGCTCCCACGATCAGCGTCGGAACCTGCGTCTGAGGAACCTTGGCGAAGATTTCGAACAGCTGCGGAATGATCCGCTTGGATTCGATGGAAAAGCCGAGAAGCTTGCCGACTTGCCCGAGACAAATCGAAACTGCGACCCCATTCAAAAGTCCGACAAGGATTGGCTTGGAGAGAAATTCCGCAAGCGCTCCGAGCCGAAAAAAACTCGCTGCAATGCAGAACATGCCGGCCAGAAACGTAACTGCGACCGACAGCGACCAGTATATTTCAGGATTTCCACCCGCCAGCGGAGCTACCGCGGCAGCGACCATAGCGCACACCGCTGCATCGGGATTCACGATCATTTGCCGCGAAGTGCCGAAGATGGCGTACGCGACCAGCGGCAGAATGCTCGAATAAAGCCCCACGACGGGATTGAAGCCCGCCAGCTGCGCGTAGGCGATCGCGACCGGCAAGGCCACTGCGGCAACGGAGACCCCTGCCAACAGATCATGCCGAAAGTCTTCCGCAAATCTGTAGGACAAGAGTTTTATCAATCCGGGTGCAATACGCGTCAGACGGTCCATCATGCCGGATCACGGGTAGAGGTGCGCCGGGGCGCAAGCCACACAAGTCTAACTGCGCGGGCGAATGTCCGGCAACGTTGATCTACGTCAACGCCGCCCATCCCAAGGTGCCCACGTTCCAATCACTCGCACCCGACCGTGATGTGTACGACGGCGATGGAATAACAGATGGGAAAGCCAGCAATCTTCTTAGCGCTGTTGCTCCTAGCGGTGTCTGGAGCGCGAGCGCAACCTGATCTCCCAGCTCTTCTAGCGAAATTTGCGGGCTCAATTGTTGATTTGCCGCGCGAGCCTTCAACTCTTCGAGGAAGAATTTACGTCCCAGCGCATTCAAGCCTATTGGTCCGGGACGGAAACACTAGGCTCGACCTGTCCGTGACGCTTTCGGTTCAAAATACGTCGGAGACGGGAACCCTTGTCATCGAGCGGATTGACTATTTCAATGTTGATGGTCAGGTGATCGATAGATATCTGCCACGGGCGATCGCGCTAAAGCCCTACGGCGCAATCCAGATTGTGGTCCCACAACAAGACATTCGCGGTGGCTTAGGCGCAAATTTCGTAATCGATTGGTCGTCGCCGGAAGCAATTGATGAGCCTTATTTGGAAGCGATCATGATCGGAGGCCCGGGCACTCAGGGCCACAGTTTCGTTTCAGTCGGTCGAAAGGTGAGCCGTCCCTGAGAGGGACTTGGATCGGTGCCCGGCATGTCGCCTATTGGCCCCGAAGCGGACTTCGGCGGTGATTTATTGGAAGCGAGATGCCTGGAAGCTAGCGACTACCAAGGCTTCGGAATTCTAAGGCCGCTTGCGGCTCGCGAGCAGTTGGCGGATGTGGTCTAGCACGGGTCGATAATTCAGCCTCTTCCCTGCCTGCGGGCCCTCGTCGCAAAGATCACCGGCGAGCGCGAGAACCTTTCCGACCGTCGCGCCTAGCATCGTCTTCACAGTTGGGTGGTTGCCCCGTATCCACGCAGAAAGAGCAAACCCAGAGCCGGTGGGACCGCCGACGTCGATCAAGGCGGCATCGATCGAGTATCTCCCGCCTTCGAGGCATTCACGTGCCTCGTCGTGGTCAGTTGCCTCCACTACGCGATAGCCGCACTCGCGAAGGTACTCTGCCAGCGGATGGCGCACGAGCACGTCTTGCTCGACGATCAATACAGTTGCTGCCTGCATGCTACTACAGCGCTGGGCCGAGCATCTCCGCGATCAGCATTGCGATCTGCTTGGGATCGTAGGGCTTGCTGATGAACCCACCTACGCGGCTCGCTGCGCTCTCCAATTCCGTGCTTCCAGAGGCAACGAGGATAAGGAGCATCGGTTGCATGACGCGAACCTTCCCAGCCAAGTCGAGACCATCAAGGGTTCCGGGCATCCGGACGTCGGTTATCAGCGCGTCAATTCGCTCGCCTGTTGAGATGTAGTCCATCGCATCATCTGCGGTGCTCGCCTCAACGACCTCAAACCCCGCACCTCGAAGCTCCTCAGCTACGTCAAATCGGATGAACCATTCGTCCTCCACGAGCAAAACCCTGACCCGCTCGCTCTCTTGCTGCTGCCCTTGGGGGACCATCGTTGGCTCCTCGGATGCTGGTCAGCCAACCTACAGAGGGGTCCTACGTTCCAAGCCATTGAGTTCTTTTGCTAATTGAAAGACGTAAGCGTCGGGCGGGAACATTCTCGGGTGACCGCCGACCTACAGCGGCGGTTGATGACCGCTTATGGCTCGTTGCAACAACTCGTTGTCCCCATCTCGCCGTTGCTCTGTTAACATCAGGGTTTCGTGGGCCATTGTTCCCGATCACAATATCTGCTTGTTGATCGTCATGGGCACTGTTCGAAAAGTAAAAGGCGATTTTCCGCGAGCCGAGGGCGAAGCTGCCGCACTCATCCGGTCCTTCGACTGGTCCACCACAAGCTTGGGACCAATCGTTGGGTGGCCAACCCACCTCAAGAGCGCGGTCAGCCTCATGCTGCCGGCCAAAGCACAAATCGTGCTGTTTTGGGGAGCCGAATTTGTCGCTCTCTACAACGACGCCTATGCACCTACGATAGGTCAGAAGCATCCAACGGCACTCGGGCGGCCTGCACGCGAAAATTGGGCCGAGTTGTGGGACGATTTAGAACCGCTACTCAGGCGAGTTCTCGACACCGGCGAAACAGTCTTCGCGAAGGACCGCCCCTTCTACATTGAGCGGCACGGCTACCCAGAGACAGTTTATTTCGACATCTCGTATTCTCCAGTTCAAAACGAGGCTGGCGAAACGGACGGTGTACTCTGCATCGTTAGTGAGACGACTGACCGTGTAGTCGCGCAAGAGCGCCAACGGCTGCTCGCTCGGGAAGCAAACCATCGCGTAAAGAACATGTTTGCCGTTTTCCACGGCATCATAAGTCTGAGTGCTCGGTCAGCCAGAACACCGCAGGAGATGGCTCAATCATTACGAGGCCGTCTTGACGCTCTCATGCAGGCCAAGGACCTGATCCGTCCTGGAATTATGGGTACGGAGGCGCATAGCGAGCGAACGACGGTGGGAGACGTGGTGCGAACGGTCTTGCGGCCATATGAAGATGAAGCGTCCCGCGAACGCATCAAGGTAAGAGGACCAACTGTGCCCGTGGGGGCTATGGCCGTTACAAGCCTCGCTCTCGCGCTGCATGAAACCACGACGAATGCGGCCAAGTATGGCGCGTTATCGGAACCAACCGGTTCGATAAACATCGCATGGGAGACGCAAGGCGGGGACTTGCATCTTGAATGGGAGGAGACAGGCGGCCCGGTGATTGTTGCTGCGCCTTCGGCAAAGGGTTTTGGGAGTGTGCTTGCGGAGCGCAGCATTGCCGCTCAGCTCAGCGGCAAGGTGGAATATGATTGGCTACCGAGCGGACTCAGGTTGAGGGTCTCGATCCCTCTGGATCGTCTTGCAGTCTGAGGGCGGCGACAATTCGTCCCTTGCTGCAACACGCTGCTGGAAATCGCGGGTACGTCTCCTTGGACCGCAATAAGCATCGCCAACAATGTTCCTTGCATTTACGGAATATCTTCACTGCGCAAATGGAACGATTGTTCACTTTGTAACTTAAGCCCGCTGCATCCTCGCGGCAGGAGATGGTGATATTGTGAAAATTTCCCTGCTGGTCTTAGTGGTCGAAGACGATTACTTCATAAAAGAACTTGCTGTAGAAGCATTGTCAGAGGGCGGCTTTGAACCGCAAGCCGTAGCGTCAGGCGAAGAAGCATGCGCCCTTCTCCAAGAAGATCACCATAAGTATCGAGCGCTCGCTACCGACATCCATTTGCAGGGCGAGCTTACCGGCTGGGACGTTGCTAGGCAGGCGAGAGAGCTTAGCCTCGATATGCCCGTAGTCTACATGACCGGCGACGGCGCTGACCAGTGGCCCTCACAGGGCGTTCCGAACAGCATCCTGCTTACGAAGCCATTTGCGCCAGCACAGCTCGTGACAGCTGTTTCCAGTCTACTTAACGCCGCTGCTCCGATAGCGTCGACAGAATAACCATTGGTAGTTTCATTCATTTTGGAACGTCGGCAGTCGGGCCCTTCTCGAACCTCTGGCGGGGTCCGCTTTCTCGCCGCTCTCAGGGTGAGACCGGACGTCAAGCGCCCCCTCACCCAACTCCGATTGATGAGTACTCGGCATAGCTGATTAGTCAGCTGCAATCATCGGGGCAAAGCCACGAGCAAAAGTATGCTGCAACGCGGTGCTCGCCCAAAGCGCGATGAGAAGAGGTCGAATCGTCATCGCGCTTTAGCTCTTTGTTTGAGCATGATCTCCGCGCAAACGCGTTCCGCGTTTGTCGCGAGGGAAAACCGCTTCGCACTTTTCCGGATCATGCTTTGGAGGCGATTCCGTTTTGGCTGCATCCCGCACGCCTCGCGCTCGATGGAGGCGGCCACCAGCGGCGCCTGGTCGGCGACGATCGGCGTGGAAAACGCGAAGCCCTGCACCAGGTCGCAATCGAGGGTGCCGAGCACATCCACGTCGGCCGGCAATTCGGCCCCTTCGGTCAGGCGCTGGAACCACGGCTCGGCAGTCAGGCTCAATGAGGCGCTGACCGACGGCGATTGGTCGCTATGCACCGAAAAGCGGACGCATTGTGCTCACGTTGAGTTCTTCATCTCTTGACCCATTTCGGAACTCGCAACTTCTCGAGTGAAGTTTGGTCGGACCGCGGAACACCTTTTGACTCACATCAAAAATAGCTTGGCGCGGCATGTTAATCGGCAACATGGGGCGGCATTCTTCGACTTCATGGAGACGAGCAAATGGTTACACAAAGCAATATCCACTTCTTTGCAAATTGGGCCAAGGAGCGTCTCGACGAAATGGACGCAACGGTGATCTCGCTTGAGAGCAAGGCTGCCGAAGTGCAGGCCGATGTCCGCGACAAAGCCAAGAAGGTTCTTGCGGACCTGCGCTCGCAGCGTGATGACTTCCGCGACACCATGAAGAAGCAGTCGGAAGCTAACGAGGCCGCGTGGATCCAGACAAAAGCAAAACTTGAGGCTGACTGGGGCTTGTTCGAGGCCGAGGTCAAGAAATATGTCGAAAGCTTCGGCAAGCAAATCGAGCACCAGCAAGCGACGTTCAAGCTTCAAGCCGATGCCCAATTGAAAGCGTGGCGCGAAGTGGCCGAGAAGCTTGGCAGCGATGCCAAAAAATTCGCTTCTGAGCGTCGGGGCGATATCGACGCTGCCGTTAAGCGTATGAACGCAGATGCAATCGAGGCGGAGAAAAAACTAGAGAAGTTGAATCAGGCGGGGACCCAGTCATGGTCCGCACTCATGGCAGCTTTGACGGAAACGCGCACTGCCTTCGATCGCGCCAATGAGGCTGCGCGGGAAGCGTTCAAGCGAGCTGCTTGATGGAGCACCCGGTTAGACTCGGAGAGACCGCTGCGAGGCGGTCTTTCTTTTTTGCTCGACGAGGATCAAGAATTGACATTCTCGGCGTGTATCGTCGGCGATTGGCCCTTCTCGAACCTCCGGCGAGGTCCGCCTTCTCGCCGCTATCAGGGTGAGAGCGGACGTCAAGCCACCTCACCCAACTCCGATTGATGAGTGCTCGGCATAGCTAGTTGGTCAGCTGCCACCATCGATGCAAAGCCGCGGAAAAAAGAATGCTGCCAAAGCAGTGTTCGCCTAGAGGCGATTCCGTTTTGGCTGCATCCGGAATGCCTCGCGCTCGATGGAGGCGGCTACCAGCGGCGCCTCGTCGGCGGCGAGCGGCGGGGAAAACACGAAGCCCTGCACCAGGGCGCAATCGAGGCTGCCGAGCACAACCACTTCGGCCGGCAATTCGGCGCCCTCCGCCACGACCGTCATGCCGAGCCCATGCGACAGCGCGATGATGCCGCCGAGCAGCTTGCGCTTCTCAGCGGTGGTGGAAATGCCGTCCACGAAGGCCCGGTCCACCTTCAGCCAATCGAACGGCAGGCGCGTCAGATAGCCGAGCGAGGAATAGCCCGAGCCGAAATCGTCCAGCGCCAGCCGGACGCCGAGACCGGAGAGCGCCATCAGCGTGCGACTGATCCGCTGCTCGGTATGATCCACGAACAGGCTTTCGGTCAGCTCAAGGCAAAGCAAGCGCGACGGAAAGCCGGTCTCCGCCAGCACGGCTGCGACGGCCGTGTCGAAATCCACGCTCCAGATCTGCGCCGGCGAGACGTTGACCGAGACGAAGCGCGGCGGCAACCCGGCGTCGAGCCAGGCGCGGCCCTGCCGGCAGGCCTCGCGCAACACCCACAGGCCGAGATCGACGATGAGCCCGGAGCTTTCGGCAATCGGGATGAACTCCGCCGGCGAGATCGGCCCGCGCTCGGGATGGGTCCAGCGCAGCAGCGCCTCGAAACCGGTGACGCGGCCGGTCCTCAGGTCCACCTGCGGCTGGTAATGGGCCTCGAGGGCGCCGGCCTCCACGGCGCGGCGCAGATGGCGGCCGAGATCGAGCCGTTCATCGACCGCCTGGGCATAGACCGGCTCGAACAGTCGCGCACGGCCGCGCCCGGCCTCCTTGGCCATGTACAGCGCCAGATCCGCGTTGCGCATGGCGGTCTCTGCCGTCGCCCCGTGCTCCGGCAAGCGGGCGATGCCGATGGTGGCGCCGACGGAAGCCTCGCCCTCGGTGAGATCCACCGGACCGGACAGCTTGCCGATGAGCCGATCGGCAAGCCCGGTCAGCGCGGCCTCGGACATGCCGCATCCCTCCGCCAGCACCGCGAATTCGTCGCCGCCGAGCCGGGCGATGAAGGCATGCGGCCCCAAATCCTGTCGCAACGCAGCCGCCACCTGGATCAGCAATTCGTCGCCGGCGGCATGGCCGAGGGAATCATTGACCTCCTTGAAGCGATCGAGGTCGATCAGCAGCAGCGCACCGACGCGGCCTTCCCGGGCGCAGCCCTCGATCAGGGCGGCGAGCTGGCGCTTGAACAGCGCGCGATTGGCAAGGCCGGTCAGGGGATCGCTGTAGGCGAGTTGCTCGAGCTGGCGCTCGGCCTCCTTGCGCTCGGTGACGTCCTGCACGGTGCCGATGATGCCGACGACGTTGTCGTGGGCGACCTCCGCCTTGCAGATGACAGCCAGGTCGCGGGCGGCGCCGTCCGCATGCAAGATGCGCAGGTCGGTGGCCTCGGTCCTTCGGGTGCGGAGGACCCGCTTCTGCACGTCGCGAAAACGGTCGGCGTCGCCGTCGAGGAAGTAGGGCCTGATGCTCGCGTCGGTCGGCTCGAACCTGTCGGGGTCGAAGCCGAGAAGCTGGTAGAGCTCGGGCGCCCAGATCGTGCGGCCGGTGTCCAGCCGGTAGCTCCAGGTGCCGATCTTGCCGAGCCGGTGCGCTTCCTCCAGCGCCCGCGTGCGCTGATCGAGCAACGCCTTGGCGGCCCTGAGCTGGGTGATGTCGCTGGAGGTGCCGCGATAGCCGAGAAAGCTGCCATCATCGGCAAAGATCGGCTTGCCGCTGGTGCAGATGCTGACGCGCGATCCGTCCTGGCCGATCAGCGTATAGGTGAAGTCACGAAAAGGGCGATGGGCCTCCATGTCGGCCCGGTGCCGCGCCATGGTCTCCTCGTCCTCGGGCGCATAGGCGAGCTCCCAGCGCGCCTTCCCGCCGGAGGCCACCGTCTGGAAGGCCGCGTTGCCGGCAAGCGATTTCGGATAGGGCAGCAACCGGTGGGCGGCGTCGCTCTCCCAGCACCAGTCCGAGGCGGTCGAGACAAAATCGGCCAGCCGTTGCTCGCTCTCCGTCAGGCGGCGCAGCGCGGAGGTCTCCTCCGTGATGTCGCGGACAATGCCGGACACGCGCCGGACCTGACCGCGCGCGTCGAACTCCGGCTCGCCATGCACCATGCAGTCGAGCAGGCTGCCATCGGTGCCGCGGAGCCTCGTCCGCACCGCATAGGGCAGGCCCTCCGCCCAGCAGGCCGCGTAATGCGCCTCCAGAAGCTTTCGGCTTTCGGGCAGATAGCGCTCGCGCACCGTCGCGATCGGGACGAAGCCGTCGGCGGTCTTGAATTCGTAGAAGGCAGCGAGCTCGGGAGATATCCAGAAATCGGTCGCGGCGGCGCTCTGCGCCTCCCAATAGCCCATGCGGGCCAACCTGATGGCGCACCGCAGTGACCGCTCCTCGTGCCAGCGGCGACGCGCTTCCCGGTTCGGGGCCTGCCCTTGCGACAATTTGCGAGCGGCCATCGGTCCCCAACTACAACGCTAGCGTACGCGACGAGCACGCTAGCATAGAGCATCACAACCTTGGTGCGACGGCGCTCACAAACCCGGGTTCCTTCGCATATTTGGTGTAGTTTCGGTGAATTCGGCAACCGGCAGCAAGCTCGGCAAGGGCCATCGAGCGAGGACGATCTCGACCAGGAAAAGGCCAATGCCGCGCGCTGCGCCAGCCGTGCTGGCGGCGTCCGCTTGGACGCCGACAGCAGCATCTCAACGGATCCGGACCAGCTCGATATCGAGATCGCCGGTGACGGCGGTCTCGATGTGGCAACGCGAGATTCCGATATCGCGCAGCGTCCGGTCATCGAGCTGGCGCAGCGTCTTGATCGCCTCGCGGCGCACCCAATAGGTCGCGAGCGCATCGCCGCAAATTCGGAGCAATCGGAGCAATCCGGCCAACATGCTGGACCGCGCGGGCGACGCGGCGGCTGAGGATATCGTCGTCATTGTCATCTCCTTCGGCGCCCATGAGGCAAAGCTATGCCGTTGACACAAATGCCGTTTCAGCACCTGCGCCGTCGGGACCTCGGATTGCTTGCGCGCTCCTCGGTACAATCATGGGCTTGTTCTGTCTTCAATGATCCGGTACATTTCTCGGAGCAAGCAAAACATTGCTCTCGGTGCAATAATGTCGAGATTCGAATATCTGAAGCTGGCGGATGCGGTGGCCGCCGAGATCGCCAGCGGTGAGCTGAAGGCGGGCGACCGCCTGCCGCCGCAACGCCATTTCGCCTATGACCGCAACATCGCCGTCTCGACCGCGAGCCGGGTCTACACCGAGCTGTTGCGGCGTGGGCTGGTGGTCGGTGAAGTCGGCCGCGGCACCTTCGTGTCCGGCGAAGCGCGCCGCGGCAACGCCGCCCCGCCCGAGCCGCGCGGCGCCCGCATCGACCTCGAATTCAACTATCCGCTGCTGCCGCACCAGGCGACGATGATCGCCAAGAGCCTCGAAGGGCTCGAACGACCCGAGGTGCTCGAGGGCGCGCTGCGGCCGGCCACCAGCTTCGGCACGCGGGCGGCGCGAACCATCTCCGCGGAATTCCTGGCGCGCAAGAACTGGTCGCCGAATCCCGACCAGATCGTGTTTACCGCCAACGGTCGGCAATGCATCGCCGCCGCGCTCGCCGCCGTCGTGCCGCCCGGCGGACGCTGCGGCGTCGAGGCGCTGACCTATCCGTTCGTGAAGGGCATTGCCGCGCGGCTCGGCATCTCGCTGGTGCCGCTTGCGATGGACGAGCACGGCGTCCGCCCCGACGCGGTGCAGAAGGCCCATCGCGAGGCCCATCTGTCCGCGATCTACGTGCAGCCGACGATCCAGAACCCGCTCAGCATCACGATGCCGGCCGAGCGTCGCGCCGAGCTGTTGCGCGTGGTGGAGAAGCTCGGGCTCGTCGTCATCGAGGACGGCGTCTACGGCTTCCTCGACGACGAGGTGCCGCTGGCCGCGCTCGCGCCGGACAGCTGCATCGTGCTCGACAGCCTGTCGAAGAAGGTCGCGCCGGGCCTCGCGCTCGGCTTCATCGTCACGCCGCCGCGGCTGCGCGAGAGCATCATGGCCGCGGTGCGCTCGGGCGGCTGGACCGCGTCGGGCTACGCCTTCGCCGCGGGACAGCGGCTGATGGCCGACGGCACCGCCGCCGAATTGTCACGGCTGAAGCGGATCGACGCCGGCCGTCGCCAGCAGCTGGCGGCGAAGCATCTGGCCGATTTCGAGATCCAGACCAACCCGAAGTCCTATCACCTCTGGCTGACCCTGCCGCCGCACTGGCGCTCGCAGACCCTGGTCGCGGCCGCGGCGCGCCGCGACATCGCGCTGACGCCGTCGACCACCTTCGCCGCCACGCCGGGGCACGCGCCCAATGCGGTGCGGCTCGCGCTTGCCGCGCCGCCGATGGAGCAGCTCGACCTCGGCCTGCGGACACTGGCGGGAATGCTGAGCGCGACCGAAGAGGATTTCGACTCGACGGAGTGACATCGCGCATTCACTGCGAGTTGTTGGCCTTCGAAACGCAGCACCAACATCAATAACCACAGGCGGCATACGTCTTCCTGGCGAGACGAAAATGCGCGCCCTCGGCAACGAAATCGACATCGAGGCATTGGTTGCCCCTGCGAAATTCCCCGATCACGCCGCACTGCAAATATTCGAGGTTTATCCGCCAGCGCTTTTCCTGCGGTGAATAGGTCGCGAAGTCGTGCTGCGCGACCGGCGTTCCCTTGCAAATTCCGGCAACGTACTGCCGCACGTCGAGCGGCAGCGCGTCGATGTGATGGGGATCGAGGGGATCATGTTTGTTGCCTACGCTGCCGCCCTTGGAAAGAACGGGAGCGGTGCCCAAGAGCACGAGGCATAGAGCCAGAATGGGGGTCCGGATTGTCATCTGACGCTCCAGCTGCAAGTCAATCAGCAAGTCAACTTACAACGCGTTGCTTACAGCCCGCTTACAGTCCGATCGCGAGAACCGCTGCTGCACTGCGCTCGATTGCTTCCGGCAGCAGCGCATCGGACGATCGACCGACGTTGCAGCGCCGTCGGTTCAGGCCGCGGGCCACTCCGCGATAAATCCGCTCGCCTTGTAAGGTTCGATCTTGTCCCATTCGTTCAGGACGCGACGGCGAAACTCGGGAACGGTGTGCCAGTGCGCGCGAGGGACCGCAAAACCATCCACCGTCACCAGCATCTTCTCAACCTCCGGCCAATGCCGGTGCAACGTCATCGGATAGCGCCGCGCGGTCCCGCTGTTGCCGAGGCAGATCACGCTTCCGACATTGGAGAGACCCAGCGCCGCGTCGATCACCG
>NZ_VKHP01000168.1 GCF_010811875.1 Bradyrhizobium uaiense
GCGACAGTAAGGTAGCGGGGGATGGCGCCGGGCCGTCCGGTCCGCGCGAGGCTGGCCAGTGGCCGGCGGCGGCGAAAGTTCGCCTCTCCCTTGGGAGAGGTCGGCGCGCAGCGCCGGGTGAGGGGTTGCGGTCTCTCGTTGGAGCAGCTCCCCCTCCCCCGATTTGCTTCGCAAATCGACCTCTCCCCGCTGGGGAGAGGTGAAGTGAAATCGAGATCAGGCCGGCCCGGCTCCCTGGGTCGCGGTATAGACTGCGTAGAGCGACTGGCTCGCGGCCATGAACAGGCGGTTGCGCTTGGGGCCACCGAAGGTGATGTTGCCGCAAACCTCGGGCAGCCGGATGCGACCGAGCAGCTTGCCTTCCGGCGACCACACCGTGACGCCGTTGTAGCCGACCGCGCGGCCGGCATTGCTCGAGCACCAGACATTGCCGTTGACGTCGCAGCGGATGCCGTCCGGCCCGCACTTCACGCCGTCGATCGTGAAATCGCTGAACCGCTTGCCGTTAACAGGCTTGTTGTCGGCACCGACATCGAACACGAAGACGTCGCCCTTGCCGCCCGGGCCGCTATCGCCCGGCCCCTTGCCGGTCGAGACCACGTAGAGCTTCTTGTAATCAGGCGAGAAGCAGATGCCGTTCGGATCCGGCACCTGGTCCTCGCTGACCACGAGATCGACGCGGCCGGAGGGATCGATGCGATAGCAATTGGTCGGCAGCTCGCGCTTGGCCGCCACGAAGCCCGCCGGCTGGCCGATCCGTGGATTGAGCTTGCCGGCGGAATTGCCGGGGCCGCCGGCCGCGTCAGGCTCGCCCTCATAGAGCTGGCCGCCATAGGGCGGATCGGTGAACCAGTAGCTGCCGTCGGGATGCGCGACGATATCGTTCGGCGAGTTCAGCCGCTTGCCTTGATAGGAATCCGCCAGCACGGTCGCAGTGCCGTCATTCTCGTAGCGCGTCACGCGGCGGGTGAGATGCTCGCAGGAAAGCTGCCGGCCCTGGAAGTCGAACGAATTGCCGTTCGAATAGTTCGACGGCATCCGGAACACGCTGACATGGCCGTCATCCTCGGACCAGCGCATCTGCCGGTTGTTCGGGATATCGCTCCACAGCAGATAGCGGCCCTGCGAGCTCCAGGCCGGGCCTTCCGCCCAAAGCAGCCCGGTATGGAGGCGCTTGATCGAGGTGTTGGGCTGGGCCGGGTCGTTGAAGGACGGATCGACCGCGATGATGTCGGGGTCCCAGAAATAGGTGGTCGGCGCCCCGCGCGGGCTGAAGTCGCGCGGCGGGCTGGTGATGGTTGTCGGTGGCCCGACCGGCGCCGGCGCATTCTGGGCCAGCGCACTGCCGATGCCCGTCACGGCGGCAGCGGAAACCGCGAGCCCCTGGACAAGCGTTCGTCGGGAAACGTTCGGGTCGCGCCGCGGTTCTTTTTGATCGCTCCGCTCGTGGCGTGTCATCGCATCCTCCCACTACTGTTGGCCGGCCGTTGATCCGGCCTGGCTCATGGAAGGTTAGACTGCTCGCGCCGAGGTTGCGAGTGACGGTTTTTCATCGCAGTGCGCGGAAATTTCACATTGTTGTGGTGTGGGATCGTCACTGCGGAGCGACGTTCCTCACCTCGCCCCGCCTGCGGGGAGAGGTCGAAATTCAAGCACAGCTTGAATTTCGGGTGAGGGGGTACAGGTCTCACGACGATCACAGCTCACGGAGACAGCCGCTCACCCCTGCCCTCTCCCCGTATAGAACGGGGAGAGGGAGAAGACACAGCGACACTCAATCCGGCCGGATCATCTCGAACATGTTTTCCGGCTTGATCTCGAAATAGTCGCCACGGCGGCCGGCGCGGACGATCGGGTGTGCAAGACCGGTCTGATAGACGCCGTCCTTGATGAAGGCCTTGTCGATGTGCACGGCGACGACCTCGCCGAGGGTCAGCCAGGCCTCGGCCTTCTTGCCGTCGGCCCCCTGGAGCTGGACGATCTGGCTCACCTTGCATTCGAACGACACCGGGCTTTCGGCGACGCGCGGCACGTTGACGAGCTTGCCGGCGACCGGCGTCAGCCCGGCGATCCTGAACTCGTCGACGTCGCGGGCGACATGCGCCGCGGTTGCGTTCATGTTCTTGGCCAGATCCATCGTCGTCAGATTCCAGACGAACTCGCCGGTGTCCTGGATGTTGGCGACGCTGTCCTTCCAGTTGGTGGAGGAGAAGCCGATGATCGGCGGCACGTAGCAGAAGGCGTTGAAGAAGCTGTAGGGTGCGAGGTTGACGTTGCCGCCCTTGTCACGCGAGGAGATCCAGCCGATCGGCCGCGGCGCCACGATGGCATTGAACGGATCGTGCTTCAGGCCGTGGCCGTTCTTCGGCTCGTAGAAGTGCAGGTCTTTTGCGGTCACGGGCGCCCCTTCTCACGGTAGCCCGGATGAAGCGCAGCGTAATCCGGGACTCGTCTCACAAGCGGATGCATACCCGGATTGCGCTGCGCTTCATCCGGGCTACGATGTCGCTTCGCTTGCAATGCGGAAAGAGTCAACTGACGAAAACGTCAGTGCTGGCGCTCAATGGGCGCGGGCGCGCGGCGACAGGCCGGCGATGACGAAATCGATCATCTGGTCGATGGTCGGGCCCGGCTTGGTGGCGCATTGGGCGATCATCTGCGGATGGAAGAACCGCATCATCGCCGTGCAGGCGCAAAGTGCGGCGACCTCCAGGTCCTCGACCTCGAATTCGCCCAAGGCCACGCCCTGCGCGATCACCTCGCCAATGATGTTGCCGATCAGCTCCATATGGGCGACGCAGACTTCCCAGTCCTCCTGCATCGCGATCTCGACCATCTCGTGCAGCTTGGAATCGCCGACATAGCGCTCGGTGTTCATGCGATTGATGGTGGTCATCATCTGGCGCAAGCGCGTCGCAGCCGGCCCTTCCGACCGCGCGATGCGCTGCGCCTCGATCTCGACCTCGCCCATCAGGCCGCGCGCCACGCCTTCGTGGATCGACTTCTTCGAATCGAAGAAGCGGTACACGTTGGCGGGGCTCATCCGCAGCTCTTT
The DNA here is from genome assembly GCF_010811875.1 of Bradyrhizobium uaiense. Taxonomy (GTDB): domain Bacteria; phylum Pseudomonadota; class Alphaproteobacteria; order Rhizobiales; family Xanthobacteraceae; genus Bradyrhizobium; species Bradyrhizobium uaiense. Next base: position 3,056 of record NZ_VKHP01000168.1, read on the forward strand.
GGCGATGTCGGCGACCGTGGTCTTCTGATAGCCGATCTGCCGGAACAAGCGCTCCGCCACCACGAGAATCCGCTCGCGGGTGTCGGTTTCGCTATGTTCCGTGATCAGTGTCATGTTGGCCTGCTCAATGTTCAATTATTCAGCGGCTTCAGCAAGCGGAAATGCGCGTTGCGCATCGCCGGCATGCTGCGGCGCAGTATTGATTTGCTCGGGGCCGCTCTCCTCGAGGGTCTTGCGGAACCAGAGGGCGTAAAGGCCCGGCAGATACAGCAAGGTCAGGAAAGTCGCAACAAACAAACCGCCCATGATGGTGATCGCCATCGGGCCCCAGAACGCCGAGCGCGACAGCGGGATCATGGCGAGGATCGCGGCGAGCGCGGTCAGCACCACCGGACGGGCGCGCCGGACGGTGGCCTCGACGATCGCCTCGCGCCGGGTCAGCCCGGACGCCACGTCGCTCTCGATCTGATCGACCAGGATCACGGTGTTGCGCATGATCATGCCGGCGAGCGCGATCAGCCCGAGCAGCGCCACGAAGCCGAACGGCTGGTTGGCGACGTTGAGCCCCAGCGAGGCACCGACGATGCCGAGCGGCGCGGTCAGGAACACCAGCGTCAGGCGCGAGAAGCTCTGCAGCTGGATCATCAGCAGCGTCAGCATCACCATCACCATCACGGGGAAGAGGATGAAGATCGACGCATTACCCTTGGCGGATTCCTCGAACGCCCCGCCCGGCTCGATCCGGTAGGCCGGCTCGAGATGGGCCTGGATATCCCTGAGCTTCGGCGCGATCTGGTTGGTGACGTCGGGCGCCTGCACGCCGTCGACCACGTCGGAGCGCACGGTGATCGCCATGTCGCGGTTGCGCCGCCAAAGGATCGGCTCCTCATGCGCATATTCGATCTTGGCAATCTGCTGCAGCGGCACGGCGACGCCGTTACGCGTGGTGATGGTGAGATCGCCGACGCGGCCGAGATCGAGCCGCTCGGATGGCACCGCCCGGGCGACCACGCCGACCTTCTCGATACCGTCGCGGATCGTGGTGACCGGCGCGCCCGAGATCAGCATCGCCAGCGCCTGCGAGACGTCCTGCGGGGTCAGGCCGAGCGCGCGCGCCCGATCCTGATCGACGGCGAGCTTCAGATAGGGCGACTGCTCGTTCCAGTCGAGCTGGACGTCCTTGACGTTCTTGTTCTGGCGCATGACGTCGCGGACCTGGTAGGCGATGTCGCGCACCTTGTTGGCATCCGGCCCGATCACGCGGAACTGGACCGGGAAGCCGACCGGCGGACCGAAATTGAAGCGGTCGACCCGGACCCGCGCCTCGTTCAGCGCGCCGTCGGCGGCGGCCTGCTCGATCTTGGCCTTGACGCGCTCGCGCGCCTCGACGTTCTTGGCGAGGATCACGATCTCGGCGAACGCCTCGTTGGGCAGTTGCGGGTTGAGGCCGAGCCAGAAGCGCGGCGAGCCCTGACCGACGTAAGCCGTGTAGGTCTGGATGTCCTGGTCATCCTTCAGCAGCCCTTCGGCCTTCTTCACCGTCTTCTCGGTGACGTTGAACGCCGTGCCCTCGGGCAGGCGGAGCTGCAGGAACAGCTCGGGCCGCTCCGACAGCGGGAAGAACTGCTGCTGGACGTGGCCGAAGCCTATGATCGCGGCGACGAAGACGCCGACGGTCGCCACCACCACCTTGATGCGGTGATCGACGCACCACTGCACGACGCTGCGCAGGCCGCGATACATCCGCGTCTCGTAGATCGCGTGCGGATCGTGGTTCTGGTGCACCTTGATGTTGGGCAGCAGCTTGACGCCGATATAGGGCGTGAAGATCACCGCGACGAACCATGAGGCGACCAGCGCGATCGCCACGATCCAGAAGATGCCGCCGGCATATTCGCCGACCGCCGAATTGGCAAAGCCGATGGGGAGGAAGCCAGCGGCTGTGACCAGCGTCCCCGTGAGCATCGGAAACGCAGTAGATTCCCAGGCAAAGGACGCCGCCTTCATGCGGTCCCAGCCCTGTTCCATTTTCACCACCATCATCTCGACCGCGATGATGGCGTCGTCGACCAGAAGGCCGAGCGCGATGATTAGCGCGCCGAGCGTGATGCGGTGCAGGTCGAGCGACATTGCGTTCATCACGATGAAGACGATGCCGAGCACCAGCGGCACCGACAGCGCGACCACGATGCCGGTGCGCCAGCCGAGTGCGACAAAGGAGACGAACAGCACGATCGCGAGCGCCTCGACGAAGGAGTGCACGAACTCGCCGACGGCGTGCTCGACCACCTTGGGCTGGTCGGCGATCTGCTGGACGTCGATGCCCTGCGGCACCGCCTTCAGGAACTCGGCGGTGGCCTGCTGGACCTGCTTGCCGAGTTCGAGGATGTTGGCGCCCTTGGCGGTGACGACGCCGATGCCGAGCGCGGGCTTGCCTTCCTGGCGCACCTTGAAGGTCGGCGGATCGACATAGCCGTGGCTGACGGTTGCGATATCGCCGAGCCGGAACACGCGGCCGTTGCTCTCGACCGGCGTCTCGGAAACCGCCTTGACGCCGTCAAGCGCGCCGGTGACGCGCAGCGGCACGCGCTGCGAGGAGGTCTCGACGGTGCCGGCCGGCGTGACGTTGTTCTGCTTGGCGAGCGAATCGAACAGCGCCTGCGGCGTGATGCCGAGCGTCGCCAGCTTGGCATGCGAGAACTCGACGAAGATGCGCTCGTCCTGAGTGCCGTACAGATCGATCTTGGTAACACCAGGCACCTTCAGCAGGCGCTGGCGAAAACCTTCCGCGACCTTCTTGAGCTGCGCGTAATTGGCGCCGTCGCCGGTCATCATGTAGAGGATCGAATCGACGTCGGAGAATTCGTCGTTGACCACGGGACCGAGGATGCCGGAGGGCAGCTCGCCCTGCACGTCGACCAGCTTCTTGCGCAGCAGATAGAAGAGATAGGGCACGTCCTTCGGCGAAGTCGAATCCTTGAAGGAGACCTGCATGGCCGTGAAGCCCGGTTTGGAATAGGTCTGCACCTTGTCGAAGAACGGCAGCTCCTGCAGCCGCTTCTCGATCGGATCGGCGACCTGCATCTGCATTTCCTGCGAGGTCGCGCCCGGCCACATCACCGAGACGTTCACCACCTTGACGGTGAAGAACGGATCCTCTGCGCGACCGAGCTTCTCATAGGAGAAGAAGCCGGCGACGCCGAGGATGATCATCAGGAACAGCACCAGCGTCGGATGGCTGACCGCCCAGGCCGAAAGGTTGAAGCGCTTCATCGAACTCTCCAAGTTCTAGACCAGGTCCCAGAACCGTTTCTGCTGTATTGCGAGGATCAGAACGACAGCGACGACACGACCCGTACCTTCTGGCTCGGATCGAGTTTCTGCACACCGAGGGCGACCACCTTGGCGCCATCGTCGACACCGCCGGAGATCACGACGTTGTTGCTCTCATAGGCCTTCACCTTGACCGGCTTCAGCGCGATGTCGCCCTTGTCGTCGACGATGTAGAGCGAGGGATCGCCGCCCTGGCTGTACAGCGCCGACAGCGGCAGCTTTGCCACCCGCTCGCTCGCCTTGTCGGCCAAGGTCAGCGTCGCGGTCATGCCGAGCGAGACCGCCTCGTCGGCGTCCGGCAGCGAGAATTTTGCGAGATAGGTGCGGGTGGCGGGATCGGCCTGCGGCGCGACCTCGCGCAGCCTGGCGGCGTAGGACTTCTTGGCATCCGACCACAGCGTCACCGTGGCAACGCCCGACCTGGCACGAGCGAGAAGCGTCTCGGGGATCGCGACGACGGCTTCCTTCTCACCAAGTCGGGCGACACGGATCGAGGCCTGGCCCGCGGCAACCACCTGGCCGGGCTCGATCATGGTCGCTGTGACGACACCTCGGGTGTCGGCCACCAGCGTTGCGTAAGAGAGGGAGTTCTTGGTCAGTTCGACCGAGCGCTCGGCGCGGTTCAACCGCGCGCGGGCCTCGTCGCCGGCAGCCTTGGCGGAATCGAGCGCCGCATCGGTGGTCCAGCCCTTGACCTTCAGATCCTTGGCGCGCTGCTCGGCAGCCGCGGCCTGCGCCAGCACGCCGGTGGCGGCGCGGAACTCGGCCTCCGCCTGCTCGGCCTGGAGCTTCAGGTCGACCTCGTCGAGGGTGGCCAAGGGCTGGTCGACGTCGACTGTCTGTCCGACTTCGACCAGCCGCTTGGCCACCTTGCCGGCAACCCGAAAGCCCATATCGGCTTCGATACGGGGCTTGATGGTGCCGACAAAGCTGCGCTCAGGGGTTTCGGCTTCGTAATGGACGGTCGCCACCAGCACGGGGCGTCCGGGATCGGCGGTTTCGGCCGCCTTTTCGTTGCACCCGGTCAGCGCGAACACCGCGAAAGCCAGCGCGGCTCCCGTCAAGAGCCTGTAATAGCTCGAGAAAATGGAACGGCCGAACATCTGAAATCTCCATCGGGCTGACGACTGATGAAGACTATCGATTTATCACTGATGAATGTCAATATTCGTCAGCAGTAACCAATTCGTGAGGACGGGCGGCATTCGGCCGGGAGACTGGCGAGTGGAAAGCAGTGCGTAGCAGGATGAAGGCAACAGGTCGCGGGAATGCGCGCCCGATGACTGGCTTCGCGCAATCCGAGACTGTGCATGGGGTTGTTTTCGATTTTTTTGTCTAGTGCGTAGCCCGTAGCCCCGATGGGGCGAAGCGACGCAGCTGTCACGACGCGAGCTACTTCGCCCCCACGAACTCGGTCTTGGTCTCGTGGCTGCCGAGGAACACCAGGAGCCCGCCGATCAGCGGCAGCAATGACAGCACCAATAGGCCGGTCGAGGTGCTGCCGGTCGCCTCCTTGACCCAGCCGATCAGATAGGGTCCGCCGAAGCCTGCGAGGTTGCCGATCGAGTTGATCAACGCGATCGCGCCGGCGGCGGCAGTGCCGGACAGCCAGGCGGTCGGCAGCGTCCAGAACACCGCGAAGGTGCAGAAGATACCGATTGCGGCGACCGTCAGCACGACCATCGTCATGATCGGATCGGTGATGTAGCTGGAGACGGCGAGCGCCAGCGCCGTCAGCAGCAGCGGCGCGCCGACATGAAACACCCGCTCGCGCGCGGCGTCCGAGCGGCGTGCCCACAGGATCATCGCGACGGTGCCGAACGCATAGGGGATCGCGGTGACGAAGCCGGTCTGCGCGTTGGTCAGGCCGAACGCCTTGACGATCTGCGGCAGCCAGAACTGCATGCCGTAGAGCGCGGCCACGAAGCCGAAATAGATCGCGCTGAGCGCCAGCACCTTCGGCGAGGACAGGGCCTCGAACAGCGTGAAGTGCTTCGCCGCCTGCTTGGCCGCGACTTCAGCGTCGAGCTTCGCCTTCAGCCACGCCTTCTGCTCGGTCGAGAGCCAGTCGGCCCGCTCCGGCCGGTCGGTGAGATAGAACCAGGTGACGATGCCGAGCAGCACCGAGGGCACGCCCTCGATGATGAACAGCCACTGCCAGCCCTTCAGGCCCATGACACCGTCGAGCCCGAGCAGAAGCCCGGAGATCGGCGCGCCGATCGCGGTCGAGACCGGGACGGCGATCGCGAAGGCGGCAAGGAAGCGTGCGCGATATTCGGCCGGATACCAGTAGGTGAGATAGAGAATGATGCCGGGGAAGAAACCGGCCTCGGCGACGCCGAGGAAGAAGCGCAGCGCGTAGAAGCTGTGCTCGTCATAGACCGCTGCCATCAAGGCCGAGAGAATGCCCCAGCTCACCATGATGCGGGCGATCCATTTGCTGGCGCCGAACTTCTCGAGCGCCAGATTGCTCGGCACCTCGAAGATGAAATAGCCGATGAAGAAGATGCCGGCGCCGAACGAGAACACAAGCGGCGAGAACTTCAGCTCCGCGTTCATGGTGAGCGCGGCGAAGCTGAGATTGACGCGGTCGAGATAGGAGAAGAAGTAGGCCAGGATCAGGAACGGGATCAGCCGCCAGGAGATCGCGCGGATCGTGGACGTCTCGACCTCGCTGCGGGCGCCGCCATCAGGCGCAAGGGTTGCGGTCCGGCTCATCTGTTTCCCCCAAAGCTATTGCTTGCCCTGAGGATTATTGGCTGGCCCGGCATTGGGCAATGGCAAAAACTCGTAGCGCACAACGCAATCGGGAACCGCTCCGCGAGCAGCCCGCCCAACGCCGGGGGCTATTCAGCGAGCTGGAATCGCTCGAAGCGGTCGAGCTCCTCCTCGATGCGGCGCTTCAGCTCCTTGCGCGAGGCCGGCTTCTTGCCGTTGCCGACCCAGCTCCATTTCTGCATCAGGAGCTTCTTGTTCTGCCGGTCGGTCTTCAGGTCGAGGGCCGCGACGATGTCGTCGCCGACCAGCACCGGCAGCGCGAAATAGCCGAACAGGCGCTTCTCCTTCGGCACATAGGCCTCGAAGCGGTGGCCATAGCGGAAGAACAGCTCGGTGCGCTTGCGCTGGATGATCAGGGGATCGAACGGCGAGAGGATGTGGACCAAAGAGGGATCCCCCTCGCCGGTCGCTTCCAGCACCTCGGGGCGCGCCCAATGCTCCTGCTTGCCGGCGCCATCGAGCGCGATCCGGACCAGCTCTTTGCGGCGCACCCTCGCCTCGATCAGGCTGCGCACCGCCTTCTTGCTCGGCGCATCGAGATGGCAGATCGAATCCAGGCTGACGATGCCCTGCGAGCGCAGCGCGCGGTCGATCAGATAGGTTGTCCGGGCCGAGGCCGGTGCGGGCTTCGGCGGCTTGTCCCAGCCGAAATGCCTGCTCATCAGCTCGTAGGTCTTCAGCATGCCGGCGCGCTCGCTGATCGTGACCACGCCGCCATAGAAGGCGAGCTGCAACGCGCGCTTGGAGGGTTTCCGGCTCTGCCAGAGATGCTCCTTCTCGGTCAGCACGTCGTCTTCGATGTCGCGGATGGTCAGTGGTCCCTCGCGCAGCAGCCGCATGATCTTGCGGGTATCCGCGGGGGTCACCGACGAGAACCATTTGTGGCCGTCGCGCTTGTGCGCCTTCATCGCCGGCAGGAAGATGCCGATGTCCTTGGACGGCACGTAGGACAGCGCGTGCGTCCAGTATTCGAACACGCTCTTGTCCTGGCTCTGCGCCTGCTTGAGGTCGGCGCGGCGATAGTCCGGAATCCGAGTGAACAGGATGTGGTGATGGCAGCGCTCGATCACGTTGATGGTGTCGATCTGCACATAGCCGAGATGGTCGACAGCGGCCGCTACGGCTGACGCTCCTTCCCCGAACGGCGCCTGTGTATCGAGCCGCTGCGCGCGCAGCCAGATGTGGCGGGCGGCGGCATTGTTGAGGGATAAGGGTTCGGCGGCGCGGGGCATTGCCCGGGCAATGTAGTGAGATTCGCGCAGGTGTGGAGAGCCGCGCGGTGGAAATCAGCCCCGCATCATCATGCCTGCTCTGGCGTACGAGCTATTCCGGCCTGCCAGGCCGATCCGGCAATCCGCCGCAACCAGGGAACGTCCCGCATCGCCGCCGCAAGCGCGGCGCTTTCCTCATGGAAGACCCGGGACGAGTGGCCGCCAATTGGAAACCAGCCGCGGCCATCTTCCACGTCCCGCCGATATTCCTCGAAGCCGATGCTGCCTTCCGGGCGCAGGAAGATATCGACGCAGCGCGTGGCGTCCTCGTCATTGATCGAGCGAAGGACGCGATTGACGTGGGCCATGCTGCCCTCCCTCTCCGCAGTCTACCCCCGGTTGGCACAAGGGGGGCGCGGCACACCAAACCGTGACCTAGATCACATTCCGGGCTTTGAACCGGTCCTAGGTTCCCAGCATCAAAATGACAGCAAGCCGGATCGGCTGGCCCAGATTTAAGGACGAAAACCATGCCCCGCTCTCTTTCCATGTCTTTTTTGACAATCGGCGCCGCGCTGTCGATGACGGCGGGCGTCGCACTGGCCGGCAGCGACATCATTCCGGCCGCCCAGATCCTCAATGCGTTGAAACCGAAGTCCGCCACCCGCAGCCTGTCCGGCACGCAGGTCGACCCGACCGCAACGGCCAGGGAGACGAGCTTCCTCAACACCGTTCGCAACCGGCAGACCCGTTCGCTTTCGCTCGGCGAACGCCAGGAGATCGCCGATATCGCCGCCAACAAGCCGAAGATCGATCTGGAGATTCACTTCGACTACAACTCGGCCGATATCAGCAAGGGCTCGACCCAGGCGGTGCAGGAGCTCGGCAAGGCGCTGTCGGACGCCAGCATGAAGGGCTCCACCTTCGTCCTCGCCGGCCATACCGACGCCATCGGTGGCGAAGCTTATAACCAGGACCTCTCGGAGCGCCGCGCCGACACCATCAAGACCTATCTGGTCGAGCATTACGGCCTGAACGGCTCCGATCTCGTGACCGTCGGCTACGGCAAGACCCGGCCGAAGGACCCGAACGCGCCGATGGACCCGACCAATCGCCGCGTGCAGGTCGTCAACATGGATACCAAGACGGCGCAGCAATAATCTCCCGCACTCCCGATCCGGCTGCCATGCCCGGCAGGCGGATCGCCTGTTTCAGAGAGATTCAAATCCAGCTCTGGAACAGCATCAGCCGATTGAAAGTCGCCATCGACGTTCCGACGAATGCGGCCGTGACCGGCAGCATCGCGATGAATCCCGCGCATCCCACTGCCACGAAAGCCCATAGCAGCCAGCGCGGTGCGCCCTTGCGCGTCAAGGCGTAGACCAGCACGAAGCTCGCAGTCGTCGCGGCCGGAAGATAGTAATAGCTGAAGCCGAGCGTGCGCGGCAGCAGCGCCCAGGCGAGATACGGGCCGAGGTAGAACGCAAGCACGAGAAACGCATCGCGGTTGCGCCCGACGATCCAGCCTTGCAGCGCGACGATCAGCGCGATCAACGCCGGCCACAGCACCAGCGGATTGCCGAGGAACACGATCGCGGCGAACCGGTCATCGCCGACCTTCTCGAACAGGTACCAGACCGGGCGCACCAGGAACGGCCAGGACGGCCACGAGCTCATATAGGTGTGGCCCGCGATCGCGGTCGTGGTGTTGTCGGCAAAGATGCGGCGCTGCGCCTCAATGATGTCGCTGAACGAGAGGCCGTAGAGCGGCACGAAGGTCGCGAGATAGGCGGCAGCCGGAATCAGCACCAAACAGACAATGACGTGCGAAAGGCGGAAATCCGGCCAGAGGTCCGGCCGGTACCAATCCTCCGCATTGGCGTCGGCAAAGCGCGTGCGCCAGCCCTGCATCAGACGGATCACGACCACGATCGCGACACAGGTCGCGAGCACGAACAGCCCGCTCCATTTGCACGCACACGCAAGCCCCGCGGCCAATCCCGCCAGCGCGAATGCGGCGTGCGGCCGCGCTTGCCGGAAGCCGTGGATGAACGCTGCAATCGCGAACAGGCAGAAGGCGAGCGCGAAAATATCCAGCATCGCAATCCGCGACTGCACGAACAGCATCTGGTTGAAGAAGGCGAGCAGGATGGCCGCGACGGCGCGCTCCTGCGATGCGAACAGCGCCAGCGCGCCGAGATAGACGGCGACCAGCGCGAGCGCACCGAACAGCGCCGCGGGATAACGCCAACCCAACGGCCCGTCGCCAAACGCCTTGATCGAGAGCGCGATGATCTGCTTGGCGAGCGGCGGATGCATCGGGTTGAGGATCGGGCCATCGAGCACCGGCAGGAGCATCTGCCGCGCCGCCGGCACATAATGCACCTCATCGAAATAGAGCTTGTCCGGCGTGGTGATCCCGAGCAGCAGCACGACATGGGCGATGACGAAGATGATCGCCGCGACAACCGCCGCGCGCATGGCGGGACGCCGCAGACCTGAGGGAGATTTGGATGCAATGATCAAAGGGCGAGCACGCTGCGAAGAGAACGAGTGTGAGCGAAGTGTGAGCTATCGCGCCGTTGCACGCGACGAGTGTGACCTGTGTGATCGGAACTCACTTTCACATCTGCAGCGTTGAACGTAATCGAATCGACCGACACTAACCATCCAGTCACCTCGCGGGAGTTTGTGACATATATACAATATCAGATGCATGGCCGATCCGGTACGATGACAATGTTCAGTCGATCGGTATTGCAATGAATTCGCCTCGCAGCCTTTTCTCCCTGCTTACACTCGGTCTTGCCGTCGCACTGACGGCGCATCCCGCTCAGGCGCAGACACGCGTCGGCGAAGCGGCGATGGTGAAGAACGAGGTGGTCCGCGTTGCAGCCGCCACCACGCCGATCAATGTCGGCGACGCGCTGCTGCGCGATGAGACGGTGCGCACCGGTCTCGAAAGCGCCGCGCGGCTGGTGATGGCCGACAGCACCAACCTCTCGCTCGGGCCGAATGCCTCACTCAAGCTCGATCGCACCGTGTTCGACGACGAGCATCATTATCGCGATGTCGCGATCCGCCTGACGTCGGGCGCGTTCCGCTTCGTCACCGGCCACTCTGACAAGGCCGCCTACAAGATCGTCACGCCGCTCGCGACCATCGGCGTTCGCGGCACGATCCTCGATATTCTGTCCCAGCGCGGCAAGACCACCGTGGTGTTGCAGGAAGGCGCATCGGCGGTGTGTACGTCGAACCGGCAGTGCATCGATCTGACCCAACCCGGCGACACCGCGATCATCACCTCGAGCGGCGGCCGCACCACGATCCAGAAGACCAACAACCCGCCCTGGACCTTTGCCGCGACCTGTACTCAGGCCGCAGGGCTCTGCACCGTCACCCAGTTCGCCGATGCGACACCGGTGACGCCGCCGGTCGACGACCCGACCGGCATGCTGTGCGGACGGTGACGATGGCGCGGGGCTTCCATCACCTGATCCTGCCGGCGGCCGTGACGTTGGCGCTGTCGCTCGCGATGCTGCAGGCGCTGGCTGCGCCGGCGCAGGCTCAATCTCCAACGCCGAACTGCAACTCGGATACCAACCTGTCGTCGAACTGTGGAGCGACCCCCACACCGACGCCGACACCTACGGCCACACCATCGCCTACGCCGACACCTACACCCACTCCCACGCCGACCCCAACGCCCAGCCCGTCGCCGACACCGATCACAGGCGCGCCGTCGAGTGGCAGTTCGGTCAACGGTGTCGCCGATCAGCGCTTCAACCAGATGATCACCAACCGCGTGCTCGGCTCGGTGCTGCTCGGCGTCAACGAGCAGGTCAATTGCGACGACTGCATCAGCGCGTTCGGCTCGGCCGGGTCGTTCTCGGCCGGCATCCATGGCCGCAAGACCATCACGCCGAATCTGTCGCTGCTCGCCGGCATCGCCTACACGCAGTATGGCGAGGGCGGCTACAACGTCACCAGCGCGCCGATCGGCGCCTTTGCGCTGCGCTACGACTTCGTCGACTGGGGCTCGTCGCGCCCGTTCTTCGACATCGGCACCATCCTCTCGCCCTCCGAAAAGGTGCGCTACACGCGCAACTATGCGACAAGCCTCGGCCCGGTGTCGGTCACCAGCCAGACCTCGAGCGAGAATTACGGCGTCTACGGCCGCGCGGGCTGGATCAACCGGCTGTCGGCGCGTGACGAGGTCGCAGCGTCCGTCGAGGTCTGGCAACTTTGGCAGCGGGTCAAGGGCTACAGCGATCCCGCCATGGCTTTCAATCCGTTCGACGCCACCATCGCCGACGGCACCGATCGCACCAGCCTGGTCAAGATCGGCGGCCAGTGGACGCATCTGTTCGGATCGAACATCGAGACCAATATCAATGGCGGCTGGGTGCAATCCTTCGCCACCCATTCCGGCATCGTCGCCACCGTCACCGGCGACGGGACCATCGTGCCGACGATCGGCAACCAGGGCTGGTTCGAATATGGCGGCCGCGTCGGCTTCCGCATCACCAAGGGCTGGATCGCCGACATCTTCCTGAACGGCACCGCCGGGCCTCAGCCGGTCGGCAACACGCTTCACGGCGGCGTCGGGCTCCGGATCAGTTATTAGGACGGGGCTTCCGGTCCGGACGTGCATCGTCCAACAGCCGGATCAGCGCCAGCAGCGACGTGAAGAACATGGTGAACACCATGATCACGACGATCGCCGCACGGATATCCTGCAAACGCCACGACTGGCCCGCAGCGTCGACGACCTCACCGGACCGACCCAGCATCCGGGGCACACATGCGTGATGCCGCCGGAGACGCCCGCCGCAAGGATGACCGCGATGGCCGGCCAGATCACCGCGTCCAGCTTCGATCCAAAGACGTAACCGTCAACCCGGTCGCGCATCACCCTGCCCCACACAATCGCCACGCATACCCACCGATCGACGGTAGTCAATCGGTTCGGCGGCGACAGGGCGGCCCGGCAATCGATCCGCGGCTGCGGGGCCGGCGCTGAATTGCAGGTCGGCTCTCACATATTCAAGACACGTGGACGCAAGGTCTGGATGACTTCTCACAGCGTTGCGGAGACAGCGGAGGTCCTTCTCGCCCGTCAGCGGCGGTGATGTGCGGCCAGTTGGGCGCCGTCGCCGACCTGCAGCGACGACGCCCAACCGCGTTCAATCGTTATCCCAGTAGCCATCCGAGTATCCCTCCCGATACCCGGATGTATAACCGTGATCATATCCGCCCGGATATTCGTCGCCGTAGTCGTACACGTGACGATGGTAGTGGACGACAGGGGCAGGCGAATAATAGCCCCTCTCGTAGACATAGGCCGGAGCTGCCCGCGCAGTCATGGTAGAGACCAGCAGGGCGCCGACGGCGAGGCCGCCAACAATGCCGACAGCCACGGCATCTCCGCGCCGGCCATCCGCCGCAGCTTCCGTCGACGCGAGACTCCGCATGACGATCACGGCGACGGCCGAGGCAACAGCTACTCGTTTCATTCAAGCATATCCCTATTTGAGTTCAGGTGCCGCGCCGGCCGATGGCAGCGATCGACTATCGGGCTTACCGCAGGATGACATCGCGGCGGGACCAGCGTTCTCCGATGTGCCCCCGCGCCATTCGGATTGTTTGTCGAATCCTCCGCGCCGAACGACCGGTATGCGGCGAACAAGGCTCCCTAGAACGTCACGAGGTCCTTGATCTCGATCCTGACAAATCGCGGCACAACCCGTCTCGCCACGAAATCGTTCCAATCCTTGAATTTCGACTTTGCCCTCGCCTCCGTGATTGCGGTAACGCCGCGGACGCTGAGGTGCGGAATCTTCACCAGCTCGCTGACAGGAGCGGTGTTGAGGTTGACCCTTTCAACTCGACTGGCCGCCTCTCGCGTCGCGGGCGCCTGGTGGCTCAAACCGGTCTTTGATGAAGATGTCTGTGCGAATGCAGTAGCACCGACTAAACCGCAAACGCCCAGGCTGATGCAAACCGACCTGATAAGCATGGACCGCTATCCTTCGTGATATGACGCCCTTGACCCCGGCTGCCGATAAAGCGGCCATCGATTACCGCAAGATTACCGTCGCGATCGTCGTTGCGACATTCCGGCGATGAGTCTGTCAGCGCATCAAGACGAACAGGTTTTGCGACTCCATGATTCTGTCTGCGGATATCTTGCCCGCACCAACATCATTGGCGAGGCTTGAGGACGGCGCCACCAGGAATGCGACGAGCTTTCGCTTGACGCCCGGAATTCCGAACAAGCTCGATTGAACGAAAAATTCGCGCCTGAGATAGCTTCCGGCCTGGGCTGCCATTCGCTCAGTCCATTCAATGCAATCGTACTGATCATCGAAGCACAGCGCTGCCCAGCCACGCTCCGGTGTCACCTCGTGAGGCAATGCCAATGAATATTGGTACGCGAAAGGGTCCCCATAGTGCGGGTGATCGGAGCTGTAGAAGGCCACCGCAAGTCCAAGGCTGTCGTTGCCTCCGACGATTGAAAGCGGGGTACCCATCTGCTCGTGCCACAGGCGGGTGAGCTCGTCGGCCGCGTGGTGGTAAAAGCTTCGTCCTTCCTCATAGCCGTGGCTGTTGCGGTAGAGGGCATGGATTGGGGCCGCGATCAGGGCAGCAACGATCGCTATTCCGGCAACGAGGAGCGCGGCATTGACCGTGTAGAAGCGCTCGATCCGGTAGCTTGTGCTGCAAACGACAGGCACGGCAAGCAGAAATAATCCCTGAAGCGCCCACAGCGACGGAAGGTCGGTGCAAAGGAATACGGATATGACGACAGGAAGAACGATCGTGCCGATCGCGACGTGGCAGATCAGCTTCAGATTCGGATCCGACGCCGCGATGTCCCGAGAAAGGCGCTTTATGCGATATCCGGCGATCAGCACCCACGTCACGGCAGACACACTCACTGCCGCAGCAAGGCCCAACAGGAAATTGGCGGCGTCCTGCAACGACGTCAGGAAATCGGCCCGTACATGCGTCGCCGCATAGTAGACCGGCTCCGCGCCTGTCTCGGCCAACCACTGAAGATGCGGACATAGCGCAAGCAACCCGGCCGCGGTGGAGATCCAGGGCGAACTGGACGTGAGATAAGCACGCCGCGCGGGGTGAATGATGGCCGACAACACGAAGCTCGCCACCAGAAAGATGGAATAGTATTTGCCGAGCATTGCGAGGGACGCCGCGACCCCGGCAGCAATCGCCCAGAGCGGCGCCCTTGTTTCAAAGGCGCGGAGGAAGCAGTAGGTGGCAAGCGGCCAGACAGCGAGCAACACGGCATTGGCGTTGAAGCGCTGCGCATGAAACTGGTATGCCGGAGTCAGCATCAGCAGGAGCAGCACGATCAGGCGCTTGTGTCCGGTCACAAACCTTCTTGCAATGAAGTCCACGAACCACAATGCCAGCGCCGCATTTGTCATCGCCATCAGCTGCAGCGACCAGTCGGTGAGCGGAAAGACCGAGGTCCACGCGCCGGCAATCCACCCCATCAGCGGCGGGTGCTTGGGATACCCCCACACGAAATGCCGTCCATACGTCCAGGTCTCCAGCACGTCGGGATGCAGGCCGGCACCGTGATAGGCCACTGACAGATACAGCGTCCAGACGCTGACGAAGCAGGCGAGGAGCAGTGGCACCGACCACCCCGCCTCTACTCCCTCCAGCCATCGATTGAACGGACGGCGCCAAGACGCCGGGCTGCGATCTGACCGCTTGGCCATCGCTGAGAACGCAAAATCGACCGGCATATCGTTCGGAAGCCTGGGACGGAGATCGGAAAGCGCGATGCGAGCCGCGTTGTCCGACATGCTTTTCACAGCGACCATTACGACAGCCTGACGTGCCCCCGCTCACGCCTCTGTCGACGTATTGTTGCGCGCGCCGACGCGCCGTCATTCGTCGGTCATGTTGATCGACCTCTCCGGCGGGGACGTCGCCGAGAGGAGATGCGCATGCGACAGCTCGCGATCATGACGGAGATTGGCTTTGGAGCGCTGAGGTGTCCCGCGCCGGTTGCGGGGCGGCCGTAGTCGCAGGGGCCATTGGCGGCTTGGCGATCGGCGCGTTGGCCGGTGCCGCGCCCTCGATGAGTCTTTCGGGCTGACGCGCATCGGGAGCCGATCCGATCACCACCGCCATTCCCGAAAGCCGATCGAGCCCCTGAGGAAAAGGTCAATTATATCAATGCACCCGAGTGGACACCGCAGTTTTCTTGCCGGCCGTAATCTTATTGTAATCCATCCGTAATGGTAGAAACATTGGTTTACACTTGGGGGAATGTGGTGCGAGTTCTGGTCGTGGAGGATGACCCTCAGCTTGGGCCCTGGCTGCGGGACACTCTGGGAACGGCCTTCGGTTCATCTGACATGGTCACAACGCTCGAGGAGGGACGAGCCGCGGTCGCGGTGCGAAACTTCGAACTCGTCGTGATCGACCGCGGACTGCCGGATGGCGACGGTTTGGCGCTGCTGCGCGACCTGAAGCAACAGAAGCCCAGCCCTGCGACCATTGTGCTGACGGCGCTCGATGATCCGATCGATATTGCGCGCGCCCTGGACGAAGGCGCGGACGACTATGTGGCCAAGCCGTTTGAACCGATCGAGCTGGTTGCACGAGCAAAGGCCGTGCTTCGACGTCTCTTTCTGGATCGAGGGGCGATCGTTCGCATCGGCAATTTGAGCTACGACGTCCTCAATCGCGAAGTCTGCATCGATCATACGCCTATCGTCGTCCCGCGGCGTGAACTGGCGATCCTGGAAGCGATGGTCCGGCGCATAGGCCGCGTTGTCCTGCGCGAGACGCTTGAAGTTGCCGCTTACAGTTTTGACGATGAAATTCAATCCAACGCGATCGAGGCACACGTGTCGCGGCTGCGCCGGCGCCTCCGCGCGGCCAACTGCAAGATCGTCATCAAACCGGTTCGCGGCCTCGGATATCTCTTGAGTGGTGAATGATGATGTTGAAGTGGCAAACGCTCAGGCGCAGCCATCGCTCGATTGCGGTGCTGTCCGCGACGCTGATCGGCGCGGTGACGACCATCATGCTGCTCTGCGCAGCCGCCCTGCTCATCCGATTTGGCGGTGACGATGATGGCACCTGGGCGGCCGCAGACGTCGCCGACGCATTGAAGGAGGCCGTCACACGCAACGAAGCCGGGCAACTCGCGCTCAAGCCGACGTCGCGGCTGGACGAGATCACCCGCAATTTCCCGACATTCTGGTATGTCGTGTCCGACAAGAATGGAGAGGTCAGCTACGGCCCGATACCAAAGTGGCGTCCACCGAAGACTCAGACGTCCCGTGACGGGACGAGTTTCCTCGCCTACGCGTTCGACGGCGAATCTACGAAGCTGAAGAAGATGGCCGCGGTCAGAAACACGCCCGTGGGTGAGGTGTGGATTGAAACCGGTGGGGTGGTCTATACGGCAAGCCAACTGACGACCGGAATGCTCACCGATGCGACCATCGTTGCGCTCCCGATCATTCTTGTCCTGGCAGCGACGGCGATTACCGCAATGGTTTTCGTGCCGACGCTGATTGCGCGACCTGTCCGAGCCGTCGCGGCGGCCGCAGAGATGATCGATGGGGTTTCGGATGGCCGACGACTGCCGGAAGAAGATGCGCCGGCCGAACTCTTGCCGCTCGTGGTGGCGTTCAATCGCGCGTTATCGCGAATAGACGTCGCTTCGAGGGCGCAACGAAATTTCCTGTCGAATGCGGCACACGAACTTCGTACGCCGTTGACCAATGCGCGCACCATCCTTGAGCTGGTCCAGGACCCTGCGTTGCGTACCAAGCTGATAGCCGAGAACCAAAAGCTGTCATCGATCGTCACCATGCTGCTCCAGTTGGCGCGTATCTCGGCCGAACCTGCCGAACTGGTCGAAATGGATCTTGCGGCACTTGCGCGCAGGGTTGCGGCCGAACACGTGCCGATGGCGTTGAAGAACGGAAGTGATGTCGAATTCGCCGAGCCTCCACACCCGGTCTGGGTGCGTGGCTCGGAAGCCGCGATCGCGGTCGCGCTCTCGAATCTGATCCGAAACGCCGTGACCCACGGAGAAGCGGGTGGCTCCGTCCTCATCAAGGTCGGAGCACCCGCGCGGTTGAGCGTGATCGACTTCGGATCCGGTCTCCAACTTGGTGAGCCCGAACTTCTGCTCGAGCCCTTCAAGCGCGGAAGCACGCGCACGGATGGGACAGGGCTAGGGCTTTCGATCGTCTCCCAGGTGATGACCACCCACAACGGCAGCGTTTCTCTCTCCGAGACGCCCGGAGGCGGCGCCACGGTCGACCTGAACTTTCCGCCCTGCCGGCCATCCGACCCGCCTCTGGGGAGAAAAGCCGCCCACACCATGGCCGACGCACGGCAGGACGGCATCCCCGCTGCTTGAACTCCTGTCGCAATCCGCCGCGCGGATTGCGACCTGTCACTTATTTTAAAATGGCCGCATTGCGCGGCGGCTCAGGCGGTGGCCGCAGCGGTCTGCGCCTTCGTTGCGGCCTCGACGTCCATCCACATCACTTCCCAGATGTGACCGTCGGGATCCTCGAAGCTGCGGCCATACATGAAGCCATAATCCTGCTTCGGAGACGGATCGGCGCTGCCGCCCGCGCCCGTTGCCTTGGTCACATAGCCGTCGACGGCCTCGCGGCTCTCGGCGGAAAGGCAGACCAGGAATCCGCAGTTCTCCGACGATACCGCCTCCTGCATGGTGATTTCCGAGACCATTTTCGTCATGCTGCTGACCCACGACAAATTCCGGCAGTTCACGCCGAAAAAGATCGCCGATGCGAAG
>NZ_VKHP01000169.1 GCF_010811875.1 Bradyrhizobium uaiense
GCAAATAGCGATCCCCTTGTTTGCTGATACTGCCAAGCTTGTCCTTGCCTCCGCTCGAGTTCTGCTTCGGCACGAGCCCAACCCACGCCGAGAAGTCTCGTCCCGATCGGAAAGCCTTGGGATCAGCGATGCTGGCGACCAGAGCGGTTGCCAGTGCCGGCCCGACGCCGGGGATAGCGTCAAGCCGCTTGCTCGTCGCATTTGATCGATGCCAGGCGATGATGCGGCGGTCGAACTCCAGTATCTGGGCCTTCAGTGCGCGCAATTGATTGCCCAGAGCAACAAGACATGCACGGGCCACCTCGGGGAGCCGGTTGTCTGCAGTATCGGCGACGACTTCCAGCAGTTGCTCAACACCCCTGCGCCCGACGGGGGCGACAATCCCGAACTCGGCGAGATAGGCGCGGATTGAGTTGATCACGGCAGTCTGCTGGCGGATGAAGAGATGGCGCGCCCGGTGAAGCATCAGACAGCTCTGCTGCTCGACCGTCTTGGTCGGCACGAACCGCATATTGGGCCTCGTGACCGCCTCGCAAATTGCCTCCGCGTCCGTGGTGTCGTTCTTCTGTCGTTTGACGTAGGGCTTCACGTAGGCCGGAGGCATCAATCGCACCGTATGCCCCAACGTCTCCAGCTCCCGGGACCAATGGTGCGATGACGCGCAAGCCTCGATCCCCACCAGGCATGGCGACAGCTTCTGGAAAAATGCCAGGACGTGCCGGCGCTTCAACTGGCGGCGTATGACCACATGGCCGGCTGCATCAACGCCGTGCACTTGGAAGACCGACTTCGCTATATCCAGACCGATCGTCGAAATTGACTGCATAGGCTGCTCCTCCGAATCGTGGGAGCCTCAATCGGCGCCCACTCCTTGGCACTCTCGTGCCCGTGGAGGAGCCGTCCACAGCATCAAAAGCAGACCATCGCGGCCGAGCATGTCGGCTGGACCTGGGACTAAACCAATGTCCGGTCGACTTATACCGACGCAGTAGCCCAAGCGTTCCCAAGTCCCATCACTTCATACCCGCGCGCAATAGGGTCCAATAAGTGCTCGGCGCTATCTATCAATGCAGAGTGAAAGCAACGGAACCGGCCCGCGAGCCGGCAGTTGCAGGACGAGGTCGGCGGCGTAGCGCCCGCCGGCCTTTCTCCTGATCGAGCCGCGCGGTGCCGCCGCTCCAGCACTCTACCGCCACAGTTGGCTTTGGAGCGCACGCCATGAGAAACATCGCCGATCTCCTCATGCGGTTCTGGCAAGAGAGCCGGCCCGCGCCCGGCGTCCAGGTTGCGGCTATCGTCGAAGATCAGGATCGATCCAGCATGGCCGATTTTGTTCGCATACTGCAGGCTTGCGATCGACATCAGCACGGCAGGCGTTAGCCCCCGTGGGAACCCGGGCCCGAAAAGCAATTAGGTCTGCGTCGGAAGCTTAGGAACGTTGCGGCGCGTAGGGCACCAGCTTGAGCCTGTCAGCCATCCGGCCGAGCTCGGGAAGCGAACCGGCCTGCATCTTGTGCATCGCCCTGCTGCGATGCACCTTCACCGTGGCTTCGGCGATCCCGATATCGTGGGCAATCTGTTTGCTCAGGCGACCGCGCGCAACCTGAACCACGATCTCGCGCTCCCTGGGGCTCAGCGATCCGAAGCGTTCCCTGAGAGCCGCCAGGTCCTTGTCAGTTTCCCGGCGTGCACTATCGCGAGAGAGGCCAAGCTGTATGGCGTCAAGGAGATCCTGGTCGCGGAACGGCTTGGTCAGGAACTCGATGGCGCCCCTTTTCATGGCCTGCACGGACATCGGGATGTCGCCGTGCCCGGTGACGAAGATGATCGGGATTTCGCGTTTCGCCGCAGCGAGCTCACGCTGGAGATCGAGGCCGCTTTGGCCGGGCAGTCTGATGTCGAGCACCAGGCAGGTGGGGCCGTCCGGGAGATCGGACGCGAGGAAGTCGGAAATGGAAGCAAATAGCTGAACATTTATGCCGAGTGATCGCAGCAGGCGTCCAACGGACGCGCGGAGGTCCGGATCGTCGTCGATGACCAACACGGTGGAGGCTGAGTCAGACATCGCTGTCACTCGAAAGAGTTCGCAAAAATCCGCCCGCAATCTGGCAAGGTCGCGCATTTCTAGTCCCAATCCTGGAACCTGAATAGCCCCCATTTTTCGTGGAGGCTGTGCGCGGGGGGTACACCAAAGTTTACGCAACGCTGATGCAGCGCACCCCTTCCGACGCGCCGATCGGCATCGGCCGGACGATCCTTTGCTCGCCGGACAGACACCGATCGACGCCGCCGTCAGCTCATGCAATCCACTCGCTTTCAGCTGTCGCGGCCGCCCGAGCCAATGCTTTTTCGGCATCATCGCGCGAAGCCTTCTCGGCTCGCCGCTCGTAGTTGTCGGCAAGGGCCTTGAGCTGATCCGCGATCGCCTGATCCGTCACGGCCTTTGCGCTGCGGAGCAATGTCTCTGCCGTCTTCAGGTACTGCTTGCCTCGTTGCGAGATCTGTAGCGTCATTACGCCGCTCTCGCGGGGCGTTCGAGCGCCCGGTCGAGGCTGATCGGGAGCCAGCCCAGCCAATTGCCGTCAATTTGGCGGCGAGCCCTGAACTGATCGACGCACTTCCGGGAGCAGAGCTGGGTTCGCCACGAATAGTGCCGGACGAGACCGAACTTGCCGTCACAGATTGCACATCGCATGGCCTGATGAGGCCGGTGACTTTCCGAGCGGTAAGGCATTGTTCTCTCCTGTTGGCCTGAGCGCATTTCGGATGCGTGCAGACTAGGAGGATCGCCGGCAATTCCTCAATTGAGCGTAGGTCGACGCCGGACATCCCAAGGAGGCGGGACGACGATACGAAGGCTTACGACGCTCGGACCTGGCCTTGCGGTCACCGATGATCCCGGTGTCCACGCGAGGCCAGCCCGCCACGAACGATGGCAGCTAAGCTTCTTGGTTGTCGTCAACCTAAGCCAAAGTTTACGGGGCGCAGGCGTTGCACTGGTGGCATTCTTGATCCAGATCAAACCAATTCCACGCGATATTGCGGCACTGTAGATCGCCCGCATGACGGGTTCCGCGCATGGTCATAGGGATATGATGAAAAACGTTTTGGTTTCGGTCGTCGATGATGACCGGTTCTTTCGTGACTCCATGCGCAGGCTCATGCGATCGCTGGGCCATACGGTCGACGTCTTCTCGTCTGCAGCCGAGTTCCTCGCGTCCCCCCGTCTCGCCGAAACAGCCTGCCTGATCGCCGACATCCAAATGCCTGCCATGACAGGGATCGAACTCCGCCGACACCTTATCGATGCGGGCCGGAGGATTCCGACGATCCTCGTGACGGCGTTTCCCAATGACGTCGACCGGGCTCGCGCGCTAGAAGACGGCGTCATGTGCTATCTGCGCAAGCCCTTGGACGAAGAGCATCTCACACGATGCGTTAGCGAGGCTCTCACCCTCGCGGGCCCGTCCGACGGGAAGCCGTGAGCTCTCTTTCGGCATCCGGCAAGGTGAACTGAAATACGGCGCCGCGAGGCTCGTTCGGCTTCGCCCATAGCTCGCCCCCATGCGCATGGATGATGGAGCGGCAAATCGACAACCCCATGCCCGTTCCACTGGACTTGGTGGTATAGAAGGCGTCGAAGATCCGATCGAGATTTGCCGAATCAATGCCCGGTCCGGAATCGCGCACGGCCACGAGGGCGCCTGCCCGGTCCTGCTCGGTGCTGATCACTAGTTCTTTCGCGCCCTCCTCGACCAAGCTCATTGCTTCAGCAGCGTTGAGAGCCAGGTTCAACAAGACTTGTTGCACCTGGACGCGATCCCCCAGAACCGGACGCAACCCCTCCGCCAGCTGGATCTGGACCGAAACGCCATTCCGGAGGGTCACGCTTTGCGCCAATACGATCACTTCCTTGATTGCCACGTTGAGATCAAAGCGCTCCTTTCGCGGCGGCGCTTTCTTGATTTGCTCTCGAATGCGGTCGATAATGTCTCCGGATCGATCTACGTCCGCAATGACACCGGAGAGCGCTTCCCCGACCTCGCCTAGTTCCGGCGGCTCCTTTTTTAGAAAATTCTGGGCCGCCCGGGCATTGTTACGCGCACTGGCGATCGGTTGCGCGATCTCGTGAGAGAGCGAGGCTGCCAATTCACCCATCATGCTCACGCGGTTCATGTGAGCGAAATCCGATTGCATCTGCTGCAATCGCGCCAACGCCTGTGTGCGATCCTCGATATCCGTCAGTAAAACGTACCAGCGCAAAATGCGCCCCGTGTCATCGCGAAGCGGGATACCGCGGTTATCAAACCATCGATATTCCCCGTCGAAGCGTCGCAGGCGTTGTTCGAGATGATAGGGAACCCCGGAAGCAATCGACCGCGTGAACACCTCGGCGACATGGGGAAGATCATCGGGGTGCACCGTTCCGTTTGTTCCCCACTCCCTCAACTCCTCCAGCGACTGGCCACAATATTCCAGGATCTGCCGGTTGACGGCTTCGACGTCACCGTTCGAGGCCAGTATCCCAACGAGACCCGGTATTCCATCAATTGCCGAGCGCGACCGTCGCTCGCTGTCACGCAGCGCCTCCTCTGCCTGTTTGCGCTCGGTTAGATCGACGACGAACGCAACGCCCTCGTCGCCGCCTTGTTTGAAAAGCGTGGCGCCAATAAGCACGGGAACGCGGCTGCCATCTTTTCGGAGATATTCCTTTTCGAAGGGCGGAACGATCCCCGTTGAGTCCAGCAGTGTGCGCGTGAGCAGGTCGCGCTCGCGCCATTCCGGGGGGGACAACTCATTCCAACGCACCCGGCCTGCAGCCACGTCCTCGCGGTCGTATCCCAGGATATGCAGGAATGCGTCATTGGCTTCAAGAATCCGACCCTCGCGGTCTGCAATGAATATCCCGATGATGTTGGCGTCGACCAAACTCCGGATCTTTCCTTCGCGATCCGCGAGGTCGTGATAAAGTCTCGAGTTTTCGAGCGAAATTGCCGCTTGTGACGCCAGCACCTTCAATAGAGCGACGCGATCGGGCGTGAAAACGTTCGGGGCCAGGTTGTTTTCGAGGTAGAGAATCGCCGCGAGCTTTCCCTGATTGATCAACGGCAAGCTGAGAACAGAACGGACACGACTTTGAAGAAGATAGGGATCGGAAAATGCCTGTTGAGATACGGCATCGTCGAGAATCACCGTCTCATGCGTGCGCGTTCCATAGCGAAGCAACGACTCCGGCAACGCGGCTGTGCTGTAGAAGCCGTCGCGCAGATGCACGGTTACATTTTCTCCACTGGCGATCGCGTCCGCCTGTATCTGCAGCTCATCACCTCGCGGGACAATCAGAAGACCCCGTTCGGCGCCGGCGTGCTTGAGGGCTGCGCGCATAAGTTTGTCGACGAGCTTTTCCAGAACCATTTCGCCGGAGAGCGCTTGCGCGACTTCGATCATCGTTGCGAGATCGAGATGTTCGACCGGTGCCTCGATCGTACCGGTTGGACTCCGTGTGCGCTCGTCCTGCCTTAGGCGCGGATGTAACTGGTCGAGTTGCCGCACTTTTCCGTCAGCGCCCCATCGCAGGTAACCCCGGCGCGCGTTTCCCAGGTAGTGGTGCCCAACCTCCTCGAGGCCCCTCCCCGCATGAAAGCGGCCAGCCAGTTCGCAGGCGAGCGCCTCGTTGTGGAGAAACCCGTTGGTGCGCGCCAGCGCGATCGCGCGCTCGTACAGGTCCATGGCCTCGAGCGGACGCCCTTCGATGCGCGCAATCTCGGCAGCGACCAGCACTGCACGATCCTCGAAATTCTCGGGACAGTTCGCCGCTAACGCGCGAAGCTCTCGCTCGTGAGCGCCAAGTGCTTCCCGATGCTTGGCATAGGGATCGGGCCCCACGGGCTCGCATCGTGCGGCGCGGCACAGGCCAGCATAAAAATGGCATTCCGCCTTCTCCACGGGAAAGACAAACAGCGGCGCCGGCGACGTTGCGTACCATGTCTCCACCTTTTCGGCGGCTTCAAAGGCCGAGACGTAATCGCCGGCGAAGAAGCGTGCCTGGAGCTTTCGGATCCAATAGAAACATTCCAAAAACGCGCGAGAGGGTTGACCCGTGCAACGTTCCTCGAAGGAGCGCTCCGTGAACTGACCATGGTCAAGGGAGCCGAATTTCGTGGTTTTTCCACGCAAGGTTCGGGCGAGCGCGAGTGGCGCCGAGAGTCTGTCGAGGAAAAACCCGTATCGCTGCACGAACTCCAGGGCCTCGTTGGCCTCACGTTCGAATTGATCCAGTGGATGGCCAAGGGCAAGAAGAATGGTACTGAGGCCGCGGGCCGCGAGCGCGGCATATGTCGGGTCGCCGTGCTCTTTCGCCATCTGGAAGGCTCGACGTGACGGTTCGATTGCCTCCCTGAGCGGCCGTGTCCACGGGATTACAATCACGAAGCCGGTATAGGCTCGCGCCCCAAAGTGCGCAAATCCGCGACGTTCGAGCAGATCGCAAGCCATTTTTCCAAATCGATAGGCTTCAAGGTAATGACCGAAGCCGGGACCGGCGATCGAGGCCGTTGTCGTGTAGCCAAACGGTGATGCTTCGCTGTTGCCGTGCTCCAGGCTGAGATTGGTGGCCATGCAGACGCCGAGCGTGTACAGGTTCTTATTGGCGTTCAGGGCCGGTACCACCAGGCTAGTGAGAAGGTCGAGCGTGGCCTTGGCCTCCGGATCCCGGATCAGCGGCAGATCAACGAGATCCTCGATCGCGCGATTTCCGAGTAAAGACCAGATGCGCTCGTACTCACGGCGCGCCTCCGCCTCGGTTGGATTCGCCGACCAATCGATGCCTACATGCTGCAAGCCTTCCAGGGCGACTCCCACGGCTCTCTCGCCAGCCCCAAGCCCTACGTACAGATCCACGCGCCGCTGTGCCACGATGCACTGTTGAACCGCGCCGCCAGCGCGCGCTGCAAGCGCGGCCAGACGCTTCTCGGCGGCCTGCAGCGCACCGGCACAGAGCTCGCAGTCAGCGCTGTACAGCTCCAATTCAAAGGCCAGCTCCTGCCGTCGCTCCCACGCGTCCTTAGGTAACAGCGCCGCACCCGCAACGAGATAGGTCAGCGCGGAACTGTAGGCCGACGACGCCTTGGCGCGTTTGCCAGCGGTCAAGTTCAGCTCCGCGAGCTGCTCGCGCTCCTCCGGTAACGTGATCAGCAGCGCGCCGCGGTTGAGCTGGTTGACGATCTCGAAGATCGTCTCGTCGCGCCTTTCCGACGGTGTCTGTGCCAAAAGCAGCCGGCCGATTGCCAAATGCGCCTCCGCGCGTGCGTTTTCCGGGATCAGGGCATAGGCGGCTTCCTGCACGCGGTCGTGAATGAATTTGTAGGAGCGATCGACGCGGTCGATCAGCTGTTGGTGCCGGGCCTCCCACAGAGCCGCGTGCACCCCCTCCTCGGTTGTTCCCACAATGATCGAAAGCATCGCGTCGTCCGCGACATGGCCAAGGCAAGCGAGCTGCTGCAACGCTCCCTGCGTGCCGAGCGGCAGCCGCGTCAGCTTCCTGGCCAGCAGCTCCACGACGTTGTCCGTATACCGCTTGGCGTGGATGCCTTCGAGATCCCAGGACCATCGCGCCCGCGCATGATCGAAGGCCAGGAGACTCTCGTCTGCGAGCGCGTGAAGAAATTGGATCACAAAGAACGGATTCCCGTCGGTCTTCGCGTGTACCAGACTTGCGAGCGGTGTGGCCAGTTCCGCTTCGCAGCGGAGCGAATCCGCGACAAGCTCTTCCAGGTGTTCGGTTCTCAGCGAAGCAAGTTTGATGTCCTGCACCCGTCCGGTCGCCCGGATCGCCTCCAGCTTACGCATGAGCGGATGTGCTGCAGTGACTTCGTTATCGCGGAAGGCGCCGATGAGGAGAAGATTGCGGAGATCGGACCGGCTCAACAGATCTTCCAAAAGATCGAGCGTCGCTGCGTCGAGCCATTGCAAGTCATCGAGGAATAGTGCGAGAGGATGTTCCGGCCGGGCAAAGATACCAATCAACTGCCGAAGCACCATCTGGAAGCGCCGCTGCGCGTCCTGAGGCGGAACCTCGGGGAGCGGCGGTGGCTCTCCGACGAGGAGCTTCAGCTCAGGAACGAGATCCACCATCAGCCCAACGTTGGATCCCAGCGTCTCCTGCAAGGCCTCACGCCATGGCGCAAGGTCGGCGTCGCTCTTGCCGAGCAGCGACCGGACCAGACTCTGAAGCGCCTGTGCCAGCGTCGCGTAGGGAATATCACGCTTGAGCTGATCGAATTTGCCGGAAGCGAACAGGCCGCGCGGCGGCACCAGCACCGGCTGTAGCTCGTTGACGACAGAGGATTTGCCAATGCCGGAATAGCCCGAAACCAGGACCAATTCGGGCGCGCCGCCATTGACGACGCGATCGAAGGCAGCGAGCAAAATGTCGACCTCGCGTCCTCGTCCGTAGAGTTTCTCGGGGATCAGGAGGCGGTCGGACGTGTCGTGTTCCCCGAGGGGAAAATCATCGATCCGGCGCTGCGCTGCCCATTCGGTCTGACAGCTGCGAAGGTCGCTTTCGAGGCCGGCCGTCGTTTGATAGCGATCTTCGGCCCGCTTCGCGAGCAGCTTCGTGACGATGGCCGAGACGGCGACCGGGATCTCCTGCAGCCGCTCGGCCGGGGGCATTGGCCGCCTGGCGAGGTGACAGTGCACCCATTCCATCGGCTCCGCAGCGGCAAACGGCAAAACACCGGTGAGCATCTGGTAGAAAGTGACGCCGAGTGCGTAGAGGTCGCTCCGGGAATCGATTGAACGATTCATTCGTCCGGTCTGCTCGGGCGCCATGTAAGCGAGCGTGCCGGCGATCGTCTCGGGAGGATGAGGTGACTGCCGTTCGCGCGTGAAGCGCGAGGCGATGCCGAATCCCGTCAGCCTCACCTCGCCGGTCGCGTCGTTGAGCAGGATGTTGGCCGGCTTGATGTCCTTATGGATGAGCCCCCGCTGGTGAAGTTTGCCGACAGCCGAGGTAACAGCGATAGCGAGGCTTAAGAAGCTTCCCACCCTCATCGGCGCGCCGAGCAGCCGCTCGACCGGCTCGCCGCCCGCATCCTCGAGCACCAGCATGGTTCGACTGGCGTCGCGCACGAGCTCCAGCGGCCGCACCGCCCACGCCCCGTCGAGTTCGTCCTTGAGTTGGTATTCGTGCGTGAGGCGATCGAGGCTTGAGCGCGAGGGGTGGTCGGCGGCAGGAGCAACAAGCAGAACGGCGCGGCGCTTGCCGTCATCGTCAAGTCGCCAGCTGCGGTGAAAGACGCGTTCGGCGTCCCTCCACAGGATCTGAGAGTCACCGTCCGAGTACGCAACGTTCTGCGAATGCAGCACCATCTTTCAGACTCCGGCGTCCGGGCTCGTTCGCCAAGCACCCAATATCTGCGCCATGCGCACGGCCTCTCTCCGGCCTGCAGAAATCGTACCGCATCGGCTGAGAAATGCCAGCCGTTCGCCGATCTTGCCTGATCCGAAATGTCCGGAATCAGCCTTCTGCTTAGCAGCGATTTGGCGCGATTTGCCGGGCTTTACTCGCGGTGGCGGCCGATGTGGGTCAGATAAGGACGAGCAAAGGCCACGCGAGAGAAGACAACTGCGACAGCAGAAGGGAAGACCATGACGACAATCGAAGCCACCAAATCGAAGAACTCATCGGGCGTCACCCGCTCCGGCCGACTGTTCGTTCTTGAACTGAGCGGCGATCGCATTCACTCGATGAATCCCGACGGTTCCGACCGCAAGACCATCATCACCAACGGTCGCCTCCCCGATGGCATCGCCGTGGATGTCGAGGCTGGTCACATCTATTGGACCAACATGGGCGTTCCCCCTCTCAACGACGGCTCGATCGAGCGCGCCGACCTCGACGGCGGAAATCGCAAGGTCATCGTCCCGCAAGGCGTCACACACACGCCGAAGCAGATGCACCTCGATAAGGAGAACGGTAAGCTCTATTGGTGCGACCGCGAGGGCATGCGCGTGATGCGCGCGAACCTCGACGGCTCCAAGGTCGAAACGCTGGTCGAGCGCGGCCGCGGCGACAAGGACCAGCTCGATGAAACCCGCTGGTGCGTCGGCATCACCATCGATCCGAAGCTCAAGAAAATCTACTGGACGCAAAAGGGCGCGACGAAGGGCGGACTGGGCCGCATCTTCCGCGCCAACATCGAGATCCCGAAGGGCGAGACCCCGACGGACCGCTCCGACATCGAGCTGCTCTTCGATCATCTGCCGGAACCCGTCGACCTCGAGCTCGATCTGGCGAACCGTATCCTCTACTGGACCGACCGCGGCGATCCTCCGCGCGGCAATACCGTGACTCGTGTGCCGATCGACACCAAGGCTGACCCGGAGATCGTGGTCACGCATTTGATGGAGGCCATCGGCATCGCGCTTGATGTCCCCGGCAACCGCATGTTCGTCACCGACTTCGCCGGCTCGATCTATTGCGCCGATCTCGACGGCAAGAATGAGCGCAACTTTCTCTACGCCCAGGGCAATCTCACCGGCATCGCCTACGCCGAAGTCTGAAAATCGAGCAGGAGAATCAAACCATGTCGAACAATAAACCCATTCGCCGCATCGCCATGATCGGGACCGGCGTGATTGGAGCGAGCTGGACCTCGCTGTTTCTCGCCAAGGGACTGCAGGTCGTCGCGACCGACCCCGCGCCAAACGCAGAAGGCTCGCTCCGCAAGTTCGTGGAGACGGCCTGGCCTGCGCTCAAGCGACTGGGCCTGTCGGCGGGAGCATCGCAGTCGAACGTCACGTTCACCGCCGATCTCGCGCAGGCGGTTGCCGGCGTCGACCTCGTCCAGGAGAACGGGCCCGAGCGGATCGACTTCAAACAGAAGCTCTACGGGCAGCTCGATGATCTCCTGCCACCCGAGGTGATCATCGCATCGAGCTCGTCGGG
The DNA here is from genome assembly GCF_010811875.1 of Bradyrhizobium uaiense. GTDB lineage: Bacteria > Pseudomonadota > Alphaproteobacteria > Rhizobiales > Xanthobacteraceae > Bradyrhizobium > Bradyrhizobium uaiense. The sequence continues at coordinate 10,952 of NZ_VKHP01000169.1, forward strand.
ACTTACCATGAGCGAGATCCAGAAGGGCGCCGCTACCCATCCGGAACGCTGCGTCATCGCCCATCCGTTCAATCCGCCGCACCTGATCCCGCTGACCGAGATCGTCGGCGGAGCCAAGACCTCGGAAGCGACAATCCAGCGCGTGGAGGAATTCTACACATCGATCGGTCAAAAGACGGTGCGGGTCAAGAAGGAGCTGCCTGGCCACGTCGCCAACCGCCTGCAATCCGCAGTGGCCCGCGAGGTCTACTATCTTGTCGCCGAGGGCGTGGTGAGCGCGGCCGACGTCGACACTGCCCTCTCCTGGGGACCGGGCCTCCGCTGGGGAATCATGGGCAACATGATGCTCAATCACCTCGGCGGCGGTCCGGGCGGCATCGAGCACTTCTTCCATCAGTTCTCGGGGCCGATGACGGCCTGGTGGAAGACTCTCGGCTCGCCCGTGCTGACGCCGGAAGTGCAGCAGAAGCTCATCGACAGCGTCCATGCGGAAGTCGGATCGCGTACCATCGCGGAGCTTGAGGCGGAGCGCGACGAAGTCCTTCTTGGCCTGCTCGAGCTGCGCAAGAAGGCCGCCAAGTCGAACCAGGCGAAATCGATCGAGCCTGTTGCGTAAGCCCAAGCGGCGCAGCCCATTCATCTGAGACCGCAAAGCGCGCCGGTGCGCATTGCAACGGTTCGCCAACTGGAAAGAGAGATCACATGTCATCGACAACAACGACGCTCGACTCTTCGTCCAAGATAGCGCCTGCCTATTCATCGGCGGCAGTCCTGCCGCTCACAAACGTCCTGTACGAGAGACGCGGCGCGATCGCCTATGTGACCATTAACCGGCCCAAGGTGCTCAACGCCCTGAACACCGCAACATGGACGGATTTGCGAACTGCTTTCGAGGCTGCGCGGGACGACGATGCCGTGCGTGGCGTCATCCTAACCGGCGCGGGCGAGAAGGCATTCGTCGCCGGCGCCGACATCTCTGAGCTCGCGCAGGCGAGTGCGATCGACGCCGAGCGGTCCAGCCGCTACGGACAGCAGGTGCTGGATCTGATTGAGAACCTCGGCAAGCCGGTAATCGCTGCGATCAACGGCTTTGCGCTGGGCGGCGGTTGCGAGACGGCAATGGCGTGCACCATCCGCATCGCCGTCGAACACGCGAAGTTCGGCCAGCCGGAGGTCAAGCTGGGGCTGCTTCCCGGCGGTGGCGGCACGCAGCGGCTACCGCGCCTGGTCGGAAAAGGCCGCGCGCTCCAGCTCATTCTGTCCGGAGAGATCATCAGCGTGCAGGAGGCCTGGCGGATCGGGCTCGTCAACGAAGTCGTTGCGGCAACCGATCTCATCCCCCGCGCGGAAGCCATCTTGAAGATGATCGGTTCGAACGCGCCCATCGCTATCAAGCAATCGCTCGAGGCGGTGAACAAGGGAATGGATACGAGCCAGAGCGAGGGCTTTGCGCTCGAAGCATCCTATTTCGGGCTGTGCGCCGGGACGGAAGACAAAAAGGAAGGCACGTCTGCCTTCCTCGAGAAACGCGCCCCCCAGTTCCTGGGGCGGTGAAGCAAGCACGACAATATAGGAGAGACCAAATGGCAAACGACAACATTTTTTCCGGACTGAAGGTGGTTGACTTCGCGAGCTTCATCGCGGGGCCCGGCGCTGCCGTCATGTTGTCGGATTTCGGCGCAGACGTCATCAAAGTCGAGCCGCCGAGCGGCGACCCCTGGCGACATGCGAACAAAATCCCACCGCAGCCGGCTTCAGATGATCCCTATCAGTGGCATCTCGCCAACCGCAACAAGCGCAGCATCACGCTTGATCTGAAGTCGCCTGGCGCCCAGCAGGTGATCGAGCAGCTTGTCAAATGGGCCGACGTATTCATCGTCAATACGCCGCATCCCGCGCGCAAGAAATTGAAGCTCGAATACGCCGACGTCGCGCAATGGAACCCACGGCTGATCTACGCGGATCTTACTGGCTTCGGCGAAAAAGGGCCGGATGCCAGTCTTCCTGGCTTCGATCTCACGGCGTACTGGGCGCGCAGCGGCCTGCTGTCGATGACGCGCGATGCCGGCGCGCCGCCAACCTGGCCGGTGGCCGGTAGCGGCGACAATGCGACCGCGGTCGGAATCTATTCGGCGATCGTCACCGCGCTCTACCGTCGCGAGCGAACCGGCAAGGGGACGTATGTCACGACCTCACTGCTCGCTACGGGTATCTGGTCGGCGAGCGTTTCGATCCAGGCCGCGTTGGCCGGCGCGAAGTTCTACGGGCTGCACGATCGCAAGCATCCGGCCAGCGCGGCGCTCAACGTGTATCGCGCCTCCGACGGCACGTGGTTTGTTCTCGTCGTCATGCCCGACAAGTTGGTGGCCGTTACGAAGGCGATCGGCCGGTCGGATCTCCTCACCGATCCGAGGTTTTCCGATCCGGCGAAGCTCACAGCCAACATGCCGGAGCTCACGGCCATTCTCGACGAGGCTTTCGCCGCGCAACCCATGGAGCATTGGAATGAGGTTTTCAGCGGCGTGCACGTCACGTTCGGCGCCGTGCGCGGGCCGCAAGAGGTGATCAACGATCCGCAACTGGCGGCAAACGACATTGTCGTTCCGCTCGAAGGTGCCGGTGGCAAGCTCACCTCGACGATTAGCAGCCCAATTCAACTGCACGGTGTCGCCAAGATCCCAGCCCGGCGCGCGCCCGACCTCGGCCAGCACACCGAGGAGATCCTCCGCGACCTGGGATTTGACGCCAAAGGCGTCGAAGACCTGCGCACGAGCGGCGCAGTACCGAAAGTGCGGGAACACGCCTGACACAGGCAAGATAGAGAGAAAAGGAGCAAGCAATGAGCGACATTCTCACCGAGAGTAGCGACGGCATCCTGCGGGTCCAACTCAATCGCCCGGCCCAGAAGAACGCGATGACGTCCGCCATGTACACGAACCTGGCCGACATCCTCAACCAAGCCGACAAGGACGACGCAATCCGTGTCGTGCTCTGGCACAGCACCGGAAACGTGTTCAGCGCCGGCAACGACGTCGTGGATTTCCTCAAGAATCCACCCAGGCCGGGCGCGTTTCCGCAAGGCGACCTGATGGACGCATTCGTCAGGTTCGAAAAACCGATCGTCGCGGCCGTGCAAGGCGCGGCTATCGGCGGCGGAACCACGATGCTGACGCACTGCGATTTCATCTACGCGGTCGAGAGCGCGAAATTCCAGCTACCATTCATCAACCTGGCGCTGGTGCCGGAATTCGGATCGAGCTTCTCAATACCGGCGCGCGTAGGCCACCTCCGGGCGGCGGAATTGTACTTGCTGGGAGAGCCCTTCACGGCCACGCGGGCCGCGGAGCTGGGCCTCGTGACCCGCGTCGTGCCCGACGCCGATCTGCTCACGACCGCCACCGCAACGGCGCACAAGCTGGCGGCAAAACCGAACGGCGCGTTGCTGGCAAGCAAACGGCTTCTCAAACAGGCTTCAATCGGCCAACTCAAAGCAGCGATCGAGAGTGAAAGCCAGGAGTTCATGGTGCGTGTGACCTCGGCGGACGCCAAGGAAGCGCTCTCGGCCTTCCTCGAGAAGCGTCCGCCCAATTTTACGAAGAGCCCAACGCACGTGGCGGCCGAATAGTCGGTGCTCGCAGCAATTCACGGGCGCTGCGTCGAGTTTGGCGCGGCGCAAGCGCAAACGAGGTGACCCATGAGCGTGATGTTGGCTGAGAACCGGCCTGACGAGGCAACCGCAATTGTCGAAGCTACCCACGGAGAGCGCAAGCGCGTCGTGATCATCGGTGGCGGCTTCGCCGGTGTCGCCGCGGCTCGTGCACTGCGGCGCACTGATGTCGATGTCGTCCTGATCGACCGACGCAACCACCACATATTTCAGCCGCTGCTCTACCAGGTGGCGACCGCGGTGCTCTCGCCTGCCGAGATCGCCGCGCCGATCCGGCAGCTCGAGGTCAAGCAGCGGAACCTGAGCGTGCTGCTGGCCGAGGTCACCGGCGTCGACGTCGCTTCCCGCACGATCGACGCGTCTTGCCCCGGCGTGGGCGTCCGCAAGCTCGCTTACGACTATCTGGTGGTCGCGACCGGCATGCGTCCGAGCTATTTCGGGCACGACGAGTTCGCGCAATATGCGCCAGGCCTCAAGAACCTCAGCGACGCCGAGACGATTCGAGCCAAAATCCTCGGCGCGTTCGAACTGGCCGCAACGACCGAGGATGAAGCCGAGCGCGCGCGGCAGATGACGTTCGTGCTGGTCGGCGCTGGTCCCTCGGGCGTGGAGCTCGCCGCGTCTCTCGCGCAGATGGTGAAGGTCACGCTGCGCGGTAACTTCCGCCGCATCGATCCGGCACAGGCGAATATCATTCTGCTCGACGCGGGCAAGAGGGTTCTGCCGACGTTTGCCGAGTCGCTGTCTCGCAGGGCGACGCGACGGCTCGAAAAGCTCGACGTGAAAGTCATGACCGGAGTGAAGGTTGAGACCGTCGACGCGGAGGGCGTCGTCGCGGGCGGAAACCGGATCCCGAGCGCCACGGTGCTCTGGACCGCGGGGGTTGCGGCATCGCCGATCCCCAGGATGCTCGGCGCCAAGACCGACCGCGCTGGACGCGCGCTCGTTGATCCCTTCCTAAAGGTCGTGGACGCGCCCGGCGTCTTCGTCGTGGGGGATGCGGCGTCGGTCATGCAAAAGAACGAACACCCGGTGCCAGGTGTGGCTCAGGCGGCGATCCAGGAAGGACACTATGTCGGGCGGCTGATCGCGAAAGAGCTGAAGAGACGGAAAGTCAAGCGTCCGTTCCGCTATTTCGACAAGGGCAACATGGCGGTCGTCGGCAAAAACTACGCGGTGCTTGAGCGAGGCTGGCTGCGCACAAGCGGAGCGCTGACGTGGCTGGTGTGGGCGTTCGTTCACATCCTTGCCCTGCCGCAGCTACAGAATCGTTGGCGCGTGCAGCACCAGTGGCTCTGGTCGTATTTCACCGGCCAGCGCAGCTCGCGATTGATACCTGAACCTCCCAGGATCGGATGATTGAGCGTGTTCGCGCCACGAACCGGCGCAATTCGACACGTATCCAACAGAGAGACCGAAATGCGTACCATCATTTTTGCCATAGGCGCCATTGTCGCTGCTTCATCGGCCATTAATCAGGCCAAGGCCGCAGATCGAATACCCGCCTTCGATATCGCCCAAAACTGCACCGCGGAGGTGGTAAGCGCCGGCATCGAAAAAGTTGCCGGCTGCACGAAAGACGAAACCGATGCCAGGAACGAGCTTGACACACGCTGGTCGGAATTTGGCGCGTCAAACAAGCAGGCCTGCATCGGGGAAAGCAGCGTTGGAGCCGGGCAGAGCTATGTTGAGCTTTTGACTTGCCTCGAAATGTCCAGTGGCGAGTTCCTGGCCGATAGGCGTCAACCTCAATGAGCGACAGCGTGCAAGAGCCTGCCTGAGCAGATAGGAGACTTCGATGGACGCTACAGCACTTCTTCTGTCGCGACTGCAATTCGCATTCACGATTTCTTTTCACATCATTTTCCCGGCGTTCAGTATTGGACTGGCCGCTTGGCTCGCCGTTCTGGAAGCAAAGCATCTGCGGACGGGCAATGCCGTCTACCGGACCCTGTTTCAGTTCTGGCTCAAGATATTCGGCGTCGCTTTTGGCCTCGGCGTGGTGTCGGGCGTCGTCATGGCCTTTCAGTTCGGCACGAACTGGAGCGTGCTGTCGAACATGTCCGGACCGATCCAGGGACCACTGCTCTCCTATGAGACATTCACAGCCTTCGCTCTCGAAGCCGGCTTCTTCGGCGTCCTCATTCTTGGACGCAACCGTGTGGCACCTTGGTTCTATTTTTTCTCGACGGCCATGGTGGCGCTTGGAACGACGCTTTCGGCATTCTGGATCATGGTGAACAACAGCTGGATGCAGGTGCCGGTCGGTTACGTCGTGCAAAATGGCCAGTTTGTTCCCGATGACTGGACGAAGATCATCTTCAACTCCGTGGTCTGGTCACGCTTTCCGCACATGCTGCTCGCTTCCTATCTCACGGGCGCATTCTGCGTCGCGTCGAGTGGCGCATGGTATCTGCTGCGAGACAAGTCTCGCGTCGAGGCCCTGGTCATGCTCCGCATGGGTCTGCTCCTCGCGGCAGTGCTGATGCCGCTTCAGTTGGCGTTCGGCCACCTGGTTGGCGACTATGTCCACGACTTTCAACCGGCGAAGTTCGCGGCGATCGAAGGCCGCTGGCACGATGAGCAGCCGGCGAGCGAGGTTGTGATTGCGCTGCCCGATCCGGCACACGAGACCAACACGTACGAAATCAAGATTCCGGTGCTCGGAAGCATTATCGGCAGCATGAGCCTAACGTCCAAGGAAGTCGGACTGACCGATTTCCCGCCGCAGGATCGTCCGCCGGTGCTCATCCCGTTTGCGACATTCCGCATCATGGTCGGCTGCGGATTGATCATGCTCGCGCTTGCCTGGCTTGGCTCCTATCTGAGCGTCACGCACCGTCTCGAGCGCAGCCGCCTTCTCCTTTGGTCCATCTTTCTAAGCTTTCCCTTGCCGTTCATCGCCATCTTCACAGGATGGTACACGGCTGAGGTCGGCCGCCAGCCTTGGGTGATTTACGGAGCATTGCGAACGGATCAGGCGATGACACCGTTCTTGACCGCTGGTGCCGCACTGAGCTCGCTTATCCTGTTCGGTGCAATCTACCTGTTCATCTTTTCGTTTGGCACCCTCTTCATCTACCGGCTTCTGCGCGCTGGCCCCTCTCGAAATGCCATCGAGCTTCCGTATGACGCCACCCCCAATCGACCCATGTCGTTGGCCGGCGGGGACGTTGCTGCGGTTCCGCACCTGATGACTGCAGGAGAATAGAAAATGGTCATGTTCTGGGTTTTGGTTCTCGCCAACAGCATGCTTCTGTATCTGCTGCTTGACGGGTTCGATCTTGGTGTCGGCATGCTGTTCGGCCTCACGAGGAGCGAGGCCAGCCGGAGCATCATGCTGCGCACCATCGCGCCATTTTGGGACGGGAACGAGACCTGGCTCATTGTCGCTGCCGTAGTCTTATGGAGCGCGTTTCCGGTCGCCTACGCGACGCTGCTATCTGCGCTTTATGTTCCTGTTGTCGTGATGCTGGCAGGCCTGGTCCTGCGCGGCGTCTCATTCGAGTTTCGCAACGAGGCGCAGCGACGCTGGATCTGGGATATTTGCTTCGCTTGTGGCTCGCTTGCGGCAAGCTTCATGCAAGGCGTGATGGTCGGCGCTCTGGTCGAGGGTCTGCAATTCACCGATGGCCAATATTCCGGTGGCGCTTTCGGCTGGATGACGAGCTTCGCAGTGTTGTGTGGCGTCGGGCTTTGTTTCGGGTACGCACTTCTTGGCGCCTGCTGGCTCGTCAGGAAATCTGACGGCAAGATCAGGGCTGATGCGCGTCGCGCGATCCCGGTCTTCGCGACCGCCGTGTTGGTGTTTTTGGCTGTCGTGTTCTTGCACGCGTTGACCAAACACCTTCCGATCATGCACCGATGGATCGACCGGCCATATCTTCTCGTCTTCCAGGCCATCGGTTGCGTTGCGGCATTAGTCCTCGCGCGCAGTATTTTGCGTCACGATGACCGTTTGCCCTTCCGTATGGTCACGCTCATCTTCGTTTCGGCCTTCGGCACGCTCGCGCTTTCGTTCTGGCCCTACATGATCCCGTTCGCCATCACGATCGACTCCGCCGCAGCCCCCCATTCCAGCCTAGCGTTCATGTTCTGGGGTGCGGGCATCTTTGTCTATCCGCTCATGCTGCTCTATGCCGTTGTCGGGTATCGCGTCTTCCGCGGCAAGATGGGGCTGGCAGCGGACCATCATCAGGACTCCGGCAATGCCCATCTTGGGAAGATCGGTTCGCCTCGCCCAGCAGAATGGGGGGTGTGAGTGTGCGGTCGTCGACCCTACAACTGCTCAATGGCTCCCCGAGGTCGGAGTGATAGCAGCGGTGGCATGAAAATTGGCAGGCTACGCAACAGATCGCGTTGAGCGAGAGCGTGCTGCAAGCCGGTCGTCCTGAGGACCTAGCAGGTCGAGCAACGCTATTCTGAACGCAATTTCAACGAACTCAAACTTGATGGAGATAGGAATGTTTGGAACTGTCGCAACGATCAAGATCAAGGAGGGCAACGCCGCGGAATTCGAGAAGATCGCGACTGAGCTCGTCAATAAGGTCAACGAAAACGAGAAGGGCTGCCTGTTGTATCAGCTCTACTACGGTGAAGTGCCGAATACCTATGTTTTCATGGAGCGTTACGCCGATCAGGCAGCGGTCGAAGCCCATCGCAGCACAGAATACTTTAAGACACTCGGCCGGGCGATGGCTGAATTCATGGACGGCAAGCCCACCGTCCAGCGGCTCAAGCAGGTCGGGCGGTTCGTGGGGTATGAATGATCGTCGCATGCGAATTGTGGAGGTCACAGCGACGACGACCGATCACTCGGGGAAAAAGGTGAAGCGACGTGGACCCGATTTGTCTCCTGATCGAGGCGGTGACAGTGGAAATTTGCACCCTCTACATCGTCCGCAAGTGGATACAGATCACTGGCTGCGGCAGGCCGAAGCCTAAGACGCCTCAAGGTCGTTGACATTGCGACTGCGGGGATCCGCTACGCCGAAACGCTGTGGGGTGCGCCACGATGCCGCCGATGTGACCAATCGTGAAATCGCTACGACTAGGGCGTTGCAATTCACGACATCAGATATGACCCTGGCTGCCGAATGAACGCCGACGGCTAAACTTTGGACAAGCATTCTGTTTCGTGCTTCCGGTAATCGGCTTGGTGCCTGGCGCCGAAAGTTTGGTCGGGGGCGGTTCGCGCTTCGGTGACCGTATGCCACGGGCTCAGGAAGGAGCGGGTGGTAGCGTAAGCTCGACGAATCTAGGATCGCAGCGGCTTGAGGTGGTGGGTTTCATCTTCGCAAGCGTGACGTTTGCGGTAGTGCTGACCGCGACGATGGTCGTGAGGGACTATTCCGACGGAGAGCGCCGCGATCGAAGGCAGGTAACGCTGGGGAGAGACGAGTCGCGTGTTTCGCGACCCTCAGAAGCGCGATTGCGATCGATGTTCATTGAAGTCCCATTGTTGCCCCAAGTAGGCATCTCGGTGGCGCGCGAGATCGGAAAATCATGGGAGGGTCGCACTTCGCACCGGCTCCGGAAGTAGATCGAGATGTTGTTCGCGCACCTCAAGCGCATTCTCAAACTCGATCGCTTGCGACTAAGGGGGAATGGCGCGCAGTTTACCCCCACAGCCACCGCCCAGAACCTTCGTAAGTTGGCCAGGCTGATTCCTATACCTGCCCTGACGCCCGCCTGAGGTCCCCCAAACCCACTCGTACCCGGAGCAGCGGGCATTCGACGACGAATGACTGCCGACTTCTCCGGCCACAAGCCGGCATGTCGAGCGAAGCCTCAGTATCTCGTCAGCGAGGATGAGTGAGCCTTGCTTCGCCTGACTTGGTCGAGCCACCGCGCAAAACGCGGGTGCCTTGCAAACCTGTTTTCAAATGTCGCCAGCTCGTGCTGGAAGAATGGAAGTGAAAGAAGTGCCTCAATGTCTGGCTCTCTGATCTTCCAGATCGCGTGAGGAAGGAAGCCATACACTTTGAGCTCATAAAGTTCGAAGATTGAATAGATGACCTCCTGCGCGGCCCGGCGTTCTTCAGGTGTCTTTTCAACGTTGCAGGAATCCTCTTGTTCGACGAGCGCGCTGATCGGGAGGCTCCGCCGTAGATCGGAGATTCGGTCGGAATATCTGAGGAAGATGTCGGCTCCCAAACGCCGATTGTTGGTGTGCACCGCAGCGTAGATGGCGATACTGCCAACGATGACGGTACCAAGCGTCATAAATCTGAGAATATGTTCAAGCATTCATTGTCTCCCTCGCTCATGCAAGGATCGACCGCAACGCTAACGCGATACTATCGTTACGCCCGATCCTTCTGGAGAAACCAAGCGCGGAAAGCACATCGTCGAAGCGCGCTCAGCGGTCTTGATTGCTTTTATTGTGCAGCGGAGTCCAGCCTTCTGTCTGTTTCCCGCTTTTGCCTGAATTTCAGGAAATGCAATTCACGTCCACCTCCCAGCGCCTGGGACTTGCCGATCCAGAGTGCTCCCATGCCCCTTCGAGCCTGAGCCATCGCTCGTCAGCTCTGGGGTGGGGGC
>NZ_VKHP01000170.1 GCF_010811875.1 Bradyrhizobium uaiense
CGCCGCCCCGCACGCCGCCGCCCCCCCCCCGGACGCGCCCCCCCCCGCTCCCGCCCCCCCCCCGCGCCCGGCCCCGCCGCCGGCCGACGCACCCGCGAAGCCGCCCCCGCCCCCCCCGCCACCGGCTGCTGCTCCGCCGCATCCGACACCGCCGCCTCCGCCCGCAGCCGCGCCTGCGCGGCCCGCGCCGCCTGCGCCGCCCGCGGCTGCCCCTGCGCATCCGACACCGCCCGCCGCTCCCGCGCGACCTGAACCGCCCGCAGCGCGCCCGGCTACGCCGCCGCCGGCAGCCGCGCCTGCACGGCCCGAGCCACCTGCGGCTGCGCCCGCCAAGCCGGCACCATTGCCGACACCGGCACGGCCGGAGCCGCCCGCAGCAGCACCCGCGAAGCCCGCAACGCCGCCACCGCCGGCGGCTGCACCCGCACATCCGACGCCGACCCCACCGCCGCCGGCGGCAGCACCGCAACGGCCGGGCACACCGCCGACGCCTGCGCCCGGAGCCGCGCACACGCTGCCGACACCCGCGCCGGGTGCCGCAACACCGGCAGCACCGGGCGCTGCTGCTCCGGCAGCGCGCCCCGGCACGCCGCCCGCGGCCGCAACGCCGACGCCGGCCGCAACACCGACGCCCGGAGCTGCCGCACCGGGAGCTACAACTGCACCGGCCGAACACCTGCGCGGCGAACGTCCCGGTGGCGCCAAGCAACCGCCGGGCACGCCGCCCGTCACAACGTCGCCGACAACGCCTGCGCCTTCGGCAACGACAACACCGCCCGCAGCAGGCGGACAGCCGCCCGCGCGACCCGGCACGCCTGTTACCCCGCCCGCCACGACGGCTCCCGGCGCGACGCCCACGCCACCGGCTCCGGGTCAGCAGGGACGTCCAGCCACGCCTCCCGGAACGCCTCCGGCACCGGGAGCAGCGATGGGCGCCCCCGGCGCGACACCGGCTCCTGCCCAGCAGGCACGCCCGGGCGTTGCGCCCGGAGTATCGCCGGCCGCTGGAGCCGCCATGGGCGCGCCGGCACCGTCGGTCGTCCCCGGCTCGGCGGCCGCAACGCCACCGCCCGGCAAGGCGCAATACGCTCCGCCGACGGTTGCACCGGCATTCCGGGCCGCGCCTGCGGTCGCGGCACCGCTGCCGCCACCGCCGCGGCATGACAACATCACGCCGCTCGCGATCGGCGCCGCGGTCGGTGCAGGCGTGGTGGCCGGCGCCATCATCGGCGGGAGCATCGCCGACCTGCGCGGCCAGCGGCAGGAAGTGGTCGAAGACGGCCGTACCATCTACACCGAGCCGGACCGCGTCATCATCCGCGATCCCAGTGGACAGGCCTATGTCCGTGGCGACGATGTCTACCGCTTCCGCTATGGCGCACGCGACATTCGCACCGAGACGATCGGCGGCGAGACCCGTACCATCGTGGTGCGTCCCGACGGCAGCGAGATCATCACCGTGGTCGGTGCCGACGGCCAGATGCTGCGCCGAATCCGCAGGGATCCCGGCGGGCGCGAGCTCATCATCATCGACAACAGCTATCGCGATCCGCGTGCGGTCGGCGGCTTCTATGTCGACGTACCGCCGCCGGTGGTCAACATCCCCTACGATCGCTACATCGTCGACGCTCAGGAGGCGTCGCCCGACGTGATCTACGAGACCATGGAGGCACCACCGGTGCAGCGGATCGATCGGCGCTACTCGCTCGAGGAGATCCGCTACAGCCCCAATGTCCGCATGCAGATGCCGAGCATCGACCTCAACACGATCAACTTCGACTCCGGATCGTGGACCATCCCACCGGATCAGGCGGCGAGGCTGCAGGTGATCGCCGACGGCCTCAACCGGGCCATCCAGCGCAATCCGCGCGAGGTGTTCCTGATCGAAGGCCACACCGATGCGACCGGCAACGACACCGACAATCTGTCGCTGTCCGACCGCCGTGCGCAGTCCGCCGCCGAGTTGCTGACGCAGCAGTTCGGCGTGCCGGCCGAAAACCTGACCTCGCAGGGTTACGGCTCGCAATATCTGAAGGAGCAGACCGACGGACCGAGCCGCATCAACCGGCGCGTCACCGTCCGCCGCATCACCCCGCTGCTCAACGGCGACACCGCCTCCGCCGCCCCGCCGCGCTAAGCCGGCGAGACATCACGATACGAAATGGCCGGGAGCGATCCCGGCCATTTTTGTTGGCGATGACGCCAGAACTTTCGCTTTGGTCTCGCCCTGCCTGCCGAGCACTTCATCCGAGGCCCGGATCTGTCTTCTCCTTCCCCCTGAAAGGGGGAAGGTCGGGATGGGGGCCCAGCCGCAGACTCTGCTGCATGCGGAGAGAGCAGATCCCACCCGCTTTGCTCTAACGAGCAAAGCGACCTCCCCTTTTCAAGGGGAGGTGGGAGGGCATCTATGGGCTCGTAAGCTCACCGTCCCATCTGCGCCGGATCGTAGAAGAAGCGCTCCTCGATCAGCTCCTCGCCGCGCCAGGTCTGCCAGGCGACCTCCTCCATGCTGCGGACCTTGCCGTCCTTGCCGGTGAATTCGAACCGCCAGCAGATCGCCGAATGATCGCCGTCGAGCAGCAGCGGCCCGAGCCGCGTCGTCTTCACGCCGGAGACCGCGGCCAGCACCGCCGCCTCGCGCGCCGCCAGCGCCTCGCGGCCGACGCGCCATTCGCCGTCGTTCTCCTGGGTGCGGGCATCGGCCGTATAGAAGTTCCGGATCGCGGCAACATGGTCGTTGGCTTCGACCGTGTCAGCGAAGGCTTGCAGCGTCTTGAGCGAAGGCATGGGCATTCTCCATTTACCGACTGACAGTCGGTATTTATCGACTGATAGTCGGTAAGTCAATTGGCTTGCGGATGGAACTGGGCTACAGATACACGATGGCAACCCAGGCCGAGCGGCGCGAGAAAACCAGAGCCGCCATCGTCAAGGCGGCACGGCGCATCTTCGGCGAGCGCGGCTTTGCGGCTGCGACGATGGACGACATCGCCAGCGGCGCGCGGGTTGCAAAAGGCGCGGTCTATCATCACTTCGCGACCAAGGAGGCGGTGTTCGAGGCCGTGTTCGAGCAGGTGTCGATCGATCTCGTCGCCGATCTCGATCGCATCTCGCGCGCGGAGAACGATCCGCTGGCAGCGATGGCGGCGGGAACGCAGGGCTATTTCGCGGCGTGCTCGAAGGGTCCGACCGGTCAGATCATCCTGCGCGACGGTCCGGCCGTGCTTGGCTGGGAACGCTGGCGCGAGATCGACGCCAAGCATTTCGGCGGCAAATTTCCGCGCGCGCTTTCCGCTGCGATGGACGCCGGCGTAATCGCAAAGCAGCCGATCGAGCCCCTGGCGCGGCTCTTGCTCGGCGCGGTGACGGAGGCAGCCGTTGCGGTGTCAGCGGGACCCGATATCGGCAAGACCGGCACCGATTACGCGCGGGCGTTTCGGTCGTTGCTGGATGCGCTCAGGGTGAAGTGAATTTCGGGAATACGTAGAGTGAGGTCGAGCGCGAATCCCTCCGCGCGTCGTTCCGGCGAAAGCCGGGATCCATAACCACGACCGTCAATTGTTGTGCGACGCTGGAGCCACAGCTCGCCTCAACAACGCGATCCTGTGGTTATGGGTCCCGGCCTTCGCCGGGACGACAGCGAGTTTATATCGGCAGCCTCAGTCCTTGTCGCTCTCGAGCTGGAAGATCTGCGAGCCTTCGCCGCTCGATATGAGGCCGGTCTTGTTGTAAAGGCCGAGCTTGGCGCGGGTGTCTGAGATGTCGAGGTTGCGCATCGTCAGCTGGCCGATGCGGTCGGCCGGCGTGAAGGCGGCGTCCTCGACCTTCTCCATGCTCAAGCGCTCCGGCGCATAGGTCAGGTTCGGGCTCTCGGTGTTGAGGATGGAATAGTCGTTGCCGCGGCGCAGCTCCAGCGTCACCTCGCCGGTGACGGCGCCCGCCACCCAACGCTGCGCGGTCTCGCGCAGCATCAAGGCCTGCGAATCGAACCAGCGGCCCTGGTAGAGCAGGCGGCCGAGCCGCATGCCGCTGATGCGGTACTGCTCGATCGTATCCTCATTGTGGATGCCGGTGACGAGACGCTCATAGGCGATGTGCAGCAGCGCCATGCCGGGCGCCTCGTAGATGCCGCGGCTCTTGGCCTCGATGATACGGTTCTCGATCTGGTCGCTCATGCCGAGGCCATGGCGGCCGCCGATCGCGTTGGCTTCGAGGAACAGCGCGACCGGATCGGCAAACGTCTTGCCGTTCAGTGCGACCGGCTGGCCTTCCTCGAAGCGCACCACGACCTTCTCGGGCTTGACGTCGCAATCGGCGCGCCAGAACGGCACGCCCATGATCGGGTTGACGATGGTGATGCCGCTCGACAGGCTCTCGAGATCCTTCGCCTCATGGGTCGCGCCGAGCAGATTGCTGTCGGTCGAATAGGCCTTCTCAGCGCTCATCTTGTAGGCGAAGCCCTGCGCGGTCATGAAGGCCGACATCTCGGCGCGGCCGCCGAGCTCGTCGATGAACTGCTGGTCGAGCCAGGGCTTGTAAATCCGCAGGCTCGGATTGGTCAGCAGGCCGTAGCGGTAGAAGCGCTCGATGTCGTTGCCCTTGTAGGTCGAGCCGTCGCCCCAGATGTTGACGCCGTCCTCCTGCATCGCCGCGACCAGCATCGTGCCGGTCACCGCGCGGCCGAGCGGGGTGGTGTTGAAATAGGTGATGCCGCCGGTCGAGATGTGGAACGCGCCGGACTGGATCGCGGCGATGCCCTCATGGACCAGCTGGGTGCGGCAGTCGACCAGGCGGGCCTTCTCGGCACCGAAGTCCATCGCCTTGCGCGGGATCGCGTCGTAATCGGCCTCGTCGGGCTGACCGAGATTGGCGGTGTAGGCAAAGACCTTGGCGCCCTTCAGCTTCATCCAGAGCAGCGCCGCCGAGGTGTCGAGCCCGCCCGAGAACGCGATGCCGACTTTTTCGCCGGTGGGCAGGCTTTTCAGAATCGTACTCATGGGACGGTCCAATCGGTCGAAATCGAAGAGGTTTTCAGACTTGGCGAATATCAAATTTCCGGAGCAGGGGCACGCGTTTAATCAGGCTTCGGGCCGGCTCGGCGCTGCCTTGCCGCCCCGGCGCCAGCGCTGCATCCAGCGGTAGCCCGGCATCGCGAGCCGGGTCAGCGCCGCAGCGACCTGGGCGTCTGTCAGCCGGGGCGAGGCCCAGCGGTAGATCAACGCATAGAACAGCCAAACCGTAAGGAACGACACCAGGCCCGCGATCGCCACATCGGTGAAAAAGTGCCCGCCGAAGGCCATTCGAAGCCCGCTGGTGACGATGCCGAACACGGTGGCGCCTGCAAAGGCCAGCGGCCGCCATGCGGGCGGCGCCAGCGCTGCCGGCGCGTAGGTCCAGAACGCGGTGGCGCCCTCGCCGGAGAAGAACGAGCAGTTGCGCGGGCAGCCGCCGCGCGGATCCCACCACGGCATGAATTGCAGGTCGCCGCCGAACTGCGTCACGAACATCGGCCGTGGCCGGCCCCAATAGTTCTTGAAGGTGAAGTTGGTGAGTACGCCGGCCGAGAGCAGCATCGTGGTGAGCAGGAACACCGCGGCGCGGCCCGACATCAGCATCGGCCGCTCCGGTTGGATGAATTTCCAGACGATGGTCACGATCGCCGGCAGCACCAGCGCCCAGGCGATCCACATCGCCGCATCGCGCGCGAACTTTGCCACCGCGTCGAGCTTGACGGGGAAGGTGTTCTGCGCGGCATCGTAGAACAGCGCGGCGAGCTTGAGATCGAGTTCGGGATAGAGCCCGAACAGGATGCCGATGATGAGTGCGAGCGCCAGCGCGATGAAAAGTCCAGTCCGGTTCATGGCGCGCGGTTTAGCCGAGGAGGTGGGACATGAAAAGTGCGAGAGCGTCGCGCACCCTCCCCTGGAGGGTAAGAGTTGGCATCACGGCTGCGGCGATTGCGACGGTAACGGCGGAGGCGGAGACAACGGACGCCGCGGCTCGCGCCAGGCCCCGGCGGCGCGGCCGGCGATCAACCAGTAGACCAGGCCCGCGACGATGCCGGCGCCGGTCATGATCTCCATGTGCCGGCGCACGATACCGTGGAACTGCATCATATCGGGATCGAACGGAACGAGGCCGAGATAGCAGGCTGCGCCGACGATCGCGCCGCCGACGGCATAAGCCAGCACGCTCCTGATGTAGAACGCCTCGGTGATCAGTACCACGATCAGCGCAGGCAGCAGCGCAAAGCCGGAGATGAAGATGAAGCCAAAGCCGAGCACGATGTTAACAGCGCTCTGGTCGATCTGGCCGCCGAAATCACTGATCTCGGGATACAGCACCGCGACGACCACGATGATCCCTGCCACGAAGCAGGCCATCAGGAAGCCGAAGGCGACGACGAACAGGCGGCCGATCAAGGCCATCAAATCAATCCGTCATCGCCATCGCGCGCAGCGCCTGGCGCTCGCGGGCGGAGAGCTTTTCGGTCTCCGACTTGAGCTGGCCGCAGGCGGCGAGGATGTCGCGGCCGCGCGGCGTGCGCACCGGCGAGGAATAGCCGGCGTTGAAGATGTATTCGGAGAACTTTTCGATCTGCTCCCAGTCCGAGCATTCGTAGGCGGTGCCCGGCCACGGATTGAACGGGATCAGGTTGATCTTGGCCGGAATGCCCTTCAGCAGCTTCACCAAGAGCCTGGCGTCGTCGAGCGAATCGTTGACGCCCTTGAGCATCACATATTCGAAGGTGATGCGGCGCGCGTTCGAGGCGCCGGGATAATCGCGGCAGGCCTGCAACAATTCCTTGATCGGATATTTGCGGTTCAGCGGCACCAGCTCGTTGCGCAACTCGTCGCGCACCGCATGCAAGGAAATCGCGAGCATCACGCCGATCTCGTCGCCCGTGCGCTGGATGTTCGGCACCACGCCTGAGGTCGACAGCGTGATGCGCCGACGGGAAATGCCGATGCCTTCATTGTCGCCGACGATCAACAGCGCATCGCGCACCGCGTCGAAATTGTAGAGCGGCTCGCCCATTCCCATCATCACGATGTTGGTGACGCGGCGCGTGCCGTCCTCACGATCGGCCCAGTCGTTGAGCCGGTCGCGCGCCACCATCACCTGGCCGACGATCTCGCCGGCGGTGAGGTTGCGCACCAGCCGTTGCGTGCCGGTGTGGCAGAACGAGCAGTTCAGCGTGCAGCCGACCTGCGAGGAAACGCACAGCGTGCCGCGATCGGTCTCGGGGATGTAGACGCACTCGACCTCGTGCGGTCGCTCGACCTTGTCGCCGCTCGGCAGCCGCAGCAGCCATTTGCGGGTGCCGTCATTGGAGATCTGCTCGGCCACCACCTCGGGACGGTCGACGGTAAAATGCTTCTCGAGCTCGGCGCGCATGTCCTTCGAGACGTTGGTCATCTCGGCAAAGCTCTGCGCCCCGCGGAAATACATCCAATTCCAGAGCTGCTGGGTGCGCATCTTGCGCTGGCCCGTCTGCACCCCGATCTCGCCGAGGCGATCGGCGATCTCGGCGCGCGACAGCCCGATCAGCGACGGCTTGGCCGGCGGCACATAGGTCTCGAGCGGAACCTTTTCGACCAGCGCGCTGGCGCCGGGTACGGCTTTGGGGGTCACGGTGTCGGTCATGAAACCTCAAATAGGCCTTCCAGCCGGTGCTGGAAAGCCACCAAATACCTCGAATTTGCGTCTTAGCCCGGCTTTAACGCCGGCAGTCCTGCCCCAGCCGGTCGAGCGCCTGCGCCAGGCCCTTCAGCGAGAAGGTGTCGATCGTCTCGGTACCCTTGGCCGAGACGGCTTTTACCGTCAGATCGGCCGATTTGCGCATGGCTTCCACCATCCGCTCCTCCTCGGCCGCATTCTTGATCCAGAGGCCGTCGCCCTGCGTGTACATCGCATAAGTACCGCCGCCGACCTGGAGCGTCGATTCCGAGCCCGGCTTCACGGTGTAGCCTATCATGACCGAGACTTCGTTGACGACCTTCTCGGCCGGACGGGTCGAGATGAAGGCATAGGCCGGATCGCGCGGCCGGTTCGCCGGGTTGGTCTTCGAGGACGCCGGCTTGGCGAGCGCAAAGCACACCTTCTTGCCGTTGGGCGAGGCGGTGTACGCGCCCCAGGTGCCGAATTGGCCGATCAGCGTCGGCTCCGCGCCGCCGGCCGCAGCCGCGGCAGCCGAAGGCGCCGGCTTGGCTGCTTCCTTCGCCGCGTCTTTCTTGGGCGCAGCCTGCATTGGTGCGAGGGTGATGATCCCGCACAGACCACAAGCCGCCAGTGATGTCAGAATCTGCCGCACGGCCAACTGGTTCCCCCATCATTGTGACTGCAAGATGGCCCGGCGATTCCCCTCCGCCGGCTCGGATGGATACCCGGGAAACGCTTTTTTGGGAAGGCAATTACGGCTGGCCGCGCGTGCGGACCACAGCCGCATTGCGAGTCCATTATCCTCAGTGCGTGCTCATTGCTTGCGGATGCACATCAGACCTCGTCAGCCTTTCGCGCGCGCCGCGCGCTGGCTCTCCCACTGTGCATCGGTCCATTGCAGCAGGTCCTCGGCACCGGAACTGCGCAGATGCGAGCCGCCATCCTGTACCACCATCTCGCCATTGATGTAGCCGGCCTGATCCGAGATCAGGAAGGTCGCAAGATTGGCCAGCTCCGAATGCTCGCCGGCGCGGCCGAGCGGATTGCGATGCGACCACGTCTCATTGCGCCCTTCGGGACGCAGCTGCCCGGTGGCGCCTGCGGTCGGGAACGCACCCGGCGCGATCGCCACGGTCCGGATGCCCTTCGGACCCCATTCGACCGCAAGGCTCTTGGTCATCGCCAGCACCGCAGTCTTGGCCATCGACGACGGTACCGTGAAGGCGCGGCCGGTGATGGTGGAGGTCGAGAGGATCGAGAGCACCACGCCCTTGTGCTTGCCGTCGATCCAGCGGCGGCCGGCGGCGAGCGTGCAGTACATCGTGCCATGCAGGGTCGGCGCGAGGATCGCGTCCGCCGCGCGGAATGACAAATGTTCGCTCTGCGCAATAAAGGTTGCGGCAGCATTGTTGACGAGAACGTCGATCGGCTCGTCCTGCCAGATCTGATCCATCATCGCCTCGACCGCGGCGCCGTCGCGGATATCGCAGCGCGCAGTCGACACCTTGGCGCCGAGCTCGCTGCGGAATTTTGCTGCGGTTTCCTCCAGCAGCCCCTCGCGCCGGCCGCAGATGATCAGCTCGGCACCGAGCTCGGCAAAGCGCCGACCCATCGCCGCGCCAAGGCCGGAGCCGCCTCCGGTGATCAGGATGCGCTTTTTCGCTAGCAGGCCTTTTTCAAACATAGTTTGATCCCTCCGCACTGTATTGTCGCTCCGCCGCAAATCCGGCATGAAGCTTGTAGTCAAAGATCTTGCAGCTCTTTCTGCGTCCGAAACTCAGGTGTGTCCATGAAAGCCATCCTCTGCTCGCAATACTGTCAACCCGACGATCTCGTGCTGGCTGACGTGCCCGATCCGGTGGCAGGTCCCGGGGAAGCCGTGATCGCGATCAAGGCGGCGGCGCTGAACTTCTTCGACATCCTGATGATCCAGGGCAAGTACCAGATCAAGCCGCCGTTCCCGTTCTCGCCGGCCGCCGAAGTTGCCGGCGTGATCGAGAGCGTCGGCGCGGGTGTCACTGATCTGAAGGTCGGCGACCGCGTCGTTGCGTCATGCGGCCACAACGGCGCGCGCGACAAGATCGCGCTCCCGGCGAATTCGATCGTGAAGATTCCCGACAATCTCGATTACGACCGCGCCGCAGGCATCATCATCATCTACGGCACCGCGCTGCATGCGCTGGAAGATCGCGCGAGCCCGAAGCCGGGCGAGACGCTCGCTGTGCTCGGCGCTGCCGGCGGCACCGGCCTTGCCGCGTGCGAGCTCGGCAAGTTGATGGGCCTGAAGGTGATCGCCTGCGCCTCGTCGGACGAGAAGCTCGCATTCGCCAAGCAGCACGGCGCCGAGCTGACGCTGAACTACGCCAAGGAGGATCTCAAAGAGGGCCTGCGCAAGCTGACCGATGGCAAGGGCGCCGACATCGTGTTCGATCCGGTCGGCGGCTCCTATGCCGAGGCCGCGTTGCGCTCGACCGCATGGGAAGGCCGCTTCCTGGTGATCGGCTTTGCCGCCGGCGACATTCCGAAGATTCCGCTCAACCTCGCGCTGCTGAAGGGCTGCGATATCCGCGGCGTGTTCTGGGGCGCATGGGCGCGGCAGAATCCGGAGAAGAACCGCAAGAACCTCGAGAAGCTCGTGCAGTGGACCGCGGAAGGCAAGATCTCGTCGCACGTCGACCAAACCTTCCCGCTGTCGCAGACCGCGGAAGCGTTGAAGGTACTCGCCGGCCGCAAGGCGATGGGCAAGGTGATCCTGCATCCGGGAAGCTGAGGAAGCGATTGCGTAGCCCGGATGGAGCGCAGCGAAATCCGGGACCGCTCGATCGATTAGTGAGAAAGACCCCGGATTACGCAACGCTTCATCCGGGCTGCAGGCCCTCCTTCTCCTTCCCCCTGAAAGGGTCGGGATGGGGGTCAGCCGCAAGCGACGCTGCAAGCGGAAAGAGCAGATCCCCACCCGCTTTGCTCTCGCGAGCAAAGCGACCTCCCCTTTTCAAGGGGAGGTTAAACCTCACTCCTCCGCAGGCACCCCGCGTTTCAACGCGGCGCGCGCGGCTTCGCGATGCTCCGGCGTGATGTGGCTTGCCACCATGCGGATCGCGGTTGCGAGCACGGCGGCATCATCGGTGAAGCCGAGAACCGGCAGCATGTCGGGAATGAAATCGAACGGCAGGATGAAATAGGCGATTGCGCCGAGCAGAGCGGCCTGGACATGGCGCGGCGTCTGCCGGTCGAAGGCGCAGTAATACGCAGCCAGCAGGTCCTCGGCGAAAGGCAGGCGCGCGACCACCTTCTTGAACTTGATCCAGAAGCGGCGGCGCACACTTTCCCGGTCCTGCGCCAGCCGGTCGGCAGGCTCAAATCCCACGCCGTATTCGGACGTTGCCATCGCAAGGGTTCCTCGCGCCGCGCGACGTTTCGGCGGCGAACGATGCGAATCTGGGGATGTCGGGCAACCGGCGCAAGGCTACGGGCAGCCGGGTCAGTTGACCCCGAGCTGCCTTGCGATCGCGTTCATGGCCTTGGCGAGGTCGATATCGCGCTTGGTCACCCCGCCGACATCGTGGGTCGCCAGCACGACCTCGACGGTCTTGTAGACGTTCTTCCACTCGGGGTGATGGTCGCTCTTCTCGGCCACCAGGGCGGCGCGCGCCATGAAGCCGAAGGCCTCGTTGAAGTCCTTGAATACGAAGGTCTTTGCAATCGCCTCGCGTCCGGCAAGTTCCGACCAGCCGGCCAGTTCCCAAAGCGCGGCCTTCCTTGCTTCCGCTGACAGCTTTTCGACCATGGCAACCCTCCCGTTTGACGCCGACCTTAGCCTAACAACCGGCCTCCGGGGTGGGATCCATGCCGAAATTGAGGCCGGAATCGCGTCCTATCGCCGCCGGTAACCATGACGGAGATGTAACATCTGTCGGTTCTGGAATTTGCTACAAATAGAGGGTGTATGCGCGTTGGCAGTTTTGCGAGATTGAGCCCCGACGATTGTTTGCGAGATCGATGACCTGAGATCGATGACCGACGGCTCCGCCAGCATATCGCCCAAGCCGCAGCGTTCGGCAAAGCGGCGACTGATGTTCGTATTGATCGCGGGCGCGCTCGCCATCATCGGCACGCTGATGGCCGGCTATTACTTCGCGGTACGTCCGGTGACGCTGCGGATCGCAGTCGGCCCGGCGAACAGCGATGACCTCAAGGTCGTTCAGGCGCTGGCGCAAGCCTTCAACAACCAGCAGCATACCCAGGTCAAGCTCCGACCGGTGCAGACCGACGGTGCCTCCGCCAGCGCGCAGACGCTGGCCGACGGCAAGGCCGATCTCGCCATCATCCGCGGCGATCTCGAAGTGCCGAAGAATGCGCAGGCGGTCGCGACCCTGCGCAAGAACGTCGTGGTGATGTGGGTTCCGCCCGCGAAGGGCAAGGTTCGGAAGTCGGCTCGGATCACCAAGATTGCACAGCTTGCCGGCCGCAAGATCGGCGTCGTCGGACGCACCCCGGCCAATGTCAATTTGCTGAAACTGATCCTGACACAATACGGCGTCGATCCGATGAAGGTCGATATCGTTCAATTCCCGGCCAATGAGGCGACGGACGCCATCAAGAACCTGAAGGCCGACGCCTATCTCGCCGTCGGCCCGGCCAACAGCAAGATCACGATCGATGCAATCACGGCGTCGACCAAGGACGGCGGCGAGCCCACGTTCCTGCCGATCGACGCCTCGGAGGCGATCGCGCAAAATCATCCGGCCTATGAGGCAGCGGAAATTCCGGCCGGCTCGCTCGGCTCGGCCGACCGGCCCGACGACGAGGTGAAGACGATCAGCTTCTCGCACCATCTCGTCGCGCGAAAGGGCCTGTCGGACTCGCCGGTCGCGGCGTTCACCCGGCAATTGTTTGCGATCCGGCAGTCGCTCAAGAACGATTTCCCGCTCGCCGCCAAGATCGAGACGCCCGACACCGACAAGGATGCCACCATTCCGGCGCATCCGGGCGCGGCCGCCTTCGTCGATGGCGAGGAAAAGACCTTCCTCGACCGCTACAGCGACTACATCTGGTGGAGCCTGATGGCGTTCTCGGCGATGGGCTCGGCCGGTGCGTGGTTCGCCGGCTATCTCAAGCAGGACGAGCGCAACACCAACACCTCACAGCGCGACCGGCTGCTGGAGATGCTGAAGGGCGCACGGCAAAGCGATTCGACCGAAGAGCTCGACCAGATGCAGGCGGAAGCCGACGATATCCTGCGTCACACGCTGGACAGCTTCGAGCACGGCGCCATCGAAGAAGGCACGCTGACCGCGTTCAACATCGCGCTCGAGCAGTTCCACAACGCGGTCGCCGACCGCAAGGCGCTGCTGCTGAGCATGCCGCAGAATTTGCAGCGCACCGCGACGCAGTTTCGCGCGGCGGGCACGGCGTAGGTCCTTAACGTTCTTCGCTGTGAGGGAGTTGCCGGCGGTTGGGTTCCCTCCCCCCTTGCGGGGGAGGGTTAGGGAGAGGGGTAAGCCCCGGGCGGGACATTTGTGGAGAACGACGCCTTCGCAGCTCAGTCATTTGTCAAACGGCATCTTGAGAGAACGCGTCGTGTGGCACCCCTCTCCCTAACCCTCCCCCGCAAGGGGGGAGGGAGCCCGACCGGCGTGCTCACCTCACGACTTGCGTAATCCGTAACGCCCTGCTCGCTGCGCCCCTGTAATCTCTCCGTCATGGAATTTTCCTAGGTCTTGATACGCCCGCGGCGCATTGTCGCCGTGACCTGAGGAGGCTCCCCATGACGATCCGGTTCTCGCGAAACCTCACCCGCCGACACTTTCTCTCCACTGCGGCTGCGGCCGGCGCCGGCGTGATCGCGATGCCTTATCTGTCGCGCGCCGCCGATCGTCCCGTGATCACCCATGGCGTGCAGTCCGGCGATGTCGGCGTCGACGGCGGCGTGGTGTGGGCGCGTGCGGACCGGCCGTCGCAGATGATGGTCGAGGTCGCGACCACGGAATCGTTTAAGGACGCCCGCGCGCTGCCGCCGATCACGGCGCTGCCGGAGAGCGACTTCACCGCCAAGACGCTGCTGGAGAACCTGCCCTCCGGCCAGGACATCTTCTATCGCGTCCGCTTCCGCGACCTCGCCCATATCGACGTTGTCGGCGAGCCCGTGGTCGGCCGCTTCCGCACCGCGCCGAGCGACCGCCGCGACGTCTCCTTCGTGTGGGGCGGCGACGTCGCCGGCCAGGGCTGGGGCATCAACCCCGACGACGGCGGCATGATCACCTTCGCCGCGATGAAGAAGCACGCCCCGGATTTCTTCCTGCATTCCGGCGACACCATCTATGCCGACGGCATCATCACCGCCGAGCAGAAGCAGCCCGACGGCAAGATCTGGAAGAACATCACGATCCCGGAGAAGGCCAAGGTCGCCGAGACGCTCGACGAGTACCGCGCCGCGCACAAATACAATTTCCTCGACTCGAACCTGCGCGCCTTCAATGCCGAAGTGCCGATCTTCGTGCAGTGGGACGATCACGAGGTAACCAACAACTGGTCGCTCTCGAAGCAGCTGCCGGCGGCCTACAAGGAGCGCGACATCAACGTGCTCGCCGCGCGCGCCGCAAAAGCCTTCCACGAGATGTATCCGATGCGCGAGAGCATCGTCGAGCCGGGCCGGGTCTATCGCACGCTGAGCTACGGCCCGCATCTCGACGTCTTCATGCTCGACGAGCGCAGCTATCGCGGCCCGAACGGTCCGAACCTGCAGGAGCACTACGGCCCCGACGCCTATTTCATCGGGCCGGACCAGATGGCCTGGCTGAAGCGCGCGCTGCTCAACTCGCGCGCCACCTGGAAGGTGATCGCCTCCGATATGCCGCTCTCGCTGATCGTCTACGACGATGCGACCAACAAGAAGGGTTCGGAAGCCTTCGCGCAAGGCGATGGCCCGGCCCGCGGTCGTGAGCTCGAGATCGCCGACATCCTGCGCTTCATCAAGACCGCAGGGATCGCCAATACGGTTTGGCTGACCGCCGACGTGCACTATGCCGCCGCGCATTACTACAATCCGAACAAGGCCCAGTTCCAGGAGTTCGACCCGTTCTGGGAATTCGTCTCCGGTCCGCTGCATGCCGGCACGTTCGGTCCGAACGAACTCGACAACACGTTTGGTCCCGAGGTGAAGTTCGTCAAGGCGCCGGGCGAAGCCAACCAGAACCTGCCGCCGTCGGCAGGCATGCAGTTCTTCGGCCACGTCAAGATCGACGGCAAGAGCGGGCAGATGACGGTGAGCCTGCGCGACCGCGTCGACGCCGAGCTGTGGGCGATCATGCTCGATCCGAAGCCGGTGTAATTCGGCCGCAGCCGGAACCGCGCTCCCTGTCCGCGATGCCCTTGTCCCAAAGGCAGGGGCGTTGCGATTGACGGGGGATGGACGCGACCTGCCTCTTCCGGTACCTCTAGCGAAGCCGTTATGCTGGGGGCCCGGAGGGGCGGAGCATGAGGCGCTGCGAATTCTTTCGCGTGCTCGGTGGCATCGTCGCGGGGTTTCGGCCTCGCCGCTTGGTTATTGTCGCGATCGCAGTGTTCGCACTGCTGCCGGTCGAAGCCGGCGATGCCGGCTGGCTGCCCGATCTCTTCAAGAGTTCATCCAAACAGGCCAAGGCGCCCAAGCGCGCGAAGTCGGCAAGGCAGTCGACAAGGCCGGCCAAATCGGCCAAGCACCGCGCCCCGGCCAAGCACCACGCCACCCGGCTTGCTGCGCTTGGGCCGGTCGCCCTGCCGCCTTCGGTTCTCAAGCCGGCCGCGGGCAAATGCGATCCCGCGACATTCCGGATCGTTCTGGATGTCGGGCATACCGCTGAATCGGAAGGCGCGATCAGCGCGCGCAACGTCGCCGAGTTCGCGTTCAACCTGCGCCTTGCACGGCTGATCGCGGAGAGGCTGAAGGCCGACGGCTTTGCCGAAACCAGGCTGCTTCTCACCGAAGGCAAGGCAAGACCCAGCCTGTTCAAGCGGGTCGCGAGCGCCAACAATCTGCACGCGGATCTGCTGCTGTCGATCCACCACGATTCCGTACCCAACAAGATGCTCGAGGACTGGGAATTCGAGGGCAAGAAGAGCCATTTCAGCGACCGCTTCAGCGGGTACTCCGTGTTCGTCTCCCGGGAGAATCCGGACTTCGAGACGAGCCTCCGGTTCGCCGAACTGATCGCGAAGGAAATGAAGGCGCAGGGGCTGCACTATGCCGTGCAATACAGCCTGCCCATCATGGGTAGCAACCAACACCCGCTGTTGAACAAGGACACCGGCGTCTACAGCTACAATGAGTTGATCGTGCTGCGGAAGACCGCGATGCCCGCCGTCCTGCTGGAGGCAGGCTCGATCATCAACCGGGACGAAGAACTCAAGATGGATTCGCCGGAACACCGCAACGTCATCGCCGGCGGTGTCGCGTCTGCCGTGCAGGAGTTCTGCGATCCGCGATGGTCGCTGCTCGGTCCGCTCTGACGGCCTGATGATTTCATTCCTGCTTGCCGGCCTTGAGCTCCGCAAATTTGGCAAGCGCCTGTTCGAACTTGGCGTTGAACAGCCACATCGCATCGAGGATCTCGCGGAAGGTTGCAGATGTCCGGGCCCGGTCGGCCCGGCCGTAAGCGAAGACGCTGTTGTTCCGCAGATATCCCATGATCCTGGGATCGGAAATTCTGTAGCCTGTGAGGTTGCCCGACCTGAGCGCGGCTTTGGTCGGCGTCGGAATGATCTGGATCAGCTCGAACAGCTTCATTTGATCGATCGGATCGGGCAGGGCTTTTGCGATCGCCGGAACCTGCGGGAAGATTTCCGCATGCGCGTTCATGAGGCCGTCGCGCACCGCGGTCCAGTGATTGAACCGGTGATCGAGATTGCCGGCGCGTGCTTCTTCCTTGTCGTCGCGACGGCTCAGCGCAGGATCGAGGGCAGCGATCGATCCTTTGATGGCTAACCACTTCTTGCGACCGTTGTGGTCTTCGGACGGGCCGGTCTGCAGGCTCCCTTTGTAGGTGTTCGACCGCGCATTCCCTGCATTCTGCTTGCCGTTCGTCTCGGCAAAGAACAGGCCGAGGCTGATGCGGCCGGCGGCCGCGGCGGCGGCGGCGTCCAGACCCTTGGCGCGCGCGATCACCGTCGCCAGATCGACGACGTCCTTGAATGGCGTCTCGGATGTTTGCGCGCCGGCAGGCGGCGCCTCCATGACGTCAAAGAGCTTCCGGTACTCATCGAGCAGCGGGTCATTGTCGGCGTCGAAATAGGCTGGAGGGATTCCCAGTTTGCCGGGCCTTCCAATCCGGGACGGCAGCGCGTCGGTAAGATCCTTGTACGTGCTCATCATCTCGACACGGGCAAGATAGATCGCCTGGCCCGGCAGGTTCGGCAACGGCTGATTGGCATCGATCTGCGCGCGCCGCTGGCGCAGGATCGAGACGAAGTTCTTCAGGGCATTGTCGTAGGTCTCAAGCGCCGCGGATTGCGCGCCCGTCAGCGCGGCCGGCGCAGCGGCCGCGGGAGACACGAAATGACCGACGATCGCCGAGGCGAGCGGCGACGCGAGCAGCAGAGCGAGAGAGAGCGCGGCTGCGGGCGCAGCGGCAGATGTCCTGATCGCCATGGCGGCTTCCCGAGGCCTGTGCGTCGTCGAATCCGACTGGATCGTAGACGACGAACGCGCCGACGGCGAGGCCCGAGGCCCGAGGCCCGACGCCCCGTCAGAGTCCGTTTCGCAGCGCGGCTTCCAGCGTCTCGCTCGAACACGGCTTGTTCAGCCGCGGCTTGCCGGCGAGCGAATCCGGCAGCCTGATATCCGTGCCATAGCCCGTGACGAACGCGAACGGCACCTTCAGCGCATCGAGCCGCTCGGCGATTGCGAAGGTCTTCTCGCCCCTGACGAGGCCGACGTCGAGCAGCGCGAAATCCGGCGCGCGCTCGGCAATCAGCTCGAGCGCGCGGGCGACGTTCGCAGCGGTGCGCACCGTCCGGGCGCCGAAGCCGAGGATGGTATCCTCGAAATAGAGCGAGATGATCGGATCGTCCTCGACGACCAGGACGTCGCCGGGCATGCTGGCATTGGGAGCGGATTCCATGGCTCGTTGTCCATTTCTTCGATGATGGATGAGAGACCGGATCAGTCCGGCCGGATGGCCCGCGACCGGCGCCCAAAGGCACGCCGGCTGTTCCCGAAATGAAACCATCACATCGCGAGCCGCCGCGTCTGTTCACTAGTGAACATAAACGCTGGAACTTTCTAGTTATGGTCCGCGTTGCGTTCTCAGGATATTCCAAATGATTACAAAGCCGACCGAGTTGGCCGGAACGAACGACCGGCCGTTCAATAATCTTTTGCGCCGGCTCAACGCCGCCGACTACGAGCTGATCGCGCCGTTCCTTGCGGTGGTCGAGGCCGAGGCCGGCGACCTGCTCTACAATCCCGGCGACGATGTCCAGATCGTGCATTTTCCGTGCGGACCGAGCCTTGCGTCCTACATGGTGCCCAACGAAGACGGGCGCGATGTCGAGACCATCCTGGTCGGCCGCGAGGGCGCGGTCGGCGGCATCGTCAGTCAGGGATTCCTGCCGGCCTATACCCGCATCACCGTCAAGTTCGGCGGCCCGTTCGTGCGACTGCCGATCAGCAGGCTCGACGCCGCCAAGCTGAGGTCGATCTCGGTGCGCAACATCTTCGCCCGATACGCGGACTGCATGCTGGCGCAGATCTTCCAGTCAACCGCCTGCAATGCGATCCACTCGATCGAGCAGCGCGCCGCGAAATGGATCATCTCGGCGATCGAGCGCACCAACGGCAATGGCGTGGTGCCGCTCACGCATGAGCAGCTCTCGACCCTGCTCGGCGTCGGTCGCAGCTACACCAGCCGGGTGATCCAGAACTTCAAGGCGGAGGGCGTGCTGGATACCCGCCGCGGCGCGATCGTGATCCGCGACCCGGACAAGCTCAAGCTGCGCTCCTGCCTGTGCAACGAGGCGGTGAAGGATCACTTCGAGGAAGTGCTGCGCGGGGTCTATCCAAGCGAGGACAACCCGGCGAACTGATGCCGCCGCTTTACCTCTCCGCGCTCTTTGCGGGGAGAGGTCGGATCGCTCAGGCAATCCGGGTGAGGGGCGAGGCACATTGCTCAACAAGCTGCGAGGTGCTCGCCGGATGGATGCCCCTCACCCCAACCCTCTAAGAGCGAGCTTCGCTCGTCTCGACCCCGTAAGAACGGGGAGAGGGAGCATAGCTATCGCACACCGCGAAAATCACGCTACACTCGCCTCATGAGTGGGGCTGAACTTCACGCCGTCTTCGACGTTGCAGCATGGGGCGCGGCCGCGATCGCCATGTGGTGGTTGTCACGGGTGCGTGGGCTGCAATTCCCGCGGCAATCTTTCGAGCTGACCTATATCGCGGCGCTGGTGTTCGGCGCCGGGATCGGCGCGTACATCTTCGGCACGCTGAACCTGTGGTTCTCGGGCGTGCCCGGAATCGCCCGCTCGGTCGAGGGCGCGCTGGCCGGCGGCATCGTCGCGATCGAGCTCTATAAATGGCTGCACGGCATCTCGCTGCGCACCGGAGCGCGGTTCGCGCTGCCGCTCGCGATCGGCGTCGCGGTCGGCCGGCTCGGCTGCTATTTCGCGGGGCTCGAGGATTTCACCTATGGTACGCCGACCACGCTGCCCTGGGGCCATGATTTCGGCGACCGCGTCCTGCGCCACCCGGTGCAGCTGTATGAGAGCCTGGCGATGGCAGCCTTCGCGGCCTTCTATGTCTGGGCCGTATTGAACCGCAACGCCGCTGTCATCACCAATGGATTCTACCTCGTGCTGTTCTACTACGGCCTGCAGCGCTTCGTGTGGGAGTTCATCAAGCCCTACGGCGCGCTGATCGGCCCGTTCTCGCTGTTCCACCTGCTGTCGCTGTTTGTCATGGTCTATGCCGCCGTCATGCTCGCGACGGCGCCGAATGTGAGTGTGAAGCATGAACGCGCCGCTGCGTAAGTCCCGCCCCTACATCTTCTGGGGCCAGACCCAGTCGCTCTGCGAAACCTGCCTGACCTTGGTGCCGACCAAGATCCAGATTCTCGGCGACGAGGTCTGGTACGAGAAGCGCTGCAAGCAGCACGGCGTGCAATCGACGCTGGTCTCGACCGACCAGGCCTATTGGCGGCTGTGCAAGGATTTCATCAAGCCGGGTGACCGGCCGCTCGCCTTCCAGCGCCACACCGAATTCGGCTGCCCCTATGATTGCGGACTGTGCCCCGACCACGAGCAGCACTCCTGCCTGGCGCTGATCGAGATCACCGAGCACTGCAACCTGACCTGCCCGGTGTGCTTTGCGGATTCCTCGCCGGCACGCTCAAGCTTCACGCCGCTGGCCAAGATCGAGAAAATGCTGGACGCACTGGTGGCGAGCGAGGGCGAGCCTGACCTGGTGCAGATCTCCGGCGGCGAGCCGACGCTGCATCCGGATTTCTTCGCCATTCTGGATGCGGTACGCGCCCGCCCGATCCGCCATGTCATGATCAACACCAACGGCCTCAGGATCGCGCGCGAGCCGGAGTTCGTGGCAAAGCTCGCCGAAAACAAGCGCGGGCTGGAAGTCTACCTGCAATTCGATTCGCTCAAGCGCGAGCCACTGGTCAACCTGCGCGGCGCGGATTTGCGCAAGATCCGCCAGCAGGCGCTGGAGAATCTCGAGCGCGAGGGCGTCTCGACCACACTGGTCGCGACCATCAAGCGCGGCGTCAACGACAGCGAGATCGGCGACATCGTCCGCCACGCGCTGACCTGGACATGCGTCCGCGGCGTCACGCTGCAACCGGTACAGGACGCCGGCCGCAACGAGGATTTCAACAAGGATACCGACCGCATCATGCTCTCGGAGATCCGCCAGCGCGTGGTCGAGACCGGGGTGTTCGGCGACAAGGACATGATCCCGCTACCGTGCAATCCCGAAAGCATCTCGATCGGCTACGGCCTGCGCAACGGTGACAAGGTGCTGCCGCTGACCTCGCTGATCCCGCAGGAGCAGCTGATCGCGGTGATGCCGAACACTATCAGCCCGGAAAAATATCCGGTGCTGCGGGAAAAGTTCGTCGATTTGTTTTCGCTGTCGTCGGGGCCGCTGAACACGAGCGAACGGGTTTGCGAATTGCTGTGCTGCCTGCCGAGCTTCGAGGTGCCGGAGGGCCTGACCTACGAGAACGTGTTCCGCGTCACCATCGTGCAATTCCTCGATCGCTTCAATTTCTGCGTCGGCAACGTCAAGCGAAGCTGCATCCACTTCGTCACCGAGAGCGGCGCGGAGGCGAAGGGGGCGCGCTGGTGTCGCTCAACGCGGCACCTCCTCGCTCTGCCGTGCCTCTCGATAGGTCTGGCCGGCCAGGCTCGCGCGGATGCCGTCGATCAGCCCATTGCGGTAGA
>NZ_VKHP01000016.1 GCF_010811875.1 Bradyrhizobium uaiense
ACGCGGTGCTGCTGCTTGTGATCGTGCTGGCGATGCCGCCGGGCATCACCAGCACGATCACAAGCAGCAGCACCGCGTAGAGAAAGGTCGACCAGGCCGCGAGCGGCGCGGCGATCTCCGGCAGAATGGTCAGAATGATGGTGCCGAGCATCGGTCCGAGGATCGAGCCGCGACCGCCGATCAGGATCGCGATGAAGAACAGCACCGAGAGGTCGAAGGTGAAAGCGTCGGGTGTGATGTAGGTCTGCAGGGTTGCGAACAACCCGCCGGCGATGGCCGCCAGCGCCCCGGCGAACAGGAAGATTGCGATCAGCATGTTCGGCTTGGAGATGCCGCTGGCTTCGGCGGCGACCTCGGCGTCGCGCACCGCGATCAGGGCGCGGCCGAACCGGCTGCGTGCGACGTTGGCGCTCATCCAGGTGGTGAACGCGGCAAACGCGATGCAAAGGCCATAGAAGCCCCACGGCGTGTTGAACGGCGCCGGGAATTCCGGACCGGTAATGCCGATACCGCCGCCGGTCACGCTCTGCCAGGCCAGTGCGATCTGCGTCACGATGGTCGCAAAGCCCAAGGTCGACATCGCGAAGTAGAAGGTGCGCAGGCGCAAGGCCGGCAGGCCGACGATCACGCCGAAGACCGCACCGATCAGGCCTGCGATCGGCAAGGCGGCGAACACCGGAATCGCCGGCATCACGTTGCCGGCGACCAGCACGCTCGTGGTGTAGGCGCCGAGCGTCAGCAGCGCGACATAGCCGATCGCCAGATGGCCGGCAAAGCCGACCACCAGATTGAGGCCGGACACCAGCACCCAGTAGATCGCGGCACGCGTGCCGATCAGCACCCAGTAATCATTGCTGACGAAGGGCAGCACCACCGCCAGCACGAGAATGCCGAGAAACGGCAGGACGTGCGGCAGCGCGGCGCGCCATGCGCCGCTGTCGGTCCGGGGCGGCGCGGCTGCGACCGAGGTCATCACACCCTCCGCGCAGTGGAGCTGCCGAACAGCCCTTGCGGCGCCGCGAGCAGCACCACGATGAACAACGTGAACACCGCGACCGACGAGAAGATGCCGCCGACCAGGAAATTCGCCGCCTGCTGGAACAGGCCGAGCGCCAGCCCGCCGATGATCGCGCCTCTGTTATTGCCAAGCCCGCCGAGAGCCACCGGCACGAAGCCGTAGAAATTCAGCAGTGCGCCATTGGCGAAGAAGGCGAGCAGCAGCTGCCCGCCGGAGAATCCGGCGATGCCGCCGACCACGCCCGCGAGCGCGTAGCTCGCGACGCGCAGATTGCGCTCCGGCAGGCCGAGCGCGCGGGCCGCAAAATTGTCCTCTGCGATGGCCAGGAACGCGCGGCCGACCAGCGTGCGGCGGTAGAGATATTCAAGGCCGATGACGGTGATAGCGCAGGCAGCGACCGGCAGCCAGAACTTCTCGTCCAGCACGCCCTCACCCATTCCGACCACGCGCGGGAACGGCTGCGGCTCGGTGCCCCATTTGATCGCGGTGACCTGCTGGATCATCAGCGCGACCGCCAAGGTCGAGAGCACGTAGAGATGCTGATCGAGGCTCTTGAGCACCGGCCGCACCGCGACGAATTCGGTAATGATCCCGATCACCGCGCAACAGAGCAGCGTCAGCACGAAGCCTGCGGCAATCGGTAGACCGAGCTTCAGCGTGAACATCGAGCCGAACACGCCGCCCAGCATCGCAAGCTGGCCGGCGGTGAAGCTCATCACCCGCGAGGTCGAGAACATCGTGTTGTAGGTGACGCCGACCAGCGCGTAGATCGCGCCCGCCGCGAGACCGGATGCAAGGATCGAGGCCAGCATCGGCTGCGCCCTCGCTCTTTATGTATACCCCGGCGCCAGCGCGAAGGTGCCGTCCTTGGCGGTAGAGGCTTCCGACATCACGATCTCTTCGGTCAGATAACCGTTATGCTGCGTCGGCGAGAACCGGTAATTGCCGAAATAGCCGGGATAGGTCGACAGCGAGTTCCAGTAGTTGATGATGCCAGCGCTGTCGGTCGAGCCGCTTTCCCCGATAGCCTTGGCGATCAGCTCGATGCAATCGATGCCGCCGGCGATCCACCACAGGAGGGTGTCGTTCAACGCGATATTGGCCTTGGTCAGCCGCACGACCAGGTCCGCGCTCTTCGCCGGCAGCTTGCCGGCGCCGTCATAGCTGCAGCTCTTGTAGCCGATCGCATAGACCTTCTTCCAGTTCTCCGGCTTGGCGACCAGGCTCGCAAGCTCGCCCGAGGCCAGCGACGGATGCCCGACGAAGGGAACATCCCAGCTCATCGCGGCGCGGGTGTTGAACATGCGCGCCTCCATGCCGGTCGAGACGCTCCACACCACGATCGCCTCGGCGCCGGCGTTCTTGGCGCGCAGCATGTCCGGCGTCATGTCGGGCTGCGTGGCGTCGACATTGGCCTGATAGACGACCTCGGCGCCGTCCTTCTTGAACGCTGCGACGGAGGCGCCGACCGCGGTGACGCCATAGCCGGTGGTGTCGCCGATCACCGCGACCTTCTTCACCTTGAGGATCTTGAGGCAATAATTGCGCACGGCATCATCCCATTGATTGTTCGATGGCGCGATGCGGAACGCGTTGGGGAACTTGACCGGATCGATCAGGGTCTCGACGACGCAGGGGTGCAGGTCGGGCATCTTGGCGCGCGCCATGATCGGCGTCGTCGCCAGCGCCTCGCCCGAATTCAGCGGCCCCCAGATCGCGTGGACCTTGGCCTGGCTGATCAGCTCCTGCGTGGCGTTGACAGCCTTGGTCGGATCGCCCTGGGTGTCGCGCATCACGAGCTCGATCTTGCGGCCCTTCACCCCGCCCGCACCGTTGATGGCATCGACCGCGAAATTGACGCCGCGGTTGAAGCCGACGGTCGGCGCCGAGCTCGGCCCGGTGATCGCTGCGAGACAGCCGATCTTGATCGGTTCGGATTGCGCGATGGCCGGGGCCGGGAAGGAGAATGATGCGGCGCCCAATGCACCGGCGCTGCCCAACAAGACGTCACGGCGTGAAATGGCCATGTGATGCACTCCCTGTTTCCCTCTCGGCGCCCGTCGTTTGTTGCGGGACGTCCGTTGATTGATTGTCCGCGCGCTCTTTGGCCGCGGTTTTACAGGTTCAAGTTTGAGC
The DNA here is from genome assembly GCF_010811875.1 of Bradyrhizobium uaiense. Classification (GTDB taxonomy): domain Bacteria; phylum Pseudomonadota; class Alphaproteobacteria; order Rhizobiales; family Xanthobacteraceae; genus Bradyrhizobium; species Bradyrhizobium uaiense. Next base: position 3,155 of record NZ_VKHP01000016.1, read on the forward strand.
TGGATGTAAAGGTCTTGTCCAGCCCTTCCGATAGCATTGGGATCAGCTGAACTTTCATGGCCGAGGCCGCCGCGTCCAGTGCTCGGCGTTGACAGCCCCGACAGGTATTTCTCCGGCGACGATCTTCGCGACCTGGCGCACGGTCTCCGACGATTGATGCTCGATGGCCTGCGGCGTCAGGCCGCCGACATGCGGCGTTGCGATTACATTGCCGAGCTTCGCAAGTTCCGGCGTCGGCATCTGGTCGGGCGCGCGGCCGACATCCAGCGCCGCGCCCGCAATGCGGCCATCGCGCAGCGCGGCCGCCAGCGCCGCTTCGTCGACGAGATTGCCGCGCGACAGGTTGATGAAGAACGCGTGCCTCTGCATCCGCGCCAGCGCCGCCTGCCCGATCAGGTTCTCGGTCTGCGCATTGGCGATGGCGAGGCAGACGACGTAGTCGGCGCGCGCCAGCAGATCGTCGAGCGGCAGATGCGCGATCACCACATCGTCGATGGCCGCAAAGGGATCGGCGACCAGCACATTCATGCCGAGCGCCTTGGCAAGGCCGGCAAGATAGCGCCCGATGCTGCCATAGCCGATGATGCCGATCGTGCTGCCCGCAAGCTGGCGGCCCATCACGACCTCGGGCGCGCTGCCCGCATGATAGTCCGCAGTGGCCCGCGACACGCCGCGCGACAGATCGACCATGAAGCCCAGCGCGAGTTCGGCGACCGACTGCACGAATCCGGCGCTCGCCTGCGTCACCAGCACGCCCGCGGCGGATGCCGCGGCCACGTCGATATTGCGGATATCGACCGCGCAGCGCACGAAGGCGCGCAGCTTCGGCAGAACCGGGAAGATCGCGCCTGGCCCCTGGGTCATGCGATCGGCGACGATGATGTCGGCGTCGGCCGCGGCCTCGACGAGGGCGGTTGCATCGAGGGCCTCGTCGTCCTCGTGAAGTTTGACGTCAGCGACCGCGCGCAAGCCGTTCAGGCTGCGCTCGCCGTAATAGTCGCGGCGCATTTGCGGGGTATGGGCGAGCAGCACCTTCACGACAGCACTCCCCTAATAGCCGAGCGCATGCGGCAAGGCCGTGCTGATGGCCGGCACGAAGGCGATCACCAGCAGGCACAGCAACAGCAGGCCGAGATAGCCCAAAATCGGCTTGATGGTCTGCTCGATCGGCACGTTGCCGATCAGGCAGGCGCCGTAGAGCCCGAGCCCGAGTGGCGGCGCAAACAGGCCGAGCCCCATCGCGATGACCAGCACGACGCCGAAATGCAGGGGATCGACGCCGAGCTTGACGGCCACCGGCAGCAGCAGCGGGCCGAAGATGATCAGCGCCGCGGCGCCCTCGAGCACCGAGCCCATCACCACCAGCACCAGGATCGAAAGCAGCATGAACAGCCAGGCGCCATGGCTGCCCGAGATCGCCAGCATGAGGTCGCCGACCGCGTGCGGCACCTGTTGCAAGGTCAGGATGAAGGCGAGCGATTGCGCCGCGGCGACGATGAACAGCACCAGTCCCGAGCGCGTTGCGGATTGCACGAAGCAGTGCGCCAGGCTTTTCACGCCGAGCTCGCGGAACAACAGGCTGCCGACCGCGATGGCGTAGACCGCGGCAAAGGCCGAGATCTCGGTCGCGGTGGCGAAGCCGCTCTTGAAGCCGAAGAAGATCATGAAGATCAGCCCGAACGAGGCGATCGCGCCGGTCCACAAGCCCGATACCGCGGCGCGCGGCTCGGCTTCCGCGTTCGCGGCGGGACGCTTGCCGAAGATGATCGACACCGCGATCAGCGCCAGCGCCATCAGTGCAGCCGGCAGCATGCCGGCGACGAACAGTCCGCCGATCGAGAGGTTGGCGACGAAGCCGAGGATGATCAGGTTGATACAGGGCGGAATGGTTTCCGCCATCACCGCGGAGGCCGCAAGCAGCGCCACTGCCCCGCCCGGGTTCTGCCGCGAGCGGCGCGCCGCCGGGATCAGCACCGAACCGACCGCGGCGACATCGGCCATCTTCGAGCCTGATATGCCCGAGAACAGCACCATCGACATCACCATCACGACGTTGAGCCCGCCGCGCATCCGCCCGACCGCGCGTTGCAACAGCTCGATCAGCCGGACCGACATGCCGTTGGCTTCCATCAGATAGCCGACCAGGATAAAGAACGGGATCGCCAGCAGCACGAAATTGTCGATGCCGCGCGCCATCTGCTGGGCGAAGATCACGCCAGGCAACGTGCCCTCGACCCAGATGAAGATCAGCGCCGCCAGCGCCAGCGCGAAGCCGATCGGCAGTCCGCCGAACAGCGTGAGGAAGAAGCCGACCAGCATCAACGTCTGCGACGACGGCACCGACGACGGCGCTAACGCGTCCCAGGCCAGATAGAGACCAATGATGACGGCCGTCGCGACGATGCCTGCCACCATGTCGCGCAACGTCCGGCCGCAGAATGTCTCGAACGCGAAGATGGTCATGAACGCCGCGCCGACGCCCATCGGATAGAACGTCCACTCCAGCGGCAGCCCCGAGCCCGAGGTCTGCCCCGTGGTCAGCCAGCCCATCTTGATGGCATTGAACGCGACGTAGGCCGCGATGATGGTGACGAGCAGCGCGCCGACCGCGTCGACGATCCGGCGCACGCCCGGCGCCAGCATGTCGACGAAGAAGGCGACACCGAGATTCTCGCTGCGCGCGAGCGCGCTCGCCGCACCGAAGAAGCTCGACCCGACCATCAGGCCGCGGGCGACGTCGTCGGACCACTCGACCGGCGCATTGAACAGGAAGCGGGCCAGCACCGAGACGCAGACCACCACGAGATCGGCAGCGAGCAGGACCGCGGCGATCGCATCACTGAGCGCAAGCAATGGCGCCGTGATCCGATCGGTGCGGCTTCGCGTCGCAACTGCGGCGACTGACATGCGCCGACCTCAGGCCTGGGTGGCGCGGATCAGATCGACGACGGCCTTCGCCTCGGGCCGCGCCTTGATGAAATTGTCGGTCTGCGGCAGCACGCGCTTGCGGAACGCCTCCTTGTCGCATTCGACCACCGTGACGCCCTTCTCCGCCAGCGACGCCAGCGCTTCCTTCTCCACCGCGAGGCCGTGCGTACGGGTATCGGCCGCAGCCTTCTTCGCTGCATCGAGGAACCCTTCGCGCAGCTTGGGATCCATCCGGTTGAAGGTGGTGTCGCTGAAATAGACCGCGAGCGGCGAGAAGATGTGCTGGGTCAGGGCGTAGTTCTTCGACGTCTCGTAGAACTTGCTCGCGAGGATGGTCGGCGGATCGTGCTCGAGGCCGTCGAGCACGCCGGCTTGCAGCGCCGTATAGATCTCGCCGAACGCCAGCGGCGTCGCGGCGGCGCCCATCAGCCGCAGGCATTCGGTGATGATCGGATTGGGCAGCGTGCGGATCTTGAGGCCGGCGAGATCTTCCGGCGTCTTCACCGGCTTCTTCGACAACACGCTGCGCGCGCCGAAATTGTAGGCCCAGGCGATGATGTGGATGCTGCCACCCTTGAGCAGCGCATCCTCGATCGGCTTCGCCGCGCCGGCGTCGAACGCCTTGGTCTGCTGCTCGTAGCTGGTGAAGAGGTAGCCGAGGTCGAACGTGCTGACGAGCGGCACGAGATTCGCCGAGATCGACGAGCCCGACACCATCAGGTCGATCACCCCGAGCTTCACCGAGTTGATGACGTCGATCTCCTGGCCGAGCTGGTTGTCGGGGAAGAACGTCACCTCGATCTGCTCGCCGAGCCCGTTCGCCTTCAGGCTCTTGACGAGGTTGTCGTTGTAGACGCGGCCGTTGGCGTATTTGGGATCATTCGGCAGCGACGACGAGCAGCGCAGCTTCATGGCCGCGGCCTCTGCGCGGCCGATGATGGCAGGCGCGGCGGCGAGCCACGCCGCAGCAGTGACCGATGACCGCAACACGATACGGCGGCTCATGCGCGTCGACGTCATGATGGTGCTCCTCCCCAGGAACGGATCGTTATTGTCTTGGCATTCTCTCGCCTGCCCGCCGGTTAGCCCGAGCTTGGCAGCGCTTTTGTCATAATGTATGACAAAAGCAATACGGTTGTGCAAGAGCGCGGCGCTGCGGCGGCGCAGGCTTCAACCGCAGCGAGGCTTCCGATGTTCCAGACATCCAACGCGTTGCGTCGGAGCGTGCACAGCCAGGTCACCGACCGGGTCGGCAGCAGCATCGTGCGCGGCGAGATCGGCGTCGGCGAGACGCTGCCGCCGGAAATGCAGATCTGTGAGATGATGGCTGTCAGCCGCACCGTGGTGCGCGAGGCGATCCGCACCCTGACCGGCAAGGGCCTGATCGAGTCGCGTCCCAAGAGCGGCACAAGGGTGCGACCGCCCGAGCAATGGAATCAGCTCGATCCCGACGTGCTGCGCTGGCACCTCGAGAGCGCCGAGATCGATCGCTATCTGGCAAAGCTGTTCCAGCTGCGCTCGGCGGTCGAACCGGCCGCGGCGGCGCTTGCGGCCACCCATGCCCACGAAGACGACATCGCCCGCATCCGCGCCGGATGCGACGGGATGGACGCGGCGCAGACCAACGAGGCGTTCGTTGCCGCCGACATCATGTTCCACCAGGCAATCTATTTCGCGACCCGCAACGAGTTCTTCTGGCCGATCGCCCAGATGTTCGAGATCACGCTTCGGCAGAGCTTTACGATCGCCGCAACCGGCTCGCACCGTCCACGCGCGCTAATCGAGCACCGCGCGGTGCTGGACGCAATCGTGGCCGGCGATGCGGAGGCCGCGCGCGCGGCCACGGTGGTGCTGTTGGCGCATTCCGCCGACGATCTGGTGCGGATTCGCGGCCGGGAGTTCGAGACGCCATCGCCACGGGACGCGCGCAAGCGGTAACAAGCGGGCAACTCTCTCCCCGTCGTCGTCCCGGCGAAAGCCGGGACCCATACGCCGCAGCCGATGTTACGAAGGGGGACTCGTCATTCCAGCATCACGAGATAATCAGCATCGGTGGTTATGGGTCCCTGCTTTCGCAGGGACGACATCGAATATGTTGCGCGACCGCTGAAATTGCGCACCGGGGAATGACGGAACTATAAGCCGCTAAGGAGCCGGATGGCGCCCGCCTTGGCCTGCCCGCCCCCGGACACGACCCTGTGACCATAGTTGAATGCCAGGCTGACGAAACTTCTGGATTGTTGGCTGCGTAGACGCCAAGACAGCACGGTAATTCCGCGAAGGTCCTTTGATGCACGACGTCTCGATCCCGGCGGCCCTGATTGCCGGCCTAGTCAGCTTCCTGTCGCCCTGCGTGCTGCCGCTGGTGCCGCCCTATCTGATCTATTTGACCGGGGCGACCATCGAGCAGGTCAACCAGGACGGCGCCACCGCGGCCTCCAAGCGCGCGGTCATGATGGCGGCGCTGATGTTCGTGCTCGGCTTCTCCACCGTGTTCGTCGCACTCGGCGCCAGCGCGTCCATCGTCGGCGGGCTGGTGCGCGCCTGGTCGGCCGAGTTCTCGATCCTGGCTGGCATCGTGATCATCGTCATGGGCCTGCATTTCCTCGGCATCACGCGGATCGGCCTTCTGATGCGCGAGGGGCGACTGACCGCGCCCAAGCCGGTCGGGTTGTGGGGCGCCTATGTCATGGGCCTTGCGTTCGCTTTCGGCTGGACGCCGTGCATCGGGCCGATCCTCGCCGCGATCCTCTCGATCGCAGCCGCGGAGGCCACCGTGACCAAGGGTGCCGGCCTGCTCGCGATCTATTCCGCCGGGCTCGGCATCCCCTTCCTGCTCGCAGCCTTCCTGGTCGAGCAGTTCTCCTCACTATTCGCACGGATGAAGCGTCACCTCGACACCGTCGAACGCGTGATGGGCGCGCTGATGGTGGTCACCGGCATCGGCTTCCTGACCGGCGCCGTCTCCAGCGTCAGCGTCTGGCTGCTCGAGACTTTCCCGGCGCTGCAGAATATCGGCTAGCCGTTCGCGCCTGCACACGCGCGTTCGCTGGCTTTTGGCCACGTGATGTCCGACTATTGCGGCCCCTTTCGCCGCCAGCTGAGTCGGAGACCGATGGCCCCCACCCCCGCGACACCCACCAACTGGCCGATCTTCCGTTCGCTCAGTGCGTTCCGGCCGAGCGACCTGCCGGGTGACTTGATCGCCGGACTGACGCTCGCCGCGATCGCAATCCCGGAGCAGATGGCGACCGCGCGGCTTGGCGGCTTCTCGCCGCAGATCGGCTTCTTTGCCTTCATGGCGGGCTCGCTCGGCTTTGCGATGTTCGGCGCCAACCGCTTCCTGTCCTGCGGCGCCGATTCCACGATCACGCCGATCTTCGCGGGCGGGCTGGCGCTGATGGCGACGGCAGGCTCGCCCGACTATCAGGCGTTCGCGATGGCGCTCGCGCTGATGGTCGGCGTCATCATGATCGCCGGCGGCCTGTTCAAGCTCGGCTGGATCGCCAATCTGCTGTCGACGCCGGTGACCGTCGGCTTCCTCGCCGGCATATCCGTCCACATCCTGGTCTCGCAGCTGCCCGGCGTGCTCGGCCTGACCACGCCGGACGGGCCGACGCTCTACAAGCTCGGGGTTCTCGCCGGGAAGATCGGCGAGACCAATCTCTACACGCTCGTGATCGGCCTCGGCGTGCTGGCGCTGGTCGCCGGATCGGAGAAGATCAGCGCGCGGATTCCGGGTGCGTTGATCGGCCTTGTCGCGGCCACCATCGCCGTGATCGCCGGCCATCTCGAAACCAAGGGCGTGAAGGTGGTCGGCACAGTGCCCGGCACGCTGCCGACGCCATCCTTTCCCGACATCGCACCGGAGCGATGGATCAAGCTGCTGTCGCTGGCGATCCTGATCGCCGTCGTCGTCATGGTGCAGACCGCGGCGACGACGCGCTCATTCCTGTCCGATCCGAACAAGCCGGCCGACGTAGATCGCGACTTTCTCGGCGCCGGCGCCGGCAGCGTTCTATCCGGGCTGTTCGGCGCCTTTCCCGTCAACGCCAGCCCGCCGCGCACCGGCATCGTCTCGGAGACCGGCGGACAAACGCAGCTCTCGGGGCTGTTTGCCGCGGCCATCGTGCTCGCACTGCTCGCCTTCGGCGCAACACTGCTGCAGCACGTGCCTGATGCTGCGCTCGGCGGCGTCCTGCTGTTCGTGGCGCTGCGCATCATCCGCATGAAGCAGATCGTCGCGATCTACCGCCAGTCGTTCTACGAGTTCCTGCTGGTGGTGGCGACGGCTGCCTCGATCATCGTGCTGCCGATCGAGCAAGGCGTCGCCGTCGGCATCGCGCTGTCGCTGCTGCACGGCATCTGGACCACGACGCGGGGCCAGCTGGTGGAATTCGTCCACGTGCCCGGCACCACGATCTGGTGGCCGACGGGCCCGCACGTCACCGGCGAGCGTAAGCCCGGCATTGCCGTGGTCGGCCTGCAGGCGCCGTTGTCGTTCCTCAACGCGGAAGGTTTTCACGGCGGCGTGCTCAAGACCATCGGCCATGCGACGCCCAAGCCGCGGCTGCTGGTGATCGAGGCCAGCGGCATGGTCGAGATCGATTTCACGGCGGCGCAGGCGCTGCGCGATTTGTTCCGCGAATGCCGCGATGACGGGGTGACGGTGGCGGTGGCGCGGCTCGAATCCGAGCGCACGCAGGAGGCTTTCGAGCGCTTCGATCTCTACGAGGTGCTGCAGCGGGACCACGTCTTCCACAGCGTCGATGAGGCGGTGCGCACGTTGGGTGGGCAGAGCTAGAAATCGATGAGATCGGAGGCTGCGTAGCCCGGATGAGGCGCAGCGCCATCCGGGATCCTCTCGCACGTTGATAAACCGTCCCGGATTTCGCGGAGCCTGTCATCGGGCGCGCGTTCGCGCGACCCGTTGGCTCCATCCGGGCTACGGGGACTGGGGCGAGCGTGCATCTGCGCGATTTCGGAATTTTGGAAAAATATCCGTGAGTTGCCCGACGTGTCAAGTAGCCTGGTCGAATGCCGGCCACCGCCGGCTACTTTGCATGGGGTTGTTTTCGATATTTTGGCAACGCGCCTCCCCGCAAGCGGGCGAGGCGCGCCGGATCAACCGACTCAAGCCTGCTCACCCTCCAACGTCGGATACTCCCTCAGCACCTCGGCCTTGATCGAACCCGCATGGATGGCGCGGAACAGCGCCCGCCCCGCCTTGATGTTGTTGGCCTTCATGCAGAGGCCGACGATCTCGCGCACCGCGGAATCCCGCACCAGCTGGTCGGATATCTTCATCGCGGTCTCCATCGCGGCCTTGGCGGCACGCTCGTAGCGAGCGCGCTCGATCTGCTGCTGCTTCGGCGAACGCTTGTCGGGTGAGCCGATCGCCTCGGCACAGCCGGCCGCATCGCGGCAGATCGCACGAATCCTGTGCGCAGCCTCGATGTCGCCGAGCGGCTGCTCAGCGGGATCGTCCCAGATGTCCTTGCGCTCGGCCTTGTTGAACAACCACATCGCCGTACCCAAAAGCGAGGCAAGCATAGCTGGCCCTGGTGCAACCTGTGAATGGCAGAGTCTGCGCGACGCCGAGCAAGCGGCGAACTATGGCGTTGAGGTCACACCAAACCGGCTGTTCCACGCGCAATGTGCGCCCGGAGCGAGAAGCCGCGGTCACACTGCGTCACACACGCCGCGCAAGAAAGTGCTGCGCGCTCAGGCGGCAGGAACGATCTTTCCGGGGTTGAAAATGTTTTGCGGATCGAGCGCGTGCTTCAGCGCCCGCATCGCGTCGAGCGCCTCGGGGCCGAGCTCGGCCTTCAAATATTTCTGCTTGCCCTGGCCGATGCCGTGCTCGCCGGTGCAGGTGCCGTCCATCGATTGCGCGCGCTCGACCAGGCGGTGCATGAACTCCTCGCCGCGCGCCATTTCGTCCTTGTTGTTGACGTCGCAGAGCAGCGAACAGTGGAAATTGCCGTCGCCGACATGGCCGACGATCGGCGACAGCAGATTGAGCCGCTTCAGGTCGTCTTCGGTCTCGGTGACACAGTCGGCAAGCCGCGAGATCGGCACGCAGACGTCGGTTGCAACGACGCCGATGCTGTCGCCGGGACGCAGCGCCTTGACCGACCAGTAGGCGTCATGCCGGGCCTGCCATAGCTTGGTGCGGTCTTCCGGCTTGGTGGTCCAAGTGAAGTCGCCGCCGCCGCATTCGGCGGCGATATCGCGGAAGTTCTTCGACTGCTCGGCGACCTCGACCTCGCTGCCGTGGAATTCCAGCAGCAGCAGCGGCGTCTCCGGCAGCGACAGTTTCGAGTAGCTGTTGCAGGCTTTCACCTGCGCGGCATTGAGCAGTTCGATCCGCGCGACCGGAATTCCGGTCTGGATCGCGAGGATGGTGGCCTGACAGGCGCCAGCCACCGTCTCGAACGAACAGGCGGCGGCCGCGATCGTGTCCGGGATGCCGCGCAGGCGGATGGTCAGTTCGGAGATGATGCCGAGCGTACCCTCGGCGCCGACGAACAGATGCGTCAGGTCGTAGCCGGCCGACGACTTCTTGGCGCGCGTGCCGGTCGTGATGATCTCGCCGTCGCCGCGCACCACCTTCAGCGCCAGCACGTTCTCGCGCATGGTGCCGTAGCGCACCGCGTTGGTGCCGGAGGCGCGGGTCGAGGTCATGCCGCCGAGCGAGGCGTCGGCGCCGGGATCGATCGGGAAGAACAGGCCCTGGTCGCGCAGATGCTCGTTCAGCGCCTTCCGCGTCACGCCGGGCTGGATCACGCAGTCGAGGTCCTCGGCATGCACCTCGAGCACCTTGTTCATGTCGCGCAGATCGATGCAGACACCGCCCGCGGGCGCGTTGACCTGGCCCTCGAGCGAGGTTCCGGTACCGAACGCGATGACCGGCACGCGATTGGCCGAGCAAATCCGCACCACGTCCTGGATGTCGGCGGTTTCCTGCGCCATCACCACCGCGTCCGGCGGCTGGGTCGGCAACCATGTGGTGGTATGGGCGTGCTGTTCGCGCACCGCCTGCGACGTGACGAGCCGGTTGCCGAACCGCGCCGCCAGCGCGTCGATCGCGCGCTTCAAGGCCTGCGGCTCAGGTCGCGTCACATTGCTCGAAATCGTTGTCGCCACGTCAAATTTCCTCCCGGCTTTAGCCGACCGTGGCAAAGCTTGTATAAGGGGTCAAGAGAGCCTGACTTGAAAAAAGTTCATGCTCGAACGCCAGCAAACCGGGGATGGAAGATGACTTCAGTGACTGCCGCCAGCGAGATGCCTATTCCGGCCGCCCCGTTCAAATCTTCGGTGATGCAGATCGACCCGCAATGGATCGATTACAACGGCCATCTCAACATGGCCTACTACAATGTGATGTTCGACCGCGCCATCGACGAGATGTGGCTGCAGCTCGGCATCGGCCCGGCCTACATGAAGGCGCGGCATTGCTCGACCTTCACCGCCGAGTGCCATGTCCGTTACATCAGGGAAATTCATCTCGGCGATCCCGTGCAGGTCTCGGTCTTCCTGCTCGGCGCCGACGAGAAGCGGCTGCACACATTCGAGGAGCTGCGCCACGCCACCGAGGGCTGGCTCTCGGCGACCTCGGAAAACCTCACGCTGCACATCGACATGGAGGCGCGCAAGGTGGCGCCCTTTCCGCCCGATATCCGCGCCCGGGCGCAAGCGATCGTGGCGAGCTATGCGGGGGTGCCGCGTCCCGAGGGCATCGGCCGCAACGTGGCGATGCCCTCGGCGAAGACGTGACCGAACGAACGTCCGCTACACTCTCGTGCGACCTCGCGCCAATCCGACCACCGCCGACACCAGGAACAGGATGATGGCGATGAAGAAGATCGCCTTGGCGATTTCGATCGAGGCGCCGGCGATGCCGCCGAACCCTAAAATGCCCGCGATCAGGGCGATGACCAGGAATGTGACGACCCAGCTCAGCATGATCAAACCTCTGCTTTGTTTCCCTGTCTGCTTTCTTGCGCGGGCCGCTGCCCGACGCCGCACCTGTTGAAACAATCCGGCGAGGAAACGCTGGTTCCTGAGCCCGAAACGGCGAAATTTCCGTCGAGTTTTGGAACCAGGCCGACTGCAAGGCTGCTGCCAAAAGCGTTCCTGTCGACCGCGATAAAACCTGTCAAAACGGCCGGTCAGGCCCTATATGGCCTTCAATCCCTGTTAAGAAGGCTCCCCTTCACCGTCCCACGGTGCCATCGTGGGGCCGAGACGATTCGCCAATGACCGAGCCGAGCAAATTGCCCCATCACGGCGTTCCCGAGCACCAGCCGGTGGCTGGCGGCATCGCTGCGCGTGCGCGGGCAACCGCCGGTCCGCAATATCTCAACGGCCTCAATCCGGAGCAGCGCGAGGCGGTCGAGACGCTCGACGGTCCCGTGCTGGTGCTCGCCGGCGCCGGCACCGGCAAGACGCGTGTGCTGACCACGCGCATCGCGCACATCCTGAGCCAGGGCCGTGCGCGGCCGCAAGAGATCCTGTCGGTGACCTTCACCAACAAGGCGGCGCGCGAGATGAAGCTGCGGCTCGGCCAGATGCTGGGACAGGCGGTCGAGGGCATGCCGTGGCTCGGCACCTTCCACTCCATCGGCGGCCGCATCCTGCGCATCCATGCCGAGCTGGTGCAGCTCAAATCCAACTTCACGGTGCTCGACGTCGACGACCAGGTGCGGCTTCTGAAGCAGTTGCTGCAGGCCGAGAACATCGACGACAAGCGCTGGCCGGCGCGGATGCTGGCCGGCCTGATCGACAGCTGGAAGAACCGCGGGCTGTCGCCGTCGCAGGTGCCCGCGGGCGAGGCCGCTTCATTCGGCAACGGCAAGGGCGGCAAGATCTACGCGACCTATCAGGAGCGGCTGAAGATCCTCAACGCCGCCGATTTCGGCGACCTCCTGCTCGAGAACATCAGGCTGTTCCGCGAGAATCCCGACGTTCTCCGGCAGTACCAGAACCGCTTCAAGTTCATCCTGGTCGACGAATATCAGGACACCAACGTGGCGCAGTATCTGTGGCTGCGTCTGCTGTCGCAGGCGCCGTCGCGGCCGGGGCGGTCTCTTGCCGATGTCATTCCGGGCGACCTTACCTCGCCCCGCTTGCGGGGAGAGGTCGGATCGCAAAGCGATCCGGGTGAGGGGGACTCTCCGCAGACCGTGCTCGTGGAGACTCCCCCTCACCCCGACCCTCTCCCCGCAAGCGGGGAGAGCGAGCAGCCTGCCCTCAAGAACATCTGCTGCGTCGGCGACGACGACCAGTCGATCTATGGCTGGCGTGGCGCCGAGGTCGACAACATCCTGCGCTTCGATCATGATTTTCCCGGCGCCAAGGTGATCCGGCTCGAGCGCAATTACCGCTCCACCGGCCACATCCTGGCCGCGGCCTCGCATCTGATCGCGCATAACGAAGGCCGGCTCGGCAAGACGCTGCGCACCGAGGATGTCGACGGCGAGAAGGTCACCGTCACCGGCTCCTGGGATTCGGAAGAGGAAGCGCGTGCGATCGGCGAGGAGCTCGAGGAGCTGCAGCGATCGGGCGAGAATCTCAACAACGTCGCCATCCTGGTCCGCGCCTCGTTCCAGATGCGCGAATTTGAAGACCGCTTCGTCACGCTCGGCCTGCCCTACCGCGTGATCGGCGGCCCCCGATTCTATGAGCGCGCCGAAATCCGCGATGCGCTGGCCTATCTGCGTACGATCAATTCGCCGGCCGACGATCTCGCCTTCGAGCGCATCGTCAACGTGCCCAAGCGGGGGCTCGGCGACGCCACCGTGCAGCTGCTGCACGACCATGCCCGCAAGCGCCGCATTCCGCTGTTCGAGGCGGCGCGTGCCGTGGTCGAGACCGACGAGCTGAAGCCGAAGGCGCGCGGGTCCCTGCGCGACCTCGTGATGCAGTTCGACCGCTGGCGCGCTCAGCGCGAGGTCACCTCGCATACCGAGCTCGCCGAGATCGTGCTCGACGAGAGCGGCTATACCGAGATGTGGCAGAAGGACCGCTCGGCCGACGCCGCGGGCCGGCTCGACAACCTCAAGGAACTGGTGCGCTCGATGGAGGAATTCGAGAACCTGCAAGGGTTTCTCGAACATATCTCGCTGGTGATGGACCGCGACGGTGAGGCCGGCGACGAGGCGGTGTCGCTGATGACGCTGCATTCGGCCAAGGGCCTGGAGTTCGATAACGTGTTCCTGCCGGGCTGGGAGGAAGGCCTGTTCCCGAGCCAGCGCACGCTCGACGAACAGGGCCGCGCCGGGCTCGAGGAGGAGCGCCGCCTCGCTCATGTCGGGCTCACGCGGGCACGCCGCCGCGCAAAAATCTATTTCGCGACCAACCGCCGCATCCATGGCACCTGGTCGACCACGATCCCGTCGCGCTTCCTCGACGAGCTGCCGGCGCACAATGTCGAGATCACCGAGTCCAAGGGCGGATCGGGCTGGGGCGGCAGCGGCGGCTATGGCGCCTCGCGCTTCGACAACCTCGAATCATTCGGCTCGAGCTATTCGACCCCGGGCTGGCAGCGCGCCCAGGCCAACCGCAACCGTGGCGGCGGGGGACGTAGCGGCGGGTTCGAGGAGCGGCAGTCGTCGTTTACCTCTTCCGATAGCTTCAGCCGCACCAAACGCGGCCCCATGGTGATCGAAGGCGAGCTGGTGGCAAAGTCCACGGGCACGACGTCGGAATTTTCGCTGGACGACCGGGTGTTTCACCAGAAATTCGGCTACGGCCATGTGGTGAAGATCGACGGCAACAAGCTGACCATCGCCTTCGAAAAGGCCGGCGAGAAGAAGGTGGTCGACAGCTTTGTGGAACGGGCGTGACAGAGAGGCCTTCTCTGTTCGTAGCTCTTGACCCCAGTTGATTTCATGGGTTGAGATACAGCCATGGTCCGGGGTGGGTTTTTCCTTTTTGTCGTTGCGCTCACTGCGCCGTCGCTGGCGGTCGCGGAGACAATGAGCTTTGGCGATTTGGCAGCGCAGCTCGCCAAGGCGTGCGGCGCCGACATCACCGCGAACTGCCGCGGCGTCAATCTCGACTCCAACCGCCTCAAGGAATGCCTGTCGCGCAACCGCGACGTGATATCGCCGCAGTGCAAGGAGAGCTACTTCTCCACCCTCGACGCGATCCAGAAGCGGATCGCGGCGCGCGTCACCGTGGCGAACGCCTGCACCCGCGAGATCGTCAAGGTCTGCGGCGGCTCGACCAAGGAAACCAGCAAGTCGGTCCCCTGCCTCGTCGGCGCCAAGGGCCTCAGCCGCAATTGCGCCCAGGCGATCAATGACGCGGGGTATCAATGATGCGGCCGTCGACGCGAGGCCTGCGCGACATTGGTCTTTTGGGCCTGCTCGGCACGCTGGCGTTGCTGGCGATGCCGACCGCGCACGCGCAGACCGCCATCACGCGCGACGACGTCATCGCCAAGCTGAATCACTACGAGACAGACACCGAAATCGATGTCCTAGCGCTGCGCCAGCAGGCGGCCGAACGATCGAAGTCACGCTCGAAGAACGAGCCGCCGCCCTCGAAGCGCCCGCCGATCGCCCCTGACCTGACCAAGCTGCCGACGTTCAACGCCGATATCCAGTTCGACGTCGACACGCCGATCGTGCTGCCGGACTCCTACCAGACCGTCGGGCGCATCGCCGATGCGCTGACGCAGTCCTCGCTGCTGCCGTACACCTTCCTGATCGTCGGCCATATCGAATCGACCGGACGGCGCGAGAATAACGTGCTGCTGAGCCAGCGGCGGGCCGACGCCATCCGCGACATCCTGATCAACACCTTCAAGATCACACCGAAGCGCCTGCAATCGGTCGGGCTCGGCGAAGAGCAGTTGCTCGACCCCGCCCGGCCCAATGCACCTGTCAACAACCAGGTGCAGATCATGCTGGTCGGCAAGCTCGCCGACACCGCGCCGCCCGCGCACCCTGCGCCAGCGGCCGCCGCCAAGAAGCCGGCCAAGCCCGCGAAGCGGCATTAGCGGCCTTTCCGCCACACCGCAGAACGAATTTTCTGCCCCGGCTGGTGATTGCAGAACGGATTATGCGTCCCTATCTGCGGTTGACCCCGCATCTCGCCGCGCCCGGGCCGCAATCCGCGCGCGCCCTTTCCTCACGCTTCCGATCCTCCATGTCGCCGATCATTTCCGTATCCAATCTTTCGAAGACCTATGGCTCCGGCTTCAAGGCGCTGAAGGGCATCAATCTGGACATCAATCGCGGCGAGATCTTCGCGCTGCTCGGGCCGAACGGCGCCGGCAAGACCACGCTGATCAGCATCATCTGCGGCATTGCCAATCCGAGCGAGGGCCGCATTGCGATCGGCGGCCACGACATCATCAGGGATTATCGCGCGGCACGGTCGATGATAGGGCTGGTTCCACAGGAACTGCACACCGACGCGTTCGAATCGGTGTGGGCGACCGTCAGCTTCAGCCGCGGCCTGTTCGGCAAGCCGAAGAACCCCGACCATATCGAGAAGGTGCTGAAGGACCTGTCGCTGTGGGACAAGAAGGACAACAAGATCATCACGCTGTCCGGCGGCATGAAGCGCCGCGTGATGATCGCCAAGGCGCTGTCGCACGAGCCGCAGATCCTGTTCCTCGACGAGCCCACCGCCGGCGTCGACGTCGAATTGCGCAAGGGCATGTGGGAAGTGGTGCGCACGCTGCAGGCGTCCGGCGTCACCATCATCCTGACCACGCACTACATCGAAGAAGCCGAGGAGATGGCCGACCGCATCGGCGTCATCAACAAGGGCGAGATCATCCTGATCGAGGACAAGGCGACCTTGATGCAGAAGCTCGGCAAAAAGCAGCTGACGCTGCAATTGCAGAACAAGCTCGATGCCATTCCGTCTGCGCTCGCCGCCTACAATCTCGAATTGTCCGACGACGGTCACGCGGTAACCTACGACTACGACACCAAGGGCGACCGCACCGGCATCACCAGCCTGCTCAGCGATCTGCGCAATGCCGGCATCCGCATTTCCGATCTCGATACGAAGCAGAGCTCTCTCGAAGACATCTTCGTCAGCCTGGTGCGGCAAGTTTGAAGTTCCTATCAGTTTTGCCGCACCCTCTTCATAGGAACTTCAAACTCCAATGCCGCACCAGAATCATAAGTTTTCTAGCGCTCCTTCGATTTCGAAGTTCGCATCGGAGGCTCCCCAAAAGCATGCGAACTTCGAAATCAGAGCGCTAGTGAGGGCGCCATGAACTACCGCGCAATCCGGGCGATCTATCTGTTCGAAATGGCGCGCACGTGGCGAACGCTGCTGCAGAGCATCGTCTCGCCCGTGGTCTCGACGTCGCTGTATTTCGTGGTGTTCGGCGCCGCGATCGGCTCGCGCATCACCGAGGTCGAGGGCGTCAGCTACGGCACGTTCATCGTGCCCGGGCTCGTGATGCTGTCGGTGCTGACCCAGAGCATCTCCAACGCCTCGTTCGGCATCTACTTCCCGAAATTCGCCGGCACGATCTACGAGATCCTGTCGGCGCCGATCTCCTATCTCGAGATCGTCATCGGCTATGTCGGCGCGGCCGCCACCAAGTCGATCATCCTCGGCCTGATCATCCTGGCGACCGCCGGACTGTTTGTACCTCTGCACATCCAGCATCCGGTATGGATGCTGACCTTCCTGGTGCTGACCGCCGTCACCTTCAGCCTGTTCGGTTTCATCATCGGCATCTGGGCCGACGGCTTCGAGAAGCTGCAGATGATTCCGATGCTGGTGGTAACGCCGCTCACCTTCCTCGGCGGCAGCTTCTATTCGGTGAACATGCTGCCGTCGGGCTGGCGCACCATCACGCTGTTCAATCCGGTGGTCTATCTGATCTCCGGCTTCCGCTGGAGCTTCTACGAGATCGCCGATGTCAGCGTCGGGCTCAGCCTCGGCATGACCGCGGGCTTTCTGATCGCCTGCTTGATGATCGTGGCCTGGATCTTCAGGACCGGTTACCGGCTGAAGAACTGACTTGCGAAAGCAAGTCATTCCGGGGCGCGCCTTAGCGCGACCCCGGACTGACGATCCCGATCAGTAGCAATGGAAATGGCCGTGGCGGTAATAGCCGCGGCAGCGGTGGCCACGGCGGTAGCCGCGATCCGGGATGCCGAACACGCCCTTCACCGCACCCATGGCCCCGCCAACACCGGCGCCGACGGCGCCGCCAACCACACCGCCTACCGGCCCGGCGACCCGATTGCCCTCATAGGCGCCCTCGTGGGCTCCGCGGACGATGCCCTGGGCATGGCCGGCATGGGGCACTGCGACCAGCGTCAATGCGAGGGCTGCGGCCGCAAGCAGGAGCCGCGCGGAGAGGCCGGCTGGGACGATGGCCGCGGTCTTGACCTTGGAGTTGTTCATCGAGGTTCCTTGATGCGCGACGCGAATGCGCCGCCGGGCGGGATTTGTGAAACGCCCATGCGGCCAAATGGTTGCGTACAAACGATCGCTTGAGGGCGCCGGTCGCACCCTGCTCGCGAAAAAGTCAGCCCACCGTGACGGGCCGGCCCGGCTTCGGCCTTGTTTGCGCCGTGCGCGGGATTAACGATGCCGCGGGTCCGTCACTGGAACCAAATTCGGATTCCGTGCATATTGGTTGCCGGGGACGGAGAGCCGCGGCTTTGCAATCAGGCCTGGAGGCCAAAGGTAAATGCGTTCGTTCCTCATTGCGTTCACGTCCGTGATGCTTTTCACGGCCGGCGCCGCGCAGGCCAAGGTCGATATCACCATCGACAAGGACAACCAGCAGATGACCGTCGCGGTTGATGGCGTCGCGCGCTATCACTGGCCGGTATCGAGTGGCATTCCCTCGCGCGAGACGCCGAACGGCACGTTCCGCGCCTTCCGCATGGAAGAAGATCACTACTCCAAGGAATTCGACGACGCGCCGATGCCGCATTCGATCTTCTTCACCAAGATCGGTCACGCGATTCACGGCACCGACTCGGTGAATCGCTTGGGTACCCCGGCCTCGCATGGTTGCGTGCGACTGTCGCGCGACAACGCGACGACGCTCTACGCGCTGGTCCAGAAGGAAGGCGTGCTCAACACCACGGTTACGCTGACCGGTTCGGCGCAGGTCGCGCTGGCGCGCAATCCGCGCGGGCGCAACGGCACCGCCGTCGCCCGCTCCGCGCCGCAGCAAGTTGACGGGCAGTACGGCACCGCCGCCGCCGGCGACCCTGTCGTCCTGACACCGCAGCCGCGCGAATATCCGGCGCAGGCCCGGGCCGACGACGGCTACATCTATCCGGCCGACGGCAGTTCGACCGACCAGCGCTATCCCGCACCGCCGTCAAGCCGCCGCGCCTACGGCGCGCAGGCCTATGGCCAGCAGCAATATTACGGCAACCAGGGCTACGCGGCGGCACCGCAGGGCTACTATCAGCCGCGGCCTTACTACCAGCAGCAGCAGCGCGGCGGCTTCTACGGCAACAGCTACCAAGACTGAGACGCGCTCCTGATCCACTGACGGCGCCGCAGACAGTGCGCCGTCAGTTCACACGCCCCTCACCCGCTTGTGACCGCCGCAAAGGGCCCGTGCCGCCGCACGCCGTGGCTGGTCGTCGCGCCGTCATCTGATTGTAAAATTAGCCCGATATTCGGCGGCAAAAGCGCCCGCTTGGCCTCTGGAGGCCGATTCACGCGGAATGCCCGACGAGATCAAGGCCAAAGCGCGGGTCAGTTAGGCAAGATCAGAGGTCGAAATGAAACGGGGCATCATTGTCCTTTGCCTGTGCGTCGTGACGATGGCCGGCTACTTCACCACGGACAGATGGGCCATCAGTCACACGACCATGACGTTCCACGACGTGCTGCGCGACGACCGCAACGTCACGGTCGAGGTCGCGGTCCGTCGCGACCGGCAAATGCAGGCGATGGCGGAGATGATCGAGCTGCCGGTCGCGATCCTGAGCCACGGCAACACCGTCAGGAACACCGAGTACTCGTTCCTCACCAACGTGTTCGCATCGCGCGGCTACCTCGTGGTCAGCATTCAGCACGATCTCGACACCGATGCGCCGATGGTGACCAAGGTCGGCGAGGAATATGTCGGCCGCCGCATGCAGTACAATCGCGGCGTCTTCAACATCATGTATGCGATCGACGAGCTCAAGAAGCGTTATCCGAACGCCAACTATCGCCAGCTGACCTTGATCGGCCACTCCAACGGCGGCGACATCTCGATGTTCTTCGCCAAGCAACATCCCGACCTGGTCAAGAAGGTCGTGACGCTGGACAATCTGCGCGTGCCCTTCATTACCGACAGCAAGATCAAGATCCTGTCGTTCCGCTCCAAGGACCCGGTGTTCAAGGCCGATCCGGGCGTCGTGCCCGACGACGAAACCTGCGCCAAGCTCGGCATCAAGGTGGTCCGGACCGAATTCCATCACAACGACCTCACCGACCGCGGCCCGGACAGCGCGAAATCATCGATCCAGGCGGGGGTGGAGCAATTCCTCGACGAGGACGCCGGCGAAACAACGCCGACGATGCCGCTGATTGCCGCGTCGGCGCCCACCGCAGCGAATGCAGCGCTGCCGGAGAAGAAATAGCGTCGCGGACGGTTACGCACGCGCGCTGCGATAGGCCGTGGCAAAGAGCCAGATTGCGGACAGCAGGAAATAGAACGCGCCGAAGCCCGCATAGGGAGCGACGTCGAGAATCGTCGGCGCGACGGTGCCGATGGATCGGCTGATCATGTAGCCGCCGGCGAGTGCCGACTGGGCGCCGCTCAGGATCATCGCCCATTGCGCGCCATCAAGGCGCCAGCGTCTGACGCCGGTGGACAATTGCAATACACCCGCGAGGATCGCCCAAATCCCAAACACGCCGAGAACAGCGAAGCTGCTGTGGCTGATCGCCACGATCACGGCGAGTGCCGTTATCGCGCTGACCACGACATTCAATGCCTGGGACGGGTTGGCCTTCAGCCCGCCATTGACCCGGGCGTCGGCCAGATTGGCGACGGCGTCCCATGCCGGGTAGATCACGAGCAGGAACGCTGCGGGACCGGTTTGCCCGCTGAAAACGACGGCGGCGGCAACCCAGGCGATCGAGAAGATCGCGCGCCCGAAATAGTAGGATTGCAGCCAGCTGGATTGGGCCGAAAGTCGGCTTTGCATTGATGAGCTCCTGTGTTTACCTATCTACTAGTAGGTAGACGTTCTCAGGTCAATCCGGCGCTCGGACACCTTCTTGTGTCAGACCGGAGTGCCGCGCTGGCTTGACAAGCTACCTACCGGAAGGTAGGCGCGCGAACATGAAACCGGTGGCTTCGACCTCAGAACAGATTCTCGACGTCGCGCAGTCGCTCATCGTCGCGGGGGGCTATAACGGCTTCAGCTATGCCGATATTGCCGATGCGATCGGCATCAGGAAGGCGAGCATCCACCATCACTTCCCGACCAAGGCCGAGCTGGTCTCGGCGCTGGTGGATCGCTACAGGCAGCAGACGGAGCTGGGCCTGAAGTCGCTTCAGGCGCAGTCCGCAAGCCCAGCCGACCAACTGCAGTCTTACGTGGACTTCTGGAAGGCGTGCATTGGAAATGCTTCGCTGCCCTTCTGCGTCTGCGCGATGCTTGCCGGCGAGATGCCGATGTTGCCGGACGAGGTCGCATCACGCGTCCGCGGCCATTTCCATCATCTCGCGGAATGGCTGACGTCGGTGCTGCAAGCGGGCGCGAAGCAGCACCTGTTCCGGCTGGACAAGCGGCCGGAACAGGAGGCCCAAATGCTGATGGCATCGGTTCATGGCGCGATGCTCTCGGCGAGGGCTTTCGACGATCCCGGGCTGTTTGCCGCAATCGTCGAGCCTCAGATCGCCAGGCTGCGGGCACCGGTTCGCTAGAGAAGTCTGGGGCAGCCGCTCGCGCCTACTGTTCGCCGTCGCGCAGGCGCCGGTAGACGGCGCCCAGCACGTTCGAATAATCGTCGGTCCAGACCCGCTGCTTCTCGTCGGCATCGGTCTCGGTCCAGAGGTTTGACGATGCGAGCTTGCCGACATCGGCGTCCTCGCGCGCGGAGACCACGACAGAGGTCGAGAAGATATACTCGTTGTCGCGGCCGGAATCCTCACTGTAGACCCAGCTCTTCATGTCGTTTGCGTCCGCAATGCCGACCACGACGCTGGCGAGTTCGAGATGGCGGTTGGACACGTGCATTACGACGGCGCCCCGCGGCGCCAGCTTCTGCTTGTAGATCGCCATCGCCTCTTCGGTCGCGAGATGGATCGGGATCGCGTCCGACGAATAGGCGTCGACGATGATGAGATCGTAGACCCCGTCCGGCTCCTTGGCGATGGTCAGCCGCGCGTCGCCGATCACCGGCTTCAGGTTCGGCTCGCAGTTCTGGATGTAGGTGAAGTACTTCGGGTCGCGCGCGGTATCGACCATCGACTGGTCGATCTCGAAGAACTTCCAGTCCTCGCCGGGCACTGACGCACAGGTCAGCGTCCCCGAGCCGAGCCCGATGACAGCGACCTTCAGCGGCGCGCCCTTGCGCTCGCGGATTGCCGTGATCGCCTGCCCGATGCCGCCGTCCTTGTGGTAGTAGCTGATCGGTTCGGGCCTTCCGGTGACCGGCGTGCCGTTGTCGTTCTTGAACTTCTCGGCGCCGTGGATCGTGGTGCCGTGCATCAGCACGTGATACTGACCGTTCGACGTCACCACGATCTTGTGCACGCCGAAGAAGCTGCGCACCGTTTCGACGCGGCCATCGCCGGACGGATAGGCGCGCAGCACCACCAGCGCGACCACGACGGTCGCGAAGATCTTCCAGCGATTGGCATTGAGCGCAAGCGCGAGCAGCGCCGAGAGCACGCCGACCGCACCGATCACCCAGATCCGGTGATCGTCGAGCCAGTTGAAGGTGCCGCCGGCCGAATAACTCGGCGCGATCAGCCCAACCGCCAGCCCCGCAAGGAACGGCCAGTACCAGGCGGCCCAGCGCGGCAGCCGCTCGGCACCGCCAGGCGGACGGCACAGCGCCGCGAGTGCCAGCAGGATCGGATATTCGGCGACCCACGAGAAAGTAAAAGGCGCAATGAGCCCCGCGAACAGGCCACCGACCATGCCGCCGAACGACAGCGCGACATAGAAGCCGGTGAGATATTTTGCCGCCGGACGGGTGCGCGCGAGTTCGCCATGACAGGCCATCGCGATGATGAAGAAGCAGAGCTGATGGCCGCCGAGCGTCAGCAGCAGGTTCTGCTCGCCGCCGACCGCGAGCAGGATCACGACGCCGGCGATCGCCAGCGGCTGCGCCCGCAGCATCCATTTGTGCGGCAGCAGCGGCCGCGACTGGAACACCAGCACCCAGGTCAGCAGATACAGCGACAGCGGCAGCACCCAGAGCAGCGGCGCGGCGGCGACGTCGGTCGAGATATGCGCGGTCACCGCGATCAGCAGGCCGGACGGCACAGCAGCGAGGAAGATCCAGCGCGCCCGCAGCGACCAGGACGGCGCCGGCGCTTTGGCGTCATCGACCTGCATGTTGAGCGCGCCGGCATTGACCGGCGACCGCAATAGCAGCACACCGCAACCCGCGATCAGCACGATCAGCAGGCCATAGCCGCCGGTCCAGATCAGGTTCTGGGTGCGCAAGGTGAACATCGGCTCGAGCAGCACCGGATAGGACAGCAGCGCCAGGAAGCTGCCGATGTTCGAGGACGCGTAGAGGAAATACGGGTCGGGGCCGTTGGGATGGCCGGTGCGCACGAACCAGGCCTGCAGCAGCGGATTGTTGGCGGCGAGCGCGAAGAACGGCAGCCCGATCGAGACCGCGAACAAGCCGAGCAGCCAGACCGAATAGCCCGAATTCGGCGGCTCGCCCCAGCCGCTCCTGATCGACAGCGGCAATGTCAGCAAGGCTATGACGAGCAGCACCAGATGCACCGCGATCGGCACGATGCGACTGTTCAGCTTCATCAGGAGATGCGCATAGGCGTAGCCGCCGAGCAGCAGCGACTGGAAGAACACCATCGCCACCGACCACACCGCCGGCGAACCGCCGAGCCGCGGCAGCACCATCTTGGTGAACAGCGGCTGCACCGAGAACAGCAGCAGTGCACTGACGAAGATCGCAGCGGTGTAGACCACCAGCACCAGCCGGTTTCGCGAGGCGGACGGCTCAGATGTCATGAAAGCTCCGGCATGGACCCGGCGGGCGCCGGAGGCGGACGGTCCGGCGGCACCGCACCGGAGGAATTGAACTGAGCATATGGCAGTATCACGGACAAGAAACCGCGGTCACGTGGACTTGACGACGCGCCGCTGCGGCGCCACAGCACGCTGGATCTTTTCTCGAGCATGATCCTTTCGGAAAACCGGTTTCCACTTTTCCGGATCATGCTTTAATCACTGCTTCTTGAAGCGGACATGAATGAAACAGACGTCGTCATCATCGGTGCGGGGCATAACGGCCTCACCTGCGCGGCCTATCTCGCGATGGCAGGGCTGCGGGTAAAGGTCGTGGAACGCCGCAAGGTGGTCGGCGGTGCCGCCGTCACCGAGGAGTTCTGTCCGGGCTTCCGCAATTCGGTCGCCGCCTACACGGTGAGCCTGCTCAACCCGCAGATCATTTCCGACCTGAAACTTGCCGATCACGGCCTCAAGATCGTCGAGCGCCGCGCGCAGAACTTCCTGCCCGCACCCGACGGCGGCTACCTCTTGACCGGCGAAGGCCGCACCCAGCAGTCGGTCGCGAAACTCAGCCGGCGCGACGCAACCACAATCGGCGTGTTCTCGGCGGAACTCGAAGCCATCGCCGATGTGCTGCGCCACTTCGTGCTGCGCGCGCCGCCGAACCTCGTCGAGGGTTTCGGCATCGGTGCGATGAGCGAGGCCTTCAACGCACTCGGCACCGCCAACATCCTGCGGCGGCTGTCGCTGGAACAGCAGCGCAATCTGCTCGACCTGTTCACACGCTCGGCCGGCGAGATGCTCGACGAGCGTTTCGAGAGCGACCTCGTCAAGGCGCTGTTCGGCTTCGATGCCATCGTCGGCAATTACGCCAGCCCCTACGCGGCCGGCTCCGCCTACGTGATGCTGCACCATGCATTCGGCGAGGTGAACGGCAAGAAGGGCGTCTGGGGCCATGCGATCGGCGGCATGGGTGCGATCACTCAGGCGATGGCAAGCGCTGCGCGCAGCCATGGCGTCGAGATCGAGACCGATGCGGGAGTCCGCGAGGTGATCGTCGAGAAGGATCGTGCCACCGGCGTGATCCTCGACAATGGCGAGACGATCCGCGCCAAATATGTTGCCTCGAACGTCAATCCGAAGCTGCTGTACACACGTCTGGTGCCGGACGGCGCACTGCCAGGCGAATTCCTCGCGCGCATCTCACGATGGCAGAATGGTTCCGGCACGTTCAGGATGAATGTGGCGCTGAGCGCCCTGCCCTCGTTCACCGCGCTGCCCGGCCAGGGCGATCACCTCACGGCGGGCATCATCATTGCCCCAAGTCTCGGTTACATGGATCGCGCCTGGCGCGATGCGCGCGAATTCGGCTGGAGCCGCGCGCCCGTCGTCGAGGTGCTGATCCCCTCGACGCTCGACGACAGCCTGAGCCCGCCGGGCCAGCATGTCGCGAGTCTGTTCTGCCAGCACGTCGCGCCGCAATTGCCCGACGGCAAGTCGTGGGACGACCATCGCGAACAGGTCGCCGATCTGATGATCGCAACCGTGGACCAATACGCCCCCGGCTTCGCAGGTACCGTGCTCGGCCGCCAGATCCTGTCGCCGCTCGATCTCGAGCGGCAGTTCGGCCTGCTCGGCGGCGACATCTTCCATGGCGCGCTGACGCTGAACCAGCTGTTCTCGGCGCGGCCGATGCTCGGCCACGCCGACTATCGTGGACCGCTCCGGGGGCTCTACCACTGCGGATCCGGCGCCCATCCCGGCGGCGGCGTCACCGGCGCCCCCGGCCACAACGCCGCGCGGGCTATCCTGGCCGACCACCGCGCGCTGTTCGCGTAGAGCCGATGGCGCATCGGGCGACGAGGTCCGTGCGACAGCTGTGGACAGGCCTGTTGAGAAGCCGTGGGTTGGCCGTGGTGTCCCCTGGCGGGAAAAGCCAGTGGACATCCCGGTGGACTGGCTGTGGAGGCCTGGCTGACAACCGCGGGAGAACGCGCCTGATATCTTGTGGAGCAGCTGCGCAAGGCCCTGTGGACAACCTGTCAAAAAGAAAACACCGGGCCTCGTTGCCCGGTGCTTGCCTCAGAATGCGATCCGCTGAATTACTTGAGTGAGCCGGAAATCGTGCTGAAAGTTCCGCTCAGCGTGGTACCGACACCATTCACCGCAGCGATGATGGCGATGGCGATACCGGTCGCGATCAGTCCGTATTCGATGGCGGTCGCGCCGGAATCATTCTGCAAAAACCTAACGATAAAAGCCTTCATAGTAGCCCTGCCCTTGGTTGTGATGCCCTGGAACCGGGGAGTTCCCGGTTCCGGAACTGGTACTACTACGGTAAAATCTAAAGTTGCCTTCATCGGGAACCTATCAATTCTCGCGAAATTCAATTGAATCCCGGTTGAAATTTTAACAAAAACCGCGCTACCGGCCTCCGATGACCCCGTCCACACACCGCGCCAGTATCACCCTTTCAGACGAACCGACCGCAAAACGCGTGGTCGACGCGCTTTCCGAGCTGTTTTTCGAGGATCAGGCGGCATTTGCGGCCTTCGAGCGGCCGGATGGCCGCTGGGACGTTACCGTCCATTTTGCCGAGCCGCCGGACCAGGCCTTGCTGCGCGAGCTGATCGGCCAGATCGTGCGGCCGGATGTCGCATCAACTTTGGTCTTTGACACCGTGGAGGCGAAGGATTGGGTGAAAGCCAGCCTCGAGGACCTCGTCCCGGTCGCGGCCGGCCGCTTCATGGTCCACGGCCAGCATGACCGGCACAGGATCCCCCCCAACAAGCTCGGGATCGAGATCGAGGCGGCGCTCGCCTTCGGCACCGGCCATCACGGCACCACGCGCGGCTGCCTGCTGCTGCTCGACCACGTGCTGAAGGCCTATCAGCCTCGCCGCGTGCTCGATCTCGGCACCGGGACCGGCGTGCTGGGGATTGCCGCCGCCAAGGCGCTGCACGGCAAGGTGCTGGCGAGCGATATCGACGCTCCGTCGGTCAGGGTCGCCGAGGAGAACGCCTGGCTGAACGGGGCTGGACACCTCGTGGATGTGATCCGCGCCACCGGCTTTGCGTCACCACGCTTCGCCGAGGACGGGCCGTTCGATCTCGTGCTCGCCAACATCCTCGCCAATCCGCTGCGGCAACTTGCCGGCCCGATGGCGCGCCACCTCGCTGCGTCGGCGCAGGTCATCCTCTCCGGCCTGCTGACGCACCAGGCACCGGCGGTCATCGCCGCCTATCGCGCCCGCGGGCTGGTGCCGCTGCGGCATCTGAAGATCGAGGGCTGGAGCAGCCTGCTGCTGCGCTCAAGATCATGATGCAAAATCGCATCATGATCTTTTCTTCTTGTCTGAGCATGATCTTTTCGGAAAACCGGTTCCCACTTTTCCGGATCATGCTCTAAATGACCACCACCGGCAGACAGTGCGGTGACTGCACGCTCTGCTGCAAGGTGATGGCGATCGAGGAACTGGCGAAGCCCGCCAATACATGGTGTCCGCATTGCAAGCCGGGGCGCGGCTGCCGGATCTACCCAAGCCGGCCGGCGGAGTGCCGCACGTTCAGCTGCGTCTGGCTGCTCAATGAACTGCTGGAGGAGCACTGGAAGCCCTCCAGATCGAAGCTTGTCCTGACCACGTCGGACGACGGTCTCGAGGTCAGATGCGATCCGGGCTTCCCCGACGCCTGGCGCAGGGAGCCGTTTCGCAACGAGCTCAAGGAATGGGCGATCTCCGGCGAGACGCTCGACATGACCGTCGTCGTCATCGTCGGTCAGCGCATGACGCTACTGACGCTTGAGCGCGAATTCGATCTCGGTATCGTCGGCCCCGATGAGCGGATCGTACGCGAACTCGACGGCACCAGGGTCGTCAATGCGACCGTGGTGAAGGCGTCGGACCTCGCGCAGTAGACGCAATCTGCGGACCGGCTATTTGGGCGCACCGGAATCGCGGCCGGCCGCCTCGACCTTGTCCTGACTGGCTGCACGCCGGGCACGCGCCTCGGCAAAGCGATCCAGCATCTGGACGATGACGCCGCGCGGCTTCTGTTCGACCGGCGCGATCGGGCCGCGGGGGATCGGCGGCGAGATCTTCTCAAACGTGAATGCAGGCATCGGGCATCTCCTCACCGTTGAGTTGAGACACTCCTGGACACTCCCCGTACGCTTGACCATCGACGTGCAGTGGACATCGTCCGGTCAGTTCTACTATGCCATGTTTCAAGCAGAAGTTATGCCAAAAATATGGTCACGCTTGACTGCACTTGCGCGAAGCTCATGCTCGACCCGAAGAGAGTACGACAGCGATGTTCGAAGCCCATTTCCAGACGTTCGAAGAACCCGAAGGCGGCGTGGCGCTGACCGCACGGCTGAGCGCGCTGCGCGAGGAACTGGCGCGGCGCAAGCTGACGGGATTTGTGGTTCCGCGCGCCGATCAGCAGCAGAATGAATATGTTGCCGCATCCGAGGAGCGGCTCGCCTGGCTCACAGGCTTCACCGGATCGGCCGGGCTCGCGATCGTGCTGAGCAAGGAAGCCGCCCTGTTCGTCGACGGCCGCTACACCTTGCAGGCCGCCAAGCAGGTCGACCGCAAGGCCTGGCAGGTCGAGCCGCTGGTCGAGCCGCCGCCGGAGCACTGGCTGACCCGGCATCTGGCGGCCGGCGACCGCCTAGGATTTGACCCCTGGCTGCACACTTCTGCGGCAGCCGAACGGCTGGCGGCAGCCTGCACCAAGGCGGGCGCCGAGCTGGTCGCCGTCGACGGCAACCCGGTCGATACGATCTGGCACGAACGTCCGGCACCGCCGCTCGGCCCGGTCTCTGTTCACGGCGCGCAGTTTTCCGGCGAGATCGAAGCCGAGAAGCTCAAGCGCATCCGGCTCGAGATCAACAAGCTCGGCGCCGATGCGCTGGTGCTCTCCGACAGCCACGCGGTGGCCTGGGCCTTCAATATCCGCGGCGCCGACGTCTCGCACACGCCGCTGCCGCTGTCCTACGCGGTGGTGCCGAAGGAAGGCCGGCCGCTGGTGTTCATCGATCACCGCAAGCTGTCCAACTCGACCCGCGACCATCTCGAACAGTCGGCCGATGTCGAGGAGCCGGCGGCGCTGGCACCGAAGCTCACCGAGCTCGCCAGGCGCGGCGCCTCGATCGCACTCGACAGCGCGACCGCCGCGGACGCTCTGAGCCGCCTGATCTCGGGTGCCGGCGGCAAGCCGGTGCGCGGCAACGATCCGGTCAGCCTGCTGAAGGCGGTCAAGAACATCACCGAGATCGAGGGCACGCGCACGGCGCATCAGCGCGACGCGGTGGCGCTGACCCGCTTCCTCGCCTGGATCGACCGCGAGGCGCCGTCCGGCGCCCTCACCGAGATCGACACCGTCGAGGCGCTGGAGACGTTCCGCCGCCAGACCGGCGCGCTCAAGGACGTCTCGTTCCCGACCATCGCCGGCACCGGGCCGAACGGCGCCATCGTGCATTACCGCGTGACGCGCAAGAGCAACCGCCGCATCGAGCCCGGCGACCTGCTGCTGATCGATTCCGGCGCGCAATATCAGGACGGCACCACCGACGTCACCCGCACCATCGCGATCGGCCAGCCGACCGACGAGATGCGCGACCGCTTCACCCGCGCGCTGCGCGGCCATATCGCAATCGCCCGCGCGGTCTTCCCCGACGGTACCACCGGCGCGCAGCTCGACACGCTGGCGCGGCAATATCTCTGGCAGGCCGGGATCGATTTCGAGCACGGCACCGGCCACGGCGTCGGCAGCTATCTCAGTGTCCATGAAGGCCCGGCGCGGATCTCGAAGCTCGGCACCACGCCGCTGAAGCGCGGCATGATCCTGTCCAACGAGCCCGGCTACTACAAGACCGACGCCTATGGCATCCGGATCGAGAACCTCGAACTTGTGATCGGCACCGACATTGCCGGCGCCGAGAAGCCGGTCAACGCCTTCGAGACGCTGACCCTGGCGCCGATCGATCGCCGCCTGATCGAGGTGAGCATGCTGAGCTCCGGTGAACTGGCCTGGCTCAACGACTACCACGCCCGCGTCGCGCGCACGGTGCGCCCGCATCTCGACGACAACGCCACCAAGCTCTGGCTCGACGAGGCCACGGCGGCGCTGACGTAGCGGCGTCACCTTTACGTTCCCCCTCCTCACATTCAGTGTCATCCCCCGCGAAAGCGGGGGATCCAGTACGCCGCGGCCTATCGGCTCAACAACGGCGGCCTCTGGAATACTGGGTCCCCCGCTTTCGCGGAGGACGACAGCGGAGTTTGCGGCCGACGACAGCGACCTAATTGCGCGAGACGAAACATCACGACATCGTCATCCGAAATCGCATGGGCGTATGCCGAAACACCCGTATTCCGCACGAACGGCCACGCTACAGTCGTTCCACAATGCGGAAACGGACCTGAATGCACGGCGTGATGGGCAAGCCGCCCGGCGCGGCTAAAGACAACATCGCGACATCGAAGGTTATGCTGCTGATGCTCGTCGTGATGACGGGCGTCGCGCCGATCTCGCTCTACATGCTGGTCCCGGCGCTGCCGGTGCTGGCGAGCACTTTCGGCCGCGACATCGGCATCGCGCAGATGACCGTGTCGCTTTACATGGTCGGCATTGCGCTCTCGCAGCTCATCATGGGTCCGCTGTCCGACAAGTTCGGCCGCCGCCCGGTGCTGCTCGCAGGCCTCGGCCTGATGGTGGTGGCGGGCATCGGCTCGGTGTTCGCCGAGACCCTGCCGCAGCTGATCGCCGCTCGCTTCTTCCAGGCGCTCGGCGGCGCCAGCGGCATGGTGATCAGCCGTGCCATCATCCGCGATCTCTATCCACGCGAGCGGGTCGGCGCCATGATCAGCCTCGTCGTCGCCGCGCTGATGATCGCGCAGATGGTCAGCCCGTTGACCGGCGGCCTTCTGGAAACCGCATTCGGCTGGCGCGCGATCCTCTATCTCATCACCGCGGCGTCGCTGACCGTCACGATCTTCATCGCATTGGCGTTGCCCGAGACCCGCCGCGACCGCGCCGACAGTTCGAGCTTTCGCGGCGACCTCGGCGGACTGCTGCGCAGCCGCGCCTTCGTCGGCTATCTCATGTGCCAGGTGCTGGCGTCGCAGATCATCTTCGCCTTCGCCGGCGGCGGCC
This sequence comes from Bradyrhizobium uaiense, assembly GCF_010811875.1. Lineage (GTDB taxonomy): Bacteria > Pseudomonadota > Alphaproteobacteria > Rhizobiales > Xanthobacteraceae > Bradyrhizobium > Bradyrhizobium uaiense. Next base: position 33,417 of record NZ_VKHP01000016.1, read on the forward strand.
CCTACATCGTGGTGACCCAGATGGGCCGCAGCAGCGCCGAATATGGCGCGTGGTTCGCGATGACGGGGTTCGGCTACTTCATCGGCAATCTCTTGTGCGTGCGGTTCGCGCCGCGGCACTCGCTGGAGAAACTGATCTGGTTCGGCCTCGCGCTGCAGCTCGGCGGCAGCCTGCTGAACCTGATCTGGAGTTTTGCCGGGCTGAACCAGGCGCCGCTCTGGCTGTTCGGCACCCAGATGATCGTGATGGTCGCCAATGCCTTCGTGATGGCCAATTCCGCCGCCGGCGCCATCAGCATCCGCCCCGAGGCGGCCGGCACCGCCTCCGGCGCCATGGGCTTCCTGCAGCAGGGCATCGGCTCGCTGATCTCGCAATTCGGCGCCTATCTCGGCGGCCACTCCACGACGACCCTGCCGCTGACATCGGCGATCTTCGCGATCTCGATCGCCTGCGCCTGCACCATGATCTTCGTGGTGCCGCGGCGGAACGTGATGGTAAGCGAGGAGCTGATCGCGCAGGCGGAAGAGGACGAGCAGGGGATGATGTGAGGCGCGCGAATGCGTCACATCCTCACCTCGTCATCCCCCGCGAAAGCGGGGGATCCAGTACGCCGCGGCCTATCGGGTAAATCACTGCGGCCTCTGGAATACTGGGTCCCCCGCTTTCGCGGAGGACGACAGTGGCAACTGCGGCACCGCCTACTCCCCAATCAGCTTCAGCCACTCGTCTTCGGTCAGCACCTGGACGCCGTGCTTCTGGGCCTCGGCAAGCTTCGAGCCGGCGCCCGGCCCCGCGACCACATAGTCGGTTTTCTTCGACACCGAACCGGCCGCCTTGGCGCCCACCCGCTCAGCCGTCGCCTTGGCCTCGTCGCGCGTCATCTTTTCCAGCGAGCCGGTGAACACCACGGTCTTGCCGGCCACCGCCGAATTGCTCTTCGGCTTCTCGGCGTCGATGATCTCGTCGAGCTCGGCGGTCAGCCGTTCGACAATGCCGCGATTGTGGCTCTCGCCGAAATAGTCCGCGATGCTCTTGATCACGGTGTCGCCGATCTGGTCGAGCGCGTCCATCTCGGCGATCGCCTCCTCGTCGCCCCTGGCGACCTTGAGGCAGGCATCGTGGAACGCGTCCCATGAACCGTAGCCGCGCGCCAGCGCCAGCGCGGTGGTCTCGCCGACATGGCGCATGCCGAGCGCATAGATGAAGCGTTCCAGACCGATCCGGCGGCGGCTGTCGATCGCGGCGAACAGATTGCGCACGGAGGTCTCGCCGTAGCCCTCGATGTCCTCGAGCTTCAGCTTCGCGTTGCGCTTCGGCAGCGTGAAGATGTCGGCGGGCTCCTTGACCCAGCCCGCGTCGAAGAAATATTGCAGCTGCTTCACGCCGAGGCCGTCGATGTCGAAGGCGCGGCGCGACACGAACAGGATGAGGTGCTCGACCTTCTGGAACGGACAGGCGAACTCGCCGCTGCAGCGCAGCCGCGAGCCCTCTTCGCCGGTCGCGGTCTCCTCGCGCACCACGTCGGTGTGCAGCGGGCATGGGCACTTCTTCGGGAAATGGAATTCCTTCGCGCTCTTCGGCCGCTTGTCGATCACAACATCGACGACCTGCGGGATCACGTCGCCGGCGCGCTGGATCACCACGGTGTCGCCGATCCTGATGTCGCGTCCCTCGCGCAGCACCTCGCCCTTGTTGCCGATGCCCTTGATGTAGTCCTCATTGTGCAGCGTGACGTTCTGTACGATCACGCCGCCGACGCCGACCGGCTCGAGCTTGCCGACCGGCGTGAACGAGCCGGTGCGTCCGACCTGGATCTCGATGTCGCGCAGCACGGTCATGGCGCGCTCGGCCGGGAATTTGTGCGCGATCGCCCAGCGCGGCGTGCGCGACACGAAGCCGAGCCGCTCCTGCCAGTCGATGCGATCGACCTTGTAGACGACGCCGTCGATGTCGTAGTCGAGCTCGGCGCGCTGCTCCTCGATCTTGCGATGGAAGGCAATCAGCTCCTCGACCGAGTGACACAGCTTGGTCAGCGGATTGGTCTTGAAGCCGCAGCGCTCGAACCAGTGGATCATACCGGTCTGGGTATCCTCCGGCATCGCGCTCATCTCGCCCCAGGCATAGGCGAAGAAACCAAGCGGCCGCGAAGCGGTGATGCCAGGATCCTTCTGCCGCAGCGAGCCGGCCGCCGAATTGCGCGGATTGGCGAAGATGGTGTCGCCGGCCGCCTTCTGCCGCTCGTTGAGCGCGAGGAACGCCTTCTTGGTCATGTAGACCTCGCCGCGCACCTCGCAGATCTCGGGCACATTGCGGCCCTTGAGCTTCTGCGGCACATCCTCAAGCGTGCGGATGTTGGCGGTGACGTCCTCGCCCTCGGCGCCGTCGCCGCGCGTCGCAGCAGTAACGAGCTCGCCGCCCTCGTAGCGCAGCGACATCGAGAGGCCGTCGATTTTCGGCTCGGCCGAGAAATCGATCTTGTCGTCCGGCAGCTTGAGGAAGCGCGTGATGCGCCCAACGAAGTCGACCACGTCGGCTTCCGCAAACGCGTTGTCGAGCGACAGCATCGGGACGGAATGGCGGACCTTCCTGAAGCGCCCCGACGGTGCGGCGCCGACCTTCTGCGACGGCGATTCCGCCGTGACGAATTCGGGGAAGCGCTTCTCGATCGCGTTGTAACGCTGCCGCAGCGCGTCGTATTCGGCATCGGTAACGCTGGGCGCGTCGTCCTGGTAGTAGCGCTTGTCGTGGCCTTCGAGCTCGAGCGCAAGCCGCATCAACTCGACCTTGGCCTGCGCCTTGGTGAGCTTGTCGACGTCGACCAGCGCTTTCTTCGTTTTGGTGGCCATCGGCGAACTAACTCGCCGCCCGCAGCAGCCGTTCCGCGGCCGCCCTCGCCTCCGCGGTGATCTCGGCGCCGGCCAGCATGCGCGCGATCTCTTCGCGGCGATGGTCGGCGGCGAGCGCGTTGACGCGGGTGGCGACGCGCTTGCCCTTGTCGAGCGCATCCTTGGAGATCAGAAGATGCTGGCTGGCGCGAGCTGCGACCTGCGGCGCATGCGTCACCGCCATCACCTGCACCTTGCCGGCGAGACGCGCCAGCCGCGAGCCGATCGCATCCGCCACCGCGCCGCCGACGCCGGTGTCGATTTCGTCGAACACCAGGGTCGGCGCCGAGCCGCGATCGGCCAGCACGACCTTCAGCGCCAGCAGGAAGCGCGACAGCTCACCGCCGGAGGCGACCTTCATCATCGGCCCCGGCTTGGTGCCGGGATTGGTCTGGACCCAGAACTCGACGCGGTCGATGCCCTGCGGACCCGGCGCGGCCGCGTTGCTCTCGACCTGCGTCATGAATTTCGCGCGCTCGAGCTTGAGCGGTGCGAGCTCGGCATTGACGGCCTTGTTGAGCTTCTCGGCCGCCTTGCTGCGCGCCGCCGACAGCTTTGTCGCCGCAGCAGCATAGCGCTTGTCGGCTTCGGCAGCGGCCGCCTCCAGCTTCTTGAGCTGATCAGCGCCGGCATCGATCAGCGCGACGTCGCCGGCATATTGCGCGGCCAGCGCGGCCAGCAGATCCACCGGCGTCGAATATTTGCGCGAGGCCGCGCGCAGCGCGAACAGCCGCTCCTCGATGCGCTCGAGCTCGGCCGGATCGAAATCGGTCGCCGCCAGCGCGGCGTGGAGGTGCTGGTCGGCCTCTTCCAGCGCGTTGATCGCGATGTCGATCGCTTTCACCGCCGGCTCGATCAGCGCCGGCGCATTGGCGGCGCGCCGCTCCAGCCGCCGTACCGCCGCGGACAGGGCCGACACCGGCGAATGCGAGCCGCCGATCGCTTCCTGCGCCTCGCGCAGATCGGTCGCGACCTTCTCGCCCTGCATCATGGTGGTGCGGCGGTTGGCGAGTTCGGTCTCCTCGCCCTCCTTCGGCGCCAGCGCCTTCAGCTCCTGGGAGGCATGGCGCAGATAATCGGCCTCGCGGGCGGCACGCTCCATGCCGGCGCGATGCTCGTCGAGCGCGGTGCCGGCGGTGCGCCTGATATCCCACAGCGCTTCCAGCGCCGCGACATCCTTCTCGTGGCCGGCGAAGGCGTCGAGCAGCTGGCGATGGGTGGAGGCATCGACCAGAGCGCGCTCGTCGTGCTGGCCGTGGATCTCGACCAGAACCGCGCCGACCGCCTTCAGGGTCTGCACGCTGATCGCCTGGTCGTTGATGAAGGCGCGGGTGCGGCCGTCGGCAAGCTGCACGCGGCGCAGGATCATCTCGCCGGTGTCATCGAGGCCGTTCTCGGCCAAGATCCTGGCCGCCGGGTGCCCCTTCGGAACATCGAACGTGGCGGTGACCTGCCCTTGCTCGGCGCCATGGCGCACGAGGCCGGCGTCACCGCGGCCGCCGAGTGCCAGCGCAAAGGCATCGAGCAGGATCGATTTGCCGGCGCCGGTTTCGCCGGTCAGCACCGCCAGGCCACGGGAAAATTCGATATCGAGCCGTTCGATCAGGACGATGTCACGGATCGACAGACGGGCCAGCATGCGAGGACAATTCCTAGCCGAGACCTATCTTCTTGAAGGTCCTGCTGATCCAGGATCCCTGATTCTCGCTCGGCTCGAGACCGCCGGACTTTACTAGATTATATGCGTCCTTGTACCAGCGGCTGTCCGGAAAATTGTGGCCGAGCACGGCGGCTGCGGTCTGCGCCTCGCCGACGATGCCGATCGCCATATAGGCCTCGGTGAGCCGGTAGAGCGCCTCTTCGACATGGCGCGTGGTCTGGTACTGCGTGACCACGGTCTTGAAGCGGTTGATCGCGGCGGTGTAGTCGCGCTTCTCGACGTAATAGCGGCCGACCGCCATCTCCTTGCCGGCGAGCTGGTCGCGGGCGGCTTGGATCTTGTTCTTGGCCTGGGTGGCGTATTCCGAGGTCGGATATTTGCGCACCACCTCTTCGAGCGCGGCGATCGCCTTCTCGGTGCGGCCCTGGTCGCGCGAGATGTCCGGGATCTGGTCGAAATGCGATGCCGCAATCAGGTACTGGGCGTAGGCGGCGTCCGGGCTGCCGGGATGCAGCGTGACGTAGCGGGTCGCGGAGCCGATGCAGCTGTCATAGTCGCCGGCCTGGTAATACGAATAGGCCGACATCAGCAGCGACTTGCGCGCCCAGTCCGAATAGGGATGCTGACGGTCGACTTCCTCGAACTTCTTCGAGGCGGCCTTCAGATCCTTCTTCTCGTTCATCATGTACAAGCCCTCATTGTAGAGCTTGTCCGCGGGCTCATCGACGAACGTGTCGTCCTTGGCCATGAACTTGTCCCAGAGCGCGCCGGTGCCGCAGCCTGAGAGCGGCATTGCCAGCACGACCAGGCCCGCCGCAAAGCGCAGCGTACGCACGGCCTTGGTCAGGCCGGAGACGTCAGAAGGAGAGCGTGGTTCGAGCGCCATACGCATTGCCGACATGAATTGTAAAACCTGACGCCTTTGATGCGGTTAACGGCGACCCCACTCCACCCATGAACCGCGATCATGGATGCAATATCTCTGGTGCCGTTGGCGCCATGTTGGGCAACCGCGGGCCTGTTTAACCGAAAAATGACCGTGGACCAACCGAATACGGAGCCATTCCGCCGGGAATAAGGCGACCCGACGATGCTCACAGCCTGCTGTGGTTATTACGGAAATTGGGCCCGACCGGCTAGACGATCAAGACCTGCGGCGATCAGGACACGTCCGGGCCGTAGGCTGGGGCCACGAGACCGCCCACGGTGCCTGCACCGGCTTCGACATGGCCGCGGACCGGCCGCCGAGCGGTCTCCGATTCGACCACGCGCCAAGCGCTGCGGTCGGCCAGCAGCGCCTTCAGCACTGCGTTGTTGAGCTTGTGACCGCCGCATACCGAACGATAGCTACCGAGCAGCGGCAGGCCGGCCAGCGCGAGGTCGCCGATCACGTCGAGCACCTTGTGGCGGGCGCATTCGTTGGCGTAGCGCAGGCCCTCAGCGTTGAGCAGGCGGGCCTCGTCGAACACCACCGTGTTGTCGAAGGAGGCGCCGAGCGCGAAGCCTGCGCCCCACAGCCGCGCCACGTCGTTCATGCAGCCGAAGGTGCGGGCGCGCGCAACCTCGCGGCGGAAGCCTTCCGGCGAAAGATCAAAGGAGAAGGTCTGCTGGCCGATCACCTTGTTGGTGAAATCGATCTCGACCTCGACGCGGAAACCGCCGGCGAACGGACGCAGCTCGCCCATCGCATCGCCGATCTTGACCTGCACCGGCTTCAGCACCTGGATGAAGCGGCGGACACCGGGCTGGGTCACGATGCCGGCCTGATCGATTGCTGCGACAAACGCCGCGGCGCTGCCGTCCATGATCGGAACTTCGGCGCCATCGACTTCGATCGTGGCGTTGTCGACGCCCATGCCGCGCAGCGCCGCGAGCACATGCTCGGCAGTCGAGACCAGCGGCCCTTCGCGGTCACCCAGCACTGTCGCAAATTCGGTTGCGATCACGGCGTCGGCGGTGGCCGTAACTTCGCGGTCAGCACCATCGAGACCGGTGCGGACAAAAATAAAACCTGCATCAACAGGTGCAGGTCCCAACGTGAGACTGACAGGAAGACCGGAATGAACGCCTACGCCAGTCACGGTGGCTTGCGACCGAAGCGTTGTTTGGCGGCTGAATTTCATTCGATAATGCCCACTACCCGACTTCACTCAATTCAAGTGGCCAAACTTCCCCAAGGCCGACTCGCTTGAGCTCCCCAAGTCACGGGAGACCATAGTGATTTCCTAAACCGCGCCAACTCACGCTTCTTTACCGATTGTTACCCCATCTCCGCCGCATTCACGCCCAAGGTTAACCAAATTGCGGCAGCGAAAACGGTCCTCGGCGGGCGATCATCTGACCACCGAAAGAATAATTAATGATTTAAAATCAGTTGCTTGTTTACCGGCTGCCCATCAAAAGGAGAAGGCCCCGACGGTTCCCCGCCGAGGCCTTCTTTGTGATCAAGGTTGTAACAAAACTCAGTTTGCCTGCCGGCGCAGGAAGGCCGGGATATCAAGATGGTCGTCGCCCTGTGGCGCCGGAGCAACAGGCGCCTGACGGCCATGAGCGTCCAATCCCTGCGGTGCCGGGCGCTTCGCATATTCCGATACCGGCGATTCGTTTGCCGAGATCTGCTGCGCGACGCTGCGGGCCGGCTTGCGCTCGGGCAGCGGCGGCATCGTCGGCATGGCCGGACCGGAGGCGCGGGCCGCGATCGGCGGCTCGGTCTCTTCGTCGCGGCGGCCGAGGCCGACATTGGCCAGCCGCTGCAACAGCGACAGCCGGGTCTTCTGCGGGTGTTCAGCCTCACCGTCACCGCTGGCCTGGCGGATTTCCGCCTGCGCCGGCATCGGCAGATCCTCGAACTTCGGCATCCGCGGAGCACGGACCGGCGAACGCTCGGCCGCCTGCGGGATGAAGGTCTCGGGCGGCATCGGTTCGTGCTGCTCGGCCCGGGACGCCTCGTGGTCCGGGAACAACGAGGGCTTCTGGGCGATCGGGCGCACGGTGACGTCACCGTAGGAGGCCTGCTGCAGCGGCGCCTGGGCAGCCGGTGCGCTGTCCGGGGCAACTGCGGCTGCGATCGCCGCGAGCGCGGCGCGCTCGACGGCCGGACGCTGCTGGGCTGCGGCCGGAGCCGCAATCGGCGCAACGGTCACGCCGGTCGGCGGTTCCAGCTTCTGGGCCCGCTCGGCCATGCGCTGATTGTCGGCACGCAGGCGGGCGGTGAGATCGGCCAGCCGGCTCTCCGGCGAACCACCCGACTGCTGCGCGGGCGCCTGGGCACGGGACGCGATCGCGGCCTGCTCGATGCCGGTTGCGACCACAGAGACGCGAATGATGCCGTCGAGCGATTCGTCGAAGGTGGCGCCGACGATGATGTTGGCGTCGGCATCGACTTCTTCGCGGATGCGGGTTGCGGCTTCGTCGACCTCGAACAGGGTGAGGTCCTTGCCGCCCGTGATCGAGATCAAGAGGCCGCGGGCGCCCTTCATCGAGCTGTCGTCGATCAGCGGGTTGGCGATCGCGGCCTCCGCGGCGGTCAGCGCACGCTTCTCGCCGGTGGCCTCGCCGGTGCCCATCATCGCCTTGCCCATCTCACGCATCACTGCGCGGACGTCGGCGAAGTCGAGGTTGATCAGGCCTTCCTTGACCATCAGGTCGGTGATGCAGGCGACGCCCGAGTACAGCACCTGGTCGGCCATCGCGAACGCGTCGGCGAAGGTGGTCTTCTCGTTGGCGACCCGGAACAGGTTCTGGTTCGGGATGATCAGCAGCGTGTCGACTACCTTGTGGAGCTCGGAAATACCGTGCTCGGCGGTGCGCATGCGGCGCTGACCTTCGAAGTGGAACGGCTTGGTGACCACGCCGACGGTGAGGATACCCATTTCGCGGGCAGCCTTGGCGATCACGGGCGCAGCACCGGTGCCGGTGCCGCCGCCCATGCCGGCGGTGACGAACACCATGTTGGCGCCGGTGAGATGATCGCGCAGCTCGTCCATGACTTCCTGCGCCGCCGCAGCACCGACATCGGGCTGCGAACCGGCGCCGAGGCCCTGGGTCACCTGGGTGCCCATCTGGACGATGCGCTGCGCCTTCGACATGGTCAGCGCCTGAGCGTCGGTGTTGGCGACGACGAAGTCGACGCCCTGCAACCCGGCGGTGATCATGTTGTTGACGGCATTACCACCCGCGCCGCCGACGCCGAAGACGGTGATCCGCGGTTTCAGCTCGCTGATGTCAGGGGGTGTCAGATTGAGTGCCATGGTTGCCTCTCTCGATTATGCGCGCGTTGGTTCGTCCCGGCCGCTGGCCGCGGGAGCTGGTGAAAATGCAGTGAGCCGGGGTGCGGTCATCAGAAGCCCTCGCGAAGCCATCGTCCGACCTTTCCGAAGTAACCGTCTGTCCCTGTCCTGAGCTGCCGCGTGCGCCGCGGTTCGACATGTTCAAGATGTGCGTATTGCGGATAGACCAAGAGGCCCGTCGGCACCGAGAACGAGGCGCCCTTCGCCTCGTTCGGCAGCCGGCCGAAACCGAGCGGGCGACCGATGCGGACCTGACGGTTCAGGATACGGGCGGCAAGCTCGACGGTGCCGGTGAGCTGCGATGCGCCGCCGCTCAGCACGACGCGCGCCCTCGGCTCTGCCGCAAAGGGGGAATCCGCGAGCCGGTCACGGACCATTTCGAAAATCTCCTCGGCGCGATGCCGGACAATGTTCGCGATCGTGGCGCGGGACACGATTTGCGGTGTCTCCCGATCATCCCCCGCAGCGGGAACGGACATCAGCTCACGCGAGTCCGAACCGCCGGTCAGCACTGTGCCGTATAAAGTCTTGATTCGCTCGGCATCCGCAATGCATGCGCCGATGCCGCGCGCAAGATCCATCGTGATGTGTTGCCCACCGAGCGCAAATCCGGATGCGTGCACGAGGCGGCCGCCGGAGTAAGTCGCGATCGTGGTCGAGCCCGCGCCCATCTCGACGACGGCAGCGCCGAGATCGGCCTCGTCATCGGTCAGCACCGAGAGGCCCGCGACATAGGGGCTCGACGCCATGGCTTCCACATTGAGATGGCAGCGCTCGACCACCAGCATCAGGTTCTTGGCAACCGTCGCATCCGACGTCACCACGTTCATGTCGACGCCGAACTGGCGCGCCACCATGCCCCTGGGATCGCGGATGCCCTTGACGCCGTCGAGCGCGTAGCCGACCGGCAGCGCGTGCAGCACGGTGCGGCCGGCACCGGCGGCGTGGCGCATGCCGGCCGAGGTGACGCGGCTGATATCGTCCGAGGTGACCGAGCCGCCGCGGATATCGGCTGCGGCTTCAACCAGCTGACCATGCTGCCTGCCGCCGGAGACCGACAGCAGGACGGATTCGACGCGGACCTTGGCCATGCGCTCGGCCAGCGCGACGGCATGGCGCACCGCCTTCTCGCATTCGGCGAGATCGACGACGGAGCCGGCCTTGACGCCGCGCGACTGGATCTGGCTGTAGCCGATCAGCTCGACCGCATGGGTGCGGCCGCGCAGCGCCTCGTTCGGCGGCGACGGCCGGAGCCGTGCGATCATGCAGGCGATCTTGCTGGAGCCGACATCGAGCGAAGCCACCATCGCGGTGCGCTTCTGCATCGGGCGGGTCTTCGGGGTCAGATTGCGATCGAGGCCGGTCATGCGGAGTCACCGGCCTTCTTCTTGGACTTCTTGTCCTTGAACAATTCGTCACGCGCCTTGCCGGCTTCCTCGGACAATTGCACGATCAGGCGATCGGGCAGCCGCATGTCGACGGCGACGATGTCGCGCGAGAACAGCTTCTCGTCCCTGTCGAGCCTGGAGAGCGCGGCGAGCGCGTTGCCGACGTCGTTCTCCGGCAGCCGGACGTCGAGGCCGTCCTTCAGGCGCAGGTTCCAGCGCCGTTCGCCGACGAAGATCGCGGCCTTGGTCACCGCGCGCACCTGCGGGTAGCGGTCGAGCAGCGCAAGGAAGTCCTGGGCGCGGGTGTCCGCCCCCTTGCCCACCACCAGCGGCAGATTGAGGAAGCGGCGCGTGACGTAGGGCTCGAGCACGGCGCCGTCGGAGGCGATCACCGACAGGCGACCGTTCTGCTGCCACAGCGCGAAGGCGGTGCGCTCGACAATGTCGATCTGCAACCGGCCCGGATAGAGCTTGAGGATCGTGGCGTCCGCGATCCAGGGATTGGCCTTCAACTTGGCGCGCACGGTATCGGCGTCGAGGAACAGCAGCGAGGAGCGGCCGTTGACGCCGCCGATCGCAAGCACCTCGTCCTGGCTCAGCTGCTTGCGGCCGTTGATGCCGACGGTGGTGATGCGGAAGCCTGCGGAATTGGCCAGCGCGTTGCGGGTGTCGCTGAGCGCCGTGGTGAACTCTTCGAGGTGGCCGCCCTTGACGATGCCGAAGCCCAGGCTGCCGAACAGGATCGCGAGCGTCGCCACCAGGCCGATGCGGCGCGGCAGATAGCGTTCGACCATCTGGATGTAGCGGTTCGGCGGCTCGCGATCGATCACCTGCGGCCGCTTTGCGGAACGCGCGCGACGGCGACGAGCGAGATGGGCGCCGACATACTCGCGCAGCAGCACTGCCGCTCCAATAGCGGCTGCTCTCAGGTCAGCTTGAGGCCCCAGCGATCGCAGCGATCGAGTGAGGCGTCCTGCACCATCCATTGCACGAACTCGTCACGTGTTGCGCCCGCAAACCCCGCGGGTCCCGGCACAAATCACGTCTCGGCAAGACCGGTGGGATTAGAGTGGCCCCCTGTTCCCTGGTTGCGATCCTCGAAGCGGAATTCCGCGACAGCTCACGCCCCGGCAGCCAAGCGCTACATGCGCCGCCAGCGTTAACCTTCGGGCTTCCTGGTAAACAAACGGTAAATGAGTTCGGCCTGGAGCGTATTTTGATCAACGCTGTGAGTACTTTGCCGCGTACCCGTTAGCATTTTAGCAACAGCGCCCGGGTTCCATCCGGCCGAGTCGGGCGGGTTCCCGCCTGATCGGCCTTAACTTCTGGCGCGGCGGCGGGCGAGCTCGATCTGGTCGTTGAGGAAGTCGGCAAAAGCGATCCCCTGTGCTTTCAAGGCCTTAGGGTACAGCGATGCCGCGGTGAGGCCCGGCAGCGTGTTGGTCTCGAGGTAGACCGGGCCATTGGCCGATACGATGAAATCGCTGCGCGAGTACCCGGCGCAGGACAACGCGCGATGCGCCTTCAACGCATGATCCATGATCGCGGCACTGACCTCGGGCGCGAAGCGGCCGGGACAAATCTCCTGGGTCGACTTCAGAAGGTATTTGGCTGTGTAGTCGAAGGCTCCCTCCCCGGGCACGATCTCGACCGGCGGCAGCGCCAACACCGTGCCGTCGGATTGCTCGAGCACCCCGCAGGTCGCCTCCACGCCCGTGACGTACGGCTCGATCAGATAGTCTTCATGCTTGGCGGCATTGCGGACCGCGACGAGATCCTGCTGTGCGTTGACGAAGATCAGCCCGTAGCTCGATCCGTCCTTGGCCGGCTTTGCGATCAGCCTGCCATGTTGCGCGAAGGCCTCGTCGAGCTGTGCGACGGTGATGCCCTGCGGTGCGTTGAGGCCGGCGATCGCCGCGAAGCGCTTGGCCGACGGCTTGTCGAACGCGAGATGCGACGACGCCGAGCCGGAGCCGGTGAACGCAACGCCGCGCAACTCGCACATCGCCTGCAATTCGCCATTCTCGGCGCGGCCACCGTGCAGGCCGAGCACCAGCACGCGCTGCTCGGCGCTCGCTTTGTCGAGCGCCTGGTCGAGCGCGATGCCGCGCCCGTCGGGCTTGAAATCGACCTCGAAGGGCCGCGAATGGCCAAGCAGCTTCTCGGACGTCACCGCGTGCACGGTGTCGTCAACGTCCCAGAACCACAGGTCCGCGTCGGGCAGCGCGCGGTGCAGCGCCTGCGTGCTCGCGACCGAGACCAGCCGCTCCTTGTTGGTGCCGCCGAACAGAATGGTCACCTGCATCAGCTTTTCCCGATCCGCTTGATTTCCCAATGTAGCTCAATGCCGCTGGTTTGCTTGACCCGTTCGCGCACCGTCTCTCCGAGCGTCTCGATGTCGTGCCCGGTGGCGTTGCCGGTGTTGATCAGGAAATTGCAGTGCATCTCCGACACCTGCGCGCCACCGACCTTGAGGCCGCGGCAGCCGGCGGCGTCGATCAGCTTCCAGGCGCTGTTGCCGGGCGGGTTCTTGAAGGTCGAGCCGCCGGTCTTCTCGCGGATCGGCTGCGCGGTCTCGCGATGGGCCTGCACCTCGCTCATGCGGGCGCGGATCGCATCCGCATCGGTGATCCTGCCGCGAAAGCGCGCCGAGGTGAAGACAACAGACGGATCGACACCCGAATTGCGATAGACGAACTTCATGTCGGCATTGCTGAATGTATGCTTCACGCCGTCGCGGCCGACGCCGACGGCCTCGACCAGCACATCCTTGGTCTCGCCGCCGTTGGCGCCGGCGTTCATGCGCAGCGCGCCACCGACCGTGCCGGGAATGCCGAAAAAGAATTCCATGCCGCCAATGTTCGCCGCCGCCGCCGTCTCGGCGACGCGCTTGTCGAGCGCAGCAGCGCCGGCAGTGACGACATCGCCGCCCGCGCTGGTTTCGCCGAACGCGCGCGGCGCCAGCCGGATCACGACCCCAGGCATGCCGCCGTCGCGCACGATCAGGTTGGAGCCGACGCCGACGACGTAGACCGGCAATTCCTGTGGCAGGTGCTTCAGGAAATAGGCGAGATCGTCTTCATCCGCCGGCGTAAACAGCACCTGCGCCGGACCGCCGACGCGAAACCAGGTCAGCTCGGCCAGCGACTGGTTCGCCAGCAGCCGCCCGCGCAACTCCGGCATCGCGGCTTTCAGGTCGGGCGTAATGTCGGGGAAGGTCATGACGCGGTGAACGATGTGCGAGCTAGATTGAGATGGCGCCGCATTGCATCTGCAGTCGCCACCCGGGGCTTACCCCTCTCCCTAGCCCTCCCCCGCAAGGGGGGAGGGAGTCTGACGATCCTGCTCACCTCACTTGGCGCCACAACCGCATTCTGATTCGTTGCACGAGTCAGGGAGGCACCGGCGGAAGGGTTCCCTCCCCCCTTGCGGGGGAGGGTTAGGGAGAGGGGTGAGCCGCAAAGGCGGTGCTGATCGTAACCGAACAACATCATCACCCCAGCGCCTTCAATTCGCCGGGCAGCGCGTAGGCCCATTGCGTGATGTTGCCGGCGCCGAGACAGACCACGAGGTCGCCGGACTTGGCGAGACCGTGAACGATCTTCGCGAGCTCGCCCGCGTTCGGCAGCGGGACAACGTTGCGATGGCCGTGGGCGCGCAGGCCGGCGGCGAAATGATCGCGGTCGACACCGGCGATCGGCGCCTCGCCGGCCGGATAGACCTCGGCGACCACGACCGCGTCGGCATCGTTGAAGCAGGTGCAGAATTCCTCGAACAGCGATTGCAGGCGGGTGTAGCGATGCGGCTGCACCACGGCGACGATCTTGCCGTTGGTGGATTCGCGCGCCGCCTTCAGGACGGCTGCGATCTCGACCGGATGATGTCCATAGTCGTCGATCACGGTAACGCCGTTGGTCTCACCGGTCTTGGTGAAGCGCCGCTTGACGCCGCCGAAACCGGCCATTGCCTGGCGGATGACGTCGTCGGAAACGCCGAGCTCGTGCGCGACCGCGATCGCCGCCGTCGCGTTGGATGCGTTGTGGCGCCCCGGCATCGGCAGCATGATATCGGCGATCTCATGGACCGCGCCGGATTTGCGATCGCGGATTGCGACCTTGAATTTCGAGCCGCCGCCCATCGGCGTGAGATCCAACAGCTGTGCATCGGCCTGCGGGTTCTGGCCATAGGTGATGATGCGGCGATCCTCGATCTTGCCGACCAGGGTCTGCACCACCGGGTGGTCGGTGCACATCACGGCGAAACCGTAGAACGGAACGTTCTCGACGAAATTGCGGAACGCGTCCTGGATCGCCTCGAAGGTCTTGAAGTGATCGAGATGTTCGGGATCGATATTGGTGACGATGACGACATCGGACGGCAGCTTCAGGAAGGTGCCGTCGCTCTCGTCGGCCTCGACCACCATCCAGTCGCCGGCGCCTAACCGCGCGTTGGAGCCATAGGCATTGATGATGCCGCCGTTGATGACGGTCGGGTCGAGCCCGCCGGCATCGAGCAAGGTCGCGACCATCGTGGTGGTGGTGGTCTTGCCGTGGGTGCCGGCGATCGCGACGCAACTCTTCAGCCGCATCAATTCCGCCAGCATCTCGGCACGCCGCACCACGGGAATGCGCCGTTCGCGCGCCGCCATCAGTTCGGGATTGTCGCGCTTGATCGCGGTCGAGACCACGATGACGTCGGCGCCGTCGACGTTCTCGGCGGCGTGGCCGACTGAGACCTTGGCGCCCTTCTTGCGCAGCCGATCGAGATTGTAATTATCCGACGCGTCGGAGCCCTGCACGGTGTAGCCGAGATTGATCAGCACCTCGGCGATGCCGCTCATGCCGATGCCGCCGATCCCGACGAAGTGAATGGGTCCGATCTCGCGCGGCAGTCTCATCTTGCTAGCACCTTCATCGTGTCCTGGCTCACCCGGCAGTCCTCCGACTTATGGAAGACTGACATGGCCGTAACAAGCCCGTCAGTGGCATTCCATAGACGAAAAATCCACGAAAGCGGCCTAAATACCCGCCACTTTCGCCACCAGATCGGCGAGCCGCTCGGCGGCATCGAGCCGGCCGACACTGCGCGCGGCCGCCGCCATCGCGGTCAACCTCGAGGGCTCTGCGGCAAACGCCGTGATCTCGGCCGCCAGCCGCTCGGGCGTAAAGTCGCTCTGTGCGATACGCAGCGCACCGTTCGCCTGCGACAGCACGCCGGCATTGGCGAACTGGTCCTGATCGATCGCGCCCGGCAGCGGCACCAGGATCGAGGGCCGCCCGATCGCGGCGAGCTCGGCGACCGTGCCGGCGCCGGAACGCGAGATCGCGAGCTGGCTCGACGCAAGGCGCGCCGGCAGATCCGGGAAGAACGGCGCCAGCTCGGCGTTGATCTTGAGCCGATCATAGACCTCGCGCACCCTGGTCATGTCCTCGTCGCGCACCTGCTGGGTAATGATCAGGCGGCTCCACAGCGCAGGCGCGAGCTTCTCGATCGCAGGCGGCACGATGTCGCTCATCACCCGCGCGCCCTGGCTGCCGCCGACGACGAGCAGGCGCAGCGGCCCGTCCACCTCGACCGGCGTGTACTTCACGGCCGCCGCCGCAAGGATCGCCGGCCGCATCGGCGTGCCGACTGTGGTCGCCTTGCCGGCGAGCGCCGGATCGCGATCGAGCACGCCGGGCAGCGAGGTCGCGATCGCGTTGACGCGGCTGGAGAGGAACCGGTTGGCGCGGCCGAGCACCGCGTTGGCATCGTGAATGATGCCGGGAACGCCGAGCATCCGCGCCGCCACCAGCGGCGGCAAGGTCGGGTAGCCGCCGAAGCCGACGACGGCCGCGGGCCTCAGCCGGCGCACCAGGTTGGCGGCAACCAATGTGCCGTAGCCGAGCATCAGCACGGTCTGCGCCAGCGAGATCGGATTGCGGCTGCGCACGGTGGCGCTCGGCACCAGGTCGATGCTCTCCCGGCCGAACAGGCCGGAGTAGCGCAGCGCGCGGCCGTCAGTCGCGAGCCGGACGCGCAGGCCACGCCTGAACAGTTCCACGGCTAGTGCTTCGGCCGGGAACAGATGGCCGCCGGTGCCACCGGCCGCCAGCAGAATCAAGGGCGCGTTGTCCATGACCGCCTTTTATATCGTCATTGCGAGCGAAGCGAAGCAATCCATAGCCCGGCAAAACGGACGGATGGATTGCTTCGTCGCTTCGCTCCTCGCAATGACAACAAGAGCCACCTACGCGTAGGCGCGCTGAGCACTGGCGCCTTCCATCGATTCGATCTCGGTGCGCGGCCGCTGCCGCGTCAGCGCCAGCATCATGCCGACGCCATAGGCGAGCGAGACGAAGGACGAGCCGCCATAGGAGATGAACGGCAGCGTCATGCCCTTGGCCGGGATCAGTTGCAGATTGACCGCCATGTTGATGGTCGCCTGCACGCCGAACAGGATCGCGAGCCCCGACGCCGCAAAGCGCGAGAACATGTCCTCGGTGGCATAGGCGCGGGTCAGCGTGCGGATCAC
Organism: Bradyrhizobium uaiense; assembly: GCF_010811875.1. Classification (GTDB taxonomy): domain Bacteria; phylum Pseudomonadota; class Alphaproteobacteria; order Rhizobiales; family Xanthobacteraceae; genus Bradyrhizobium; species Bradyrhizobium uaiense. The sequence goes on from NZ_VKHP01000016.1 coordinate 50,153, forward strand.
GATGAAGCCGAACAGCGCGACCAGCATCAGGCAGAGGATGATACCGAACTCTTCCGCCGCGACCGCGAACACGAAGTCGGTGTGGCTGTCCGGCAGGCTGCGCTTGGCGATACCCTCGCCCGGCCCGAGTCCGAACCAGCCGCCGTTCCAGAACGCCTCCATCGCGGTGTCGACCTGGAAGGTGTCGCCGGAGGCGGGATTCATGAAGCGCTTGATGCGGCCCGCGACGTGCGGCACCAGCAAATAGGCGCCGAACAGGCCCGCGCCGGCGGCGCCGGCGAGCCCGAACACCCAGATCATCCGCATGCCCGCGATGAAGAACAGCGCTCCCCACACGGTGAGGATCAGCATGGTCTGACCGAAGTCCGGCTCCATCACCAGGAGCGTGACCAGCATCATCAAGAGCACCAGCGCCATCGAGGTCGCCGGCATCTCCGGCCGCTTGGTCGATTCCGCGAACAGCCAGGCCGCGACGATCACGAAGGCCGGCTTGGCGGCCTCCGAAGCCTGGATGTTGACGCCGAGCAGCGTGATCCAGCGCCGCGAGCCCTTGACCTCGGGCCCGATCAAAAGCGTGAGCACGATCAGCGCGATCGAGACTGCGAACACGATCAGCGCGGTGCGCCGGATCTGCCGCGGCGTCATGAACGACACCCCGATCAGCACGATCAGCGACGGCACCAGGAACATGACGTGGCGGTTGAAGAAGTGGAACGGATCGAGCCCGATCCGGGTCGCCACCGGCGGGCTCGCCGCCAGCGACAGGATGACACCGGCCAGCATCAACGCGGCGATCGCCACAAGCAGCAACTTGTCGACGGTCCACCACCAGTCCGAGAACGGGGTGCGTTGGTCACGGGCGAGCATGGGTGTCCCCAGATGGCAGAGATAACGTCCATTCGTGGCGCAGGATGGTTTCCAAGGGGTTAACGGGATGCATCACTTTTGAGGGAGAGGTTTGGAAGCCTCGGCAAGCGCCATCGCCGTCATTCCGGGGCTCGCGAAGCGAGAGCCCGGAATCCATCAGGCCGCATCATCGTGGATCAATGGATTCCGGGCTCGCGCCAAGAGGTGCGCCCCGGAATGACGGAGCAAATCACACCACCGGCTTCACGCCCGGCAGTGCCTGGACGATGTCGCGGAAAGCCGCGCCGCGGATTTCGAAATTGCGGTACTGGTCGAACGACGCACAGGCCGGCGACAGCAGCACGACAGCTTCCGCAAGTCCCGAAATTTCTGCATCGCGCGCGGCGCTGGCGATCGCGACGTCGAGCGTGCCGGACATGTCGTGCGGCACGCGATCGCCCAGCGTGCCGGAGAACTCCGCCGCCGCTTCACCGATCAGATAGGCCTTGCGGATGCGCGGGAAATATTCTGACAGACCGGTGATGCCGCCGGCCTTCGGCTTGCCGCCGGCGATCCAGTAGATGTCGGCGAACGACGACAGCGCATGCGCCGCCGCATCCGCATTTGTGCCCTTGGAGTCGTTGACGAACAGCACGTTGCCGCGGCGGCCGACCTGCTCCATGCGGTGCGCGAGGCCCGGAAAGCTGCGCAGCCCGTTCTGCAACACATCCGTGGCGATCCCCATCGCCAGCGCGCAGGCAGAGGCGCAGGCCGCGTTCTGCGCATTGTGCAGGCCGCGCAGCGAGCCGATGCCCCCCAGGCGCGCGATCTCGCTGCGTGCCGCGCCCGAAGCGCGCACGATGGTCTCGTGCTCGACATAGAGACCGTCGGGCAGCGGGTTCTTCACGGAGATGCGCACCACACGCTTGCCGACGCGATCGAGCCGGTCGGCGATGTTGCGGCACCAGCCGTCATCGACGCCGACGATCGCGGTACCGCCCTGCTGCACGCCGGCAACCAGCCGCTCCTTCACCGCCGCATAGTGCTCGAGCGTACCGTGGCGATCGATGTGGTCTTCGCTGATGTTGATCAGGATGCCGACCGAAGGATCGAGCGACGGCGCGAGGTCGATCTGGTAGGACGACATCTCGATCGCATGGACGCGCCCCATCCGCGGCGGCTCCAGCGACAGGATCGCGGTGCCGATATTGCCGCCCATCTGGGTGTCGTAGCCGGCAACCTTCATCAGGTGCGCGATCAGCGCTGTCGTGGTCGACTTGCCGTTGGTTCCGGTGATGGCGACGAACGGCGCATTCGGCGCGTGACGGCGCCGCTCGCGGCAGAACAGTTCGACGTCGCCGATCACCTCGCAGCCCACCTCGCGCGCCTTCAGCACGCTCCAATGCGGCGCCGGATGCGTCAGCGGCGCGCCGGGGGTCAGGATCAGCGCAGCGAAATTCGCCCACGACACGGTGCGAAGATCAGCGGTGGTGAAGCCGGCCTGTGCCGCCCGGGCGACATTGTCGGCATTGTCGTCGGCCGCGATCACCTCCGCGCCACCGGCCTTCAACGCCTGGCAGCTCGCGAGCCCGGAGCCGCCGAGCCCGAACACCGCGACCGTCTTGCCCGAGAAGGAGGTGACCGGGATCATGATGGCGCTCAGCGCAGCTTGAGGGTGGAGAGGCCGGCGAGCGCCAGCATCACCGAGATGATCCAGAACCGGATCACGATCTGCGGCTCGGTCCAGCCCTTCTGCTCGAAATGATGGTGCAGCGGCGCCATCCGGAACACGCGTTTTCCCGTGAGCTTGAACGAGGTGACCTGGACGATGACCGAGACGGCTTCGAGCACGAACAGTCCGCCGATCACCGCCAGCACGATCTCGTGCTTCACCGCAACTGCGGTGGCGCCCAGCATGCCGCCGAGCGCGAGCGAGCCGGTATCGCCCATGAAGATCGAGGCCGGCGGCGCGTTGAACCAGAGGAAGCCCAGGCCCGCGCCCAACACCGCGCCGCACAGCACCGCCAGTTCGCCGGTGCCGGCGACGTAATTGATCTGCAGGTATTCGGCGAACACCGCGTTGCCGGTGAGGTACGAGATCAAGCCGAAGCTCGCGGCGGCGATCATGACCGGCACGATGGCAAGGCCGTCGAGGCCGTCGGTAAGGTTCACCGCGTTGCCGGCGCCGACCATGACGAAGGCGCCGAAGATCACGAAGAACCAGCCGAAATTGATCACGAGGTCCTTGAAGAACGGAATCACAAGCGAGGTCGAGGAGACGTCGCGGCCGAGCCGGACCAACGCGTAGGTGGCGGCAAGCCCGATCGCGGCCTCGATCAACAGCCGCAGCTTGCCGGCGAAGCCACTGTGTGACTGCTTTGTGACCTTCAAATAATCGTCATAGAAGCCGACGAAGCCGAAGCCGAGCGTCACCGCCAGCACGATCCAGACATAGGGATTGAGCGGATTGGCCCAGAGCAGCGTCGACACCACGAGCCCGGACAGGATCATCAGCCCGCCCATGGTGGGCGTGCCCTTCTTGGAGATCAGATGCGACTGCGGCCCGTCGGTGCGGATCGGCTGCCCCTTGCCCTGCCGCAACCGCAAATGATCGATGATCCAGGGCCCGAACAGGAACACGAACAGCGCGCCGGTCACCATCGCTCCGCCGGTGCGGAACGTGATGTAGCGGAACACGTTCAGCGCGCTGCGGAATGCCCCAAACCCCGGAACGGTGTTGGACAGTTCGATCAACCAGTAGAACATTCAAAAAGTCCTATACCGCCTCTTCGTGCGCGGCCTTGTCGGGGAAGCGTTTTTCCAGCGCGCTGACAATGACCTTCATCTTCGATCCCAGCGAGCCCTTCACCATGATCACGTCACCGGCACGGACCGCGGCGACCGCCTGCGCTTCGAGCGCCGCCGAACTCTCGGCATAGCCTCCCCGCTTGCCGGTGGAAAGGGCATCCCACAAATTCCGCATCAGCGGACCACAACAATATACGAGGTCGACGCGGTTGGCCGCGACGGCCTCGGCGAGGCCGCGGTGCAGGTCGGGCCCGGTCGGCCCGAGTTCGAGCATGTCGCCGAGCACGGCAATGCGCCGGCCATGCGGTCCGACCTTAGCCTGGCCGAGCACGTTGAGGGCTGCGCCCATCGAGGCCGGGTTGGCGTTGTAGCTCTCGTCGATCAGCGTCGCCTCGCCATGGCCGACCTCGACGGTACGGCGGAGACCGCGACCGGTCGGCGCCTCGAGCTGCGACAGCGACAGCGCCGCGCGCGCGATGTCGGCGCCGAGCAGCGAGGCGCCCGCGAGCACCGCGAGCGAGTTCATCGCCATGTGGCGGCCGGACATGCCGATCTTGTAGGTGATGTCGTGGTCCAGGATATCCGCATGCACCGCCGAGCAGGTCGCGTGCAGCGAGAGGTCGAGCAGCCGTGCCTCGGCGCGCTTGTCGGCGCCGAACGAGACGATGCGCGAGATGCCGGCCTTCCTGGCCTGCTTCTGCAACCGCGCGAACTGTCCATTGTCGCGGTTGAGCACGACCGCACCGCCAGGTTCGACGCCTGAAAAAATCTCCGCCTTGGCGTCGGCAATCGCCTCGATGCCGGCGAAGAATTCAAGATGCACCGGCTCGATCGTGGTGATGACGGCGACATGCGGCCGCACCATCTTCACCAGCGGCGTGATCTCGCCGGCATGGTTCATGCCGATCTCGAACACCGCAAAGCGCGTGCTCGCCGGACAGCGCGCCAGCGACAGCGGCACGCCCCAATGATTGTTGAACGACGCCACCGACGCATGGGTCTCGCCCTGCGCCGACAGCACACGCCGCAGCGCCTCCTTGGTCGAGGTCTTGCCGACCGAACCGGTCACCGCAATGATCTGCGCGCTGAGCCGCGCACGCGAGGCGTGCGCAAGCTCGACGAGGCCGGCGAGCACATCGTCGACCACCAGCAGCGGCGCGTCGGCGGGAAATTTTGCGCGCTGCGCGGCCTCGACCACCGCAAGCCCGGCGCCGGCCTTCAGCGCCGTCTCGACGAAGGCGTGGCCGTCATGGACGTCGCCCTTGATCGCGAAATACGCCTCGCCCGGCGCGATGGTACGGCTGTCAATCGAGAGCCCGGTGACACCGTCCGGCAGCGTGCCTTGCGTCGCGGCGCGCATCGCCGTCGCCATCGCATCAGACGTCCATAACAGCGTGCTCATGCGCCCTCCGCAGCCAAAGCGGCAGCAACCGCCTCATGATCGCTGAACGGCAGCGTCGTGCTGCCGACGATCTGCCCGACCTCGTGGCCCTTGCCGGCCACGACCAGCGCATCGCCCGGCTCGAGAGCCGCAATGCCGGCACGGATCGCGGCGGCGCGGTCGCCGATCTCGCGCGCGCCCCTTGCGGTTGCCATGATCGCGGCGCGGATAGCCTCGGGCTTCTCGCTGCGCGGATTGTCGTCGGTGACGATAATGTGATCGGCATTCTCGGCCGCGATCGCGCCCATGATCGGACGTTTGCCGGCGTCGCGGTCGCCGCCGGCGCCGAAGATCACGACCAGCTTGCGCCTGGCATAAGGCCGCAGCGCCTGCAGCGCCTTGGCGAGCGCATCGGGCTTGTGCGCATAATCGACGAAGATCGGCGCGCCATTGTGCTCGCCGACGAATTCCAGCCGACCCTTTGCGCCTTCGAGATGCGCGAGGCAGCCGAACACGTCGTCCGCCGCGCTGCCGGTGCCGATCGCAAGGCCGGCTGCGACCAGCGCGTTCTCGATCTGGAATTCGCCGACCAGCGGCAGCCGGATTGCGTGCCTGCGGCCGCGATGTTCGATCGCGAGCTTCTGGGCAAAGCCTTCGATCGCGGCGTCCGTGAGCTTGATGCCATCGGCGGCATCGGCGTTGCGGCCGACCGCGATGATGCACAAGCCGCGCGCGCGCGCTGCGCCGATTACCTCGGGCGAGCAATCATGATCGGCAGAGATCACGGCGGTGCCGCCGTCGACGACGAGATCGCGGAACAGCCGGAGTTTTGCGTTCAGGTAGTGCGCGACATCGGGATGATAGTCCATGTGATCGCGCGACAGATTGGTGAAGCCGCCGGCGGCGATGCGCACGCCGTCAAGCCGATACTGGTCGAGGCCGTGCGATGAGGCTTCGAAGGCGAGATGCGTGACGCCGTCGCCCGTGATCTCGTCGAGCTGGCGATGCAGCGCGATCGGGTCGGGCGTGGTCAGCGAGCCGTAGACGGTGCGCTTGTCCGAGACGAGGCCGATGGTGCCGATGCTCGCGGAGGAATGACCGAGCCGCTGCCAGATCTGGCGCGTGAACGCCGCGACCGAGGTCTTGCCGCTGGTGCCGGTCACCGCCGCGATCGTCGCGGGCTGGCGCGGGTAGAATTTGGCGGCGGCGAGCGCCAGTGCGCGGCGCGGATTTGGCGTCGTCACAAACGGCACGCGGAGGGCCGCCTGCGGCGGATGGTCGCCGGCAACAGCGACCGCGCCCGCAGCAATCGCCGCATCGACGAAACGCGCGCCGTCGGTCTTGCTGCCCGCCAATGCGAAGAACAGGTCGCCCGGCTTCACCGCACGGCTGTCGACCACAAGCCCGCCGACGACAACGGCGTCAGCACTTGGATCGTCCCTTGGATCGATCGTGGCATCGGCGCTGAAGAGGTCGCGAAGTCTCATGATCTTCCAGTCTGGCCGGCGCCGTTCTGGCGCCGCGTGAATATACGCCTTACTGGGTTGCTCTAGATGCCGCAAGAATAAGGCGGTCGGACGGCGGCAGGTCGAATCGCGGTTCAACGCCCAAAAGCGGCGCAATTCGGGCGATCACGTTGCCGCCGGTCGGCACCGCATTCCAGCCCGAGGTGATGAAACCGTGTGTTTCCGGCGTCGTCTGCGGCTCGTCCAGCATAATCAGAATCTGGTACTTCGGATCGTCGGCCGGCATGATCGCGGTGAAGGAGTTGAGCACCCGCTTCTTGGCATAGCGGCCGTTGATCACCTTCTCCGACGTGCCGGTCTTGCCGCCGACATAGTAGCCCTTGACGTCGGCGGTCTTGGCGGTGCCGATCTCGGCGTTGAGCCGCATCAGATAGCGCATCTTGTCCGAGGTCTCGGGCTTGATGACCCGCTTCGCCAGCGCCATCGCTTCTTGCTCGGTGCGCTTCATAAAGGTCGGCGGAATCAAATAGCCGCCGTTGACCAGCGCGTTGATGCCCATCACCGCCTGCAGCGGCGCCACCGACAGGCCCTGGCCAAATGCGATGGTCACCGTGTTCAGTTCGCCCCAGCGGCGCGGCACCAACGGGGCCGCGCTCTCCGGCAACTCGGTGCGCAGCCGGGTCAACTGGCCCATCTTGGCCAGGAAGGCCTTGTGCGCCTCGACGCCCTGGCCGAGCGCGATCCGCGCGGCGCCGATATTGGACGAGTAGGTGAACACTTCCTTGGTGTTGATGAAACGTCCGAGCGAATGGCTGTCATGAATGGTGAACTTGCCGTAGTGCAGGTTTCCCCGCGCATCCCACGACGAGTTCAGGTTGATCTTGCCGCTATCCAGCGCCATCGCCAGCGTGAACGCCTTGAAGGTCGAGCCCATCTCGTAGACGCCCGTGGTCAGGCGGTTGATGCGATCAGGATCGTGCGCTTCCTTCGGATTGTTCGGATCGAAATCCGGCAGCGACACCATCGCCACGATCTCGCCGGTGCGCACGTTGGAGACGAGGCCGGAGGCGGCCTTGGCCTTGAACTTCTCCTTCGCCTTGATCAGTTCGTCGCGCAGCGCATGCTCGACGCGCAGGTCGATCGACAATTCGACCGGCTTCTGCAGCCGGTCGGTGGCGAAGCCCGCGCGATGCAGATCGGCCAGACCGTTATTGTCCAGCCACTTCTCCATGCCGGCGATGCCCTGGTTGTCGATGTTGACGAGGCCGATCAGGTGGGCGACCTCGTTGCCGGTCGGATAGACGCGCTTGTTCTCGCGCAGGAAGCCGACGCCGGGAAGGCCGAGGCGATGGATGTCGAGCTGCTGCTTCGGCGTGATCTCGCGCTTGAGCCAAACAAAACCCTTGCGCGACGACAGACGGTCGCGCACTTCGCCGGTGTCGAGATCGGGCAAGGCCGCGGTCAGCAGCTCGATCGCCTCGTCCTTGTCGATCAGGCGGCGCGGCTCGGCGAACAGGCTCGGCGCCTTGACGTCGGTGGCGAGGATTTCGCCGTTGCGGTCGGTGATGTCGGGCCTGGCGGTTGCGATCGCGTCCTGTGAGGCGGTGCGCCGCGCGCCATGGCTGTCGGCGCCGACGGCGAACAGCACCAGACGTCCGGCCAGCACACAATAGACCGCGGCGAAAGCGAGAATGGCAAGGCCAACGCGTGCGCGCGCCTTGGCGGCACGGTCCACATTGTTGCCGTACAGCAGCGTGCGGATCAGCCGCGCGCGCCAGGGTTCAGCCGGCTTGTTGGCGGGTGCCGGATCGGTCATGGCTGGTCCCGTCATTGCTGGTCTCCCCCGCCCTGCTCGGAATCCTCGGTTGGCGCGGGCTGGTCGGTCGCCGGCTTGTCGATCGATCCGGTCGTGCTGTCGGGCGCGGCGGCGGCCTCGATGGTGCCGATCATCGCGCCGATCGGATCGCGCGAACCGGGCCGCGTGAAGCTCGGCGGCCGTTCCGGCAGGTTCTTCAGGGAATCGTACTGGTTGGCGTTGACCGGCTTCAACGGCAGATGGCGTTCGGCAAGCCCTTGCAGCCGGAGCGGCGCATCGAGCTTGGCCCATTCGGCACGCAAGGTCGCGATCGCGTTGCGCTGCTCGCGGATCTCGGCATTGAGCTGCAGCACGCGTTCGACGCGCGCGGTCGATTCCATCTTGATCCGGTAGACGTAGGATGCCGCGAAGATCAGCATGCCGATGACGAGGAGGTGGAGAAGGCGCATCGTCAGCCTCCCCGCCTCAGGTCGGACAGCCGCGGCCAGGACGGCAGGTCGTCGTCCGCATGCCCCGGCGCCGTGGTGCGTTCGGCCGCGCGCAGTTTTGCGGAACGCGCGCGCGGGTTCGCCGCGATCTCCGCATCGGAGGGCACAACCGGGCGCTTGGTCAGGATCTGGAAGCTCGGCGCTGGCTGCGCGACCTCGGGCAGATGCCGCGAGCCGCCCGCGACCTTGCCGCGCTCAGTGAGGAAGTTCTTGACGATGCGGTCTTCCAGCGAATGGAACGAGACCACCGCGAGCCGCCCGCCCGGTTTCAGCACGCGCTCGGCCGCAGCGAGCGCCAGGTGCAGCTCGTCGAGCTCTTCATTGACGAAGATGCGCAGCGCCTGAAAGGTCCGCGTCGCCGGATGGATTTCGTTCGGCTTGGCGCGCACGACCTTCGCGACAATCTCGGCCAGCGCCTCGGTCGTCGTGATCGGCGCGTCCTTGCGCGCAGCGACGATGGCGCGGGCAACGCCGCGCGAATGGCGCTCCTCGCCGAAGATATAGATGATGTCGGCGAGCTGTTTCTCGGAAGCGGTTGCGACCACATCGGCCGCGGAGGGGCCGCTCTGGGCCATCCGCATGTCGAGCGGGCCTCCCAGGCGGAAGGAGAAGCCACGCTCGGCCTGATCGAGCTGCATCGAGGAGACGCCGACATCCATCACGACGCCGTCGACCTTCTCCACCCCCTGCGATGCACAGACCTCGGCAAGATCGGAGAAGCGGTTTTCGACCAGCGTCAGGCGGCCGCCCGCGCCGTCGACCAGATCGAAGCCGCCTGTGATCGCAGTGCGGTCGCGGTCGATACCGATGACACGCGTGTCAGCGACGTCGAGGATCATGCGGCTGTAACCGCCGGCGCCGAAGGTCGCATCGACATAGATGCCGCCGGCGCGCGGATCGAGATAGGCGACCGCCTCGCGGCCCAGCACGGAAATGTGACGCGGCGCACGCTCGCTCATGCGCCGCCCCCGGGAAGGGCCGCGTAACTGGCATGCAAGCTGGCTGCGCGCCGACTCATTGCGCCTCGAATCCTCGCGCCTTGTCTGAGCGCCTCGGTGAAAAAGCCGCTGCGTGAACCCAGCGCCAACTCCCGTCCTCGGTCGCAAAACCTGATATCCGACCGGAATTGGGAGGGTTTCCATGGGATTTCGCGCAACAGCGGACCTTGGCCGTCCCCCGAAACCGGTTCGGCACTTCACCTCTCAGTAACGGCACTTAACGTTAAGAAAACGTTGATGAAGGGTTAGCGGAATCGCGCGACTTTAGTCCGCATTCGAGTGATACCCTCGGCATCCTCCCGGCATCCCCTCGGCCCGCGCTCCGGGCATCATTGCGCGTTCGGGAACCGGCAGGGCCGATTGCGCGGCCCGCACGGTAAGGAAATAGTAAACGCCTATTTGTTTATCCATATGTCAAAATGCTTTCTTCTGGTTCGGGTTTGAGTGATTCGTATGGCTTCTGGTTCGTCCTCGTCCGGCAACGCTGATTCGAAGCGTCAGCGCGTCCTTCCTGTTCCGAAGGGCGTGGCCGACGTGAAGACGTTCACGCCGGATTCCTCGATCGCTTCCGACGTGATCCCGTCGGTGAATTTCGGCGATCGTGCCGATGGCCGGCAGCCGGACATGATCCTGCTGCACTACACCGGCATGCCCGACGTCGAGGGTGCGATCGCCCAGCTCTGCACCGCCGGCACCGAGGTCTCGGCGCATTACATCGTGCTCGAGGACGGCCGCATCGTGCAGTGCGTGCCTGAGAGCAAGCGCGCCTGGCACGCCGGCGTGTCCGCCTGGGCCGGCGAAGACGACATCAATTCCTGCTCGATCGGCGTCGAGATCGTCAACCGCGGTCACGATTGGGGCTATCCCGACTTCCCGCTGCGCCAGATCGCGGCTGTGATCGCGCTGTGCCGCGGCATCATGCTTCGCCGCAAGGTGGTCTCGCATCGCGTGCTCGGCCATTCCGACGTCGCACCGGGGCGCAAGAAGGATCCCGGGGAGAAATTCCCGTGGCACTCATTGGCCAATTCCGGCGTCGGGCACTGGGTGCAACCGGCGCCGATCGTGCGCGGCGACGCGCTGCAACTCGGCGCGATCAGCGATGCCGTCTCCAACATGCAGGCCGCGTTCCGCCGCTACGGCTACAACATCCCGACCAACGGCAAATTCGACGGCCCGACCATGGAGGTCGTCACCGCGTTCCAGCGTCACTTCCGCCCCGAGCGCGTCGACGGCATTGCCGACCGTTCCACCATGGCGACGTTGTACGCGCTGCTCGAGAGCCTACCGCCGGATGCGGCGAAGGCTCCCGCGGTCGCATCGAAATAGCGCCACTTTTTTCCCCTGATCGCGTGTACGAAACTGGAACCTTTCACCACCTGCCGTCTTCTTCATTGGGGCGCTCTGAGTGGAGATTCGTCCATGTTCAAAGCACTCATCGCGGGAGCTGTCGCCGTTGGCCTGATCGCCGCTCCGGCAGCCGCTATGACGACCCAAGGCAAATCCACGTCGACCATGCACAAGACCCACAAAGTCCATCACGCGCAGAAGAAGATGGCACCGGGGACCACGACTGGCATGTCGAGCGGAACGACGACCGGGCAAGCGACCGGCGGCGCCAAGGCAAAGACCGGGTACTGATTCAAGCCGGCGCGGCACGCCGCGATCGTTGATCGGAGAGGCGTGCCGTCACAAGCGACGCACGAGATGGCGTGTCACGCCATCTCGGCGATCCTTCGCGCATAGAGCCGCCGCAGCGGCTCGAGCTGCGTCGCGGCGGTTGCGGCGAGATACGCCTGCCGCGCCTCGTCCTTGCGGCCGAGACGGCGCAGCAGATCGGCGCGCACCGCGGGGAGCTGATCGTATCCCTTCAGGCTGCCGCGTGCGTCCAGCGCGTCGATCAGATCGAGCGCGCGCGCCGGGCCGTCGACCATCGACACCGCGGCGGCGTGGTTGAGCTCGATCACCGGCGACGGGCTGATCCGGAGCAGCACCTCATAGAGACCGGCGATCTGCGGCCAGTCGGTGTCATGATAGCTCGGCGCCCGCGCATGCAGCGCGGCGATCGCGGCCTGCACCGCATAGGATTGCGGCCGGCCCGGCATCCGCAGCGCCTCCTCGACCAACCGCACGCCTTCGGTGATCTGATCAAAATCCCACAGCGAGCGGTCCTGCTCCTCGAGCAGCACGATGTCGCCGCCGGCGGTCTGGCGGCCGGCGCGGCGCGCATCGTGCAGCAGCATCAGCGCCAGCAGGCCCTTGATCTCGCCGCGCGCCGGAATCAAACCATCGAGCAGCCGCGCCAGCCGGATCGCCTCGCGCGCAAGATCGGGCCGCATCAGATCCTCGCCGGCGGTCGCGGCATAGCCTTCGGTGAAGACGAGATAGATCACCGCGAGCACGCCCGTCAGCCGCGGCTCCAGCGCCTCGCGCTCCGGCACCTGATAGGGAATGCCGGCGAGCTTGATCTTCTGCTTGGCGCGCAACAGCCGCTGCGCCATGGCATCTTCGCTCACGAGGAATGCGCGCGCGACCTGCGCCGTCGTCAGCCCGCACACCGTGCGCAAGGTCAGCGCGACCTGCACCTCGGCGGCGAAGGACGGATGGCAGCAGGTGAAGATCAGCCGCAACATATCGTCGTCGAGCATTGCATCGGGCTCGGGCGACGCCTCCGCGTCGAGCAATAATTGATGCGTCAATTCCTGCTGCTTGCCGCGAAAGCTGACGGCGCGGCGGACCCGGTCGATCGCCTTGTTGCGGCCGACATTGACCAGCCAGGCGCGCGGATTGGCGGGGAATTCGCCGATCGGCCAGCGTTGCAGCGCCACCGCGAAGGCATCCTGAAGCGAATCCTCGGCGAGATCGAAATCGCCGACGAGGCGGATCAGCGTTGCGAGCGCCCGGCCCGCCTCGTCGCGAAACACCTTTTCGATTTGGCTCGGGGTCATGACCATCGATCGTTGCTCAGCGGCCGCGCCCGGCGACGCGACCGCTGTGTCCATCGGGAGATGACGGCGCTAGCGCGGATTATCGTAGATCATAACCGGCCTGACTTCGATCGAGCCGGTCTTGGCGCCGGGAATCCGTGCCGCGAGGCCGAGCGCGGTGTCGAGATCCTTGGCCTCGACCAGATAGTAGCCGCCGAGCTGTTCGCGGGTTTCCGCGAACGGCCCGTCGGTCGTCATCGTCTTGCCGTCACGGACCCGCACGGTGGTGGCCGTCGACACCGGCTGCAGGCCATCGCCGGCCTTGAAGTGCCCGCTCTGGATGATGGACTGGGTGTAGGCCCCGTACTCCGCCGTAACCGCCTTGCGATCGTCGGCAGTCATGCGGCCATATTCAGCATCGCTCCGGTAGATCAGCAGCAAATATTGCATCTCATCTCTCCTCTTGATCGGCTGGATCGCCGACACCCAGTCGAACGGGCGACAGGCCAAACGACATCTTCAGGATAATTTATTTTGGCCGCTTTGGCGGGCGTTATCCGCTTGACGGGACCGACCTAAACGCCCATGCCATGGGCGTCAGTCGGCCGGACGGCCGCTCCCGCAAGCGCCGAAAGGCCGCGGGGGAGGAAAGTCCGGGCTCCATCGACATGCGGTGCCGGATAACATCCGGCGGGGGCGACCCCAGGGAAAGTGCCACAGAGAACGAACCGCTCCCTCCTCGGAGGAAGTAAGGGTGAAAAGGTGCGGTAAGAGCGCACCGCGTTTCCGGCAACGGAGACGGCATGGCAAACCACACCGGGAGCAAAACCGAATAGGGACGGCAACGCGGTTAGTTCGCGCATGCGCGATAACACCGCAGGGCGATGTCAGGCCCGCTGTCCGGGTAGGTTGCCCGAGGCAAGGTGCAAATCTTGTCCCAGAGGAATGGCCGTCGCGTACCATTCGCAAGAATGGTGCCCTACAGAACCCGGCTTACAGGCCGGCTGATATTTTGGAGTATGAGGGGCTCGGCGTAACACGCCGGGCCCATCGCCATATCCGTCGCCACGATTGCGTCCCGTTTGCTAGAATGCCCACCTCGCGGAGGATCGCAGATGGACCTTCAGAAGATCATGGCGAAGGCACGAGACATCGCCAAGAGCACCGGCACGATCACGACTGAGCAACTGAACGGCTTGTGCCCGAACAGCATGGAATCGAAAGATATCGCGGCGCTCTTTACGGCTTTGCGGGCCGAGGGCATTCGACTCAAGGACGACGAGTCAAGGCCGTAGAGGCCCTGGGCCAAGACGCTCGCCGACCTGGTGCGGCGCAGGCGCGATCGCACGCACTGCGCGGCGTCCGGCTTCAGAAGCAACGACGACGCGCGTCCGACCTTGATGCAAATCAAGGTAACTGGAACCCGCCCCGCTATCCCACCTGATCAGTCCAGGAGGGCTCACCATGTGGATCGATCGTCGTCAGGCACTGGCGGTGCTGTGTGCTGCGGTTTCGCCGCTCGCGATTTCACGCACCGCACGCGCCGATTTCGATGGGCCGGTGGTCCGGGCGCTGGAGGGCGGCGAAGATTTCTGGCTCGCCCAGGACGCCTATATCTACGGATATCCGCTGGTAACGATGGAGATGACCCGCCGGGTCATGACAAATATTGCGACCGTGGGGCCGCCGGTTCGCAAGGTGACAAGCAGCTAGAGGATTTTCGCGTTCACCGGGCATCTGTGGAGAGAGGCAGGCGCGATGCTGGTTCCCGATACTCCGTCCGTCGAGCAGATATCGCAGGTGATCGTTCAGGTCACCGCGCCGTCGTTCCTCCTAGGTGGTGTGGACACTAGCGCATCCATAGAACAATGGCAGCGAGAGTGACGACGGCCCGGTAATTCCGGGCCGTTTTTTCGAAGCGGGTTGCGACACGTCGGAACTGCTTGAGCTTTGAGAAGCA
>NZ_VKHP01000171.1 GCF_010811875.1 Bradyrhizobium uaiense
ACACCTTCAGGTGCCGAGGGATGCCGACAGCCCAGGCCAGCCCGCGCTCTGTTAGCCCTTGTCGAAATGGTGCGCTAAGTCCGTATCCTGCATCCGCCAGCACACATCCAAAGCGCACGTTGGCTGCTATCGCGCGATCAATCTCGGCCAAAGCAATTTCCGGCTTGGACCGTGGCGTTCGGTGTTCGACTGGCACGCGGGCACGCTTCAAACGAGACACGTCGCTTGTCCAACTGTCAGGCAGAAAGAGACGTAACGCGACCATCACTGGCACTTCGCCGCGCGCAAGCGTCAAAGACACCATCGTTTGGCAATTTGCCGTTTTGCCGAGAGCCGACGCGTATTGAGCCGCAACACCAACCGAGCGTTCGCCCTTCTTCGGCAGTGAGGTGTCATCAATAACGAGCACCGCATCCCTACCGCCGACAAGTCGGTCCGCCTGGTTGAGCAGTTCCGTCTCTAGCGGCGTCGCGTCCCAGATGCCGTCCGCAATGAAATGGTGCAGCTGGTCGTAGTTGCCCGTGGCAAGGCGCTCCGCCATCGGCTGAACGCTCTTGCGATCGCCAGGACCGATCAGTCCCGCAACATACAGAGGACACATCCGCTGCCGAGTCTTGTGACCCAGCCGGTCCAAGAACGGCATCAGCCAGCGTTCGAGCTCGTCTTCCCATCCCGCCATGGTCAGCCCTCCAAGAGCCGACCACCCATGAATCATTGAAATATTGATTCGGGAATCCTATAAAGCACAGCAAAATCGACAATCTGCCAAAGTAGTGTTAGCTTTGTCGCCCGTGTGAGGGGAGCGAAATCCGGAGGCGCATGCGTCAAGGTCCCGGGCTACGGGGCGTAGGGCGTCTGCACGATTTCTGGATAATCGAAGAATGCCGCTGATTTGCCCGACGAGTCAAGTTGCCGTGTCGGCCGTCAGCCGCTGGCTACTGTGCATGGGGTTGTTTTCGATATTTTGGCGGTGCGCCCTGCGGCGGCAGGCTATCGCGTCGGGCTATCAGCAGTTTGGTAGGGTGGGCAAAGGCGCTCTTGCGCCGCGCCCACCATCACGAGCCGTGCAGGAAGAGGTGGGCACGCTTTGCTTTGCCCACCCTGCGCATTTGACTACCCCGCGTGCATCTCGGCCTTGATCATGTCGGCGGCCTTCTCGCCGATCATGATGGTCGGCGCATTGGTGTTGCCGCCGATCAGCGTCGGCATGATCGAGGCATCGACCACGCGCAGGGCTCCGAGCCCGTGCACGCGCAGCGTCGGATCGACCACCGCAAGCGGATCGCCGGTGCCCATCCTGCAGGTGCCGACCGGGTGATAGACGGTGTCGGAGCGCGCCCGCAGGATGCTGCGGATATCGTCATCGGTGCGGACATCTGATGTGAACATGTCCTTCTGCTGCAGCGCGCGCAGCGCCGGCGTGTCGAGCAGCCGCTTCGTCATCTTGAAGCCCGCGACCATGGTCTCGACGTCGCTGTCCTCGCCGAAGAAATTCGGATCGATCGCGGGGGCTGCCAGCGGATCGGCGCTGTTCAGCCAGACGCTGCCGCGGCTTGCCGGGCGCAGCAGGCAGACATGACAGGAGAAGCCGGTGCCCCAGCGCGGCTTGCGGCCGTGGTCTTCCACCATGGCCATGCAGAAATGCAGCTGGATGTCGGGGACGTCGAGCTCAGGTCGCGTCTTCAGGAAGCCGCCGCATTCGGCGACGTTCGAGGTCATCGGGCCGCGCCGCTCGCGCCGGTATTGCCCGATGCCCTTGAGGATCCGCCCGATGCCGCCCCAGGAGAGTCCTGAGAAATAAGGGGCGTCGGAAGCAAAGCCGAACACGAAATCGGGGTGATCCTGCAGGTTCTGTCCGACACCCGGCAGATGATGCACGCTGGCGATACCGTGCTTGCCGAGCGCCGCAGCGTCGCCTATGCCCGACAGCATCATCAATTGCGGCGACTGGAATGCACCGGCCGAGAGGATGACCTCGCGCCGTGCGCGCAGCACCTTCTTCTCCTTTCCCTGCATGTATTCGACGCCGACGGCGCGCTTGCCCTCGAAGATGATGCGGGTCGCCTGTGCCTGGGTCTCGATGCGCAGATTGGGCCGGCGGCCCATGTGGGGATGGATATAGCCGCGCGCGGCGCTCCAGCGCTCGCCGTTCCGCTGCGTCACCTGGTAGATGCCGAGGCCTTCCTGTTCGGCGCCGTTGAAATCGTCGCTGATCCGGAACTGGGCCTCGCGCGCGCCCTGCAGGAACGTCTCCTTGACCGGATTGTCGGACTGCAGGCCCGTAACGTTGAGCGGCCCGCCTTTGCCGTGATATTCGCCGTCGAGCTCGGTGTTGTTCTCCGAACGCTTGAAGTAGGGCAGGACGTCGGCGTAGCTCCAGCCGGTATTGCCGAGCGCAGCCCAGTGGTCGTAATCGGCGCGATGACCGCGGATATAGACCATGGCATTGATGGCGCTCGAGCCGCCGAGGCCCTTGCCGCGCGGCTGATACCCGATCCGGCCGTTCAAGCCCTTCTGCGGCACCGTGTCGAACGCCCAGTTGTTGAGCTTGCTCGAAAGCATGAGAATGATGGCGCCGGGCGTGGTCACCACCCAATTGTCGTTCTTGCCGCCGGCATCGAGCACCGCCACCGAGGTCGCCGGATCCTCCGACAACCGCCCCGCCACCGCGCAGCCGCCGGAGCCTGCGCCCACCACCACGAAATCGAATGTGTCAGTCACGTCTGTTTCCCCCATGTTTTCGTTGTTGTCCGTCATTGCGAGCGGAGCGAAGCAATCCACCTTTCCGCAGCGGAAGCATGGATTGCTTCGTCGCTTCGCTCCTCGCAATGACGGTATCAATGGCTACGACAGTAGCCGCATCAGCTTCTCCAGCCGCGCGACCTTCGCACCGTAGGGCGGATAGAGATCGGCGAGCCGGTTGAAGCGCGAGCGGTAGAAAATCGGCTTCAGCTTGGTCAGTGTCTTGAACCCCCATTCGCCGTGATAGGCGCCGGTGCCCGACGCGCCGACGCCGCCCATCGGCTGGTAGGCCTGCGCGAAATGGAACAGGCAGTCGTTGACGGTGACACCGCCGGACACCGTGCGCGCCAGCACCTCGTCGCGGGCCGCATTATCGGTGCCGAACCAGTACAGCGCCAGCGGGCGGTCGCGCTTGTTGATGAAGGCGATCGCCTCCGAGGCGTCGCGCGTGCCCATCACCGGCAGCAGCGGCCCGAAGATCTCCTCCTGCATCACGGTCATCTCGGGCGTCGCATCGACGATCACGGTCGGCGGGAATTTGCGCCGGTCCTTCCACTCTGCATCGTTCGGCGCCGCCGGCTGCATGATGGTCGCGCCCTTCGCTGCGGCATCGGCGACCAGGCTCTCGAGCCGTGTGTAGTGCCGGTCCGAGACGATCGAGGTGTAGTCCGGATTCCTGGGATCGGTGCCGAACATCTGCTGCATGTGGCCCTGCAGCCGCATCGCAAGCGACTGCACCGAGTCCTGCGGCACCAGCGCGTAATCGGGCGCGATGCAGGTCTGCCCGGCATTGAGCAGCTTGCCGTAGGCGATGCGCTGCGCGGCTTCATCGATGTCGGCGGAGCCGTCGACGATGACGGGAGATTTGCCGCCGAGCTCGAGCGTCACCGGCGTCAAATTGCGGCCACAGGCTTCGGCGACCAGCCGGCCGATGCGGGTCGAGCCGGTGAAGATCAGATGATCGAACGGCAGGGCGGCGAAGGCTCTTGCGATGTCGTCGTCGATATCGGTGACCGCGAGCTCGGTGGTGTCGAACTTCTTCGCGATCACCTCGGCCAGCAGTTCGGAGAACCGCGGCACCAGCTCGCTCGGCTTGATGATGGCGCGGTTGCCGGCCGCGATCGCGGCGACGGCGGGCGCCAGCGTCAACTGCAACGGATAATTCCATGGCGAGATGATCCCGACCACGCCGAGCGGCTGCGGCATCAGCCGGTTCCTGGCCGGCGCGAACTGCACGGTGGTCGGTATCCTCTCGGGTGCCATCCAGCCCTTGAGGTGCTTGGCGGCGTGCTTGATCTCGCCGAGCACCAGCATGGTCTCGGCGATCGCGGTCTCGATGGTTGAGCGGTGGCCGAAATCGGCCGAGATCGCCGCCTCGAATCGCGGCTCGTTCTCGGTCAGTGCGGCGCGCAAGCGGCGCAGTCGGTCGAGCCGCGCCTGCAATGTCGGCGCCGGCTCGCTGCGCGACAGCTCGAACTGGCGCTGAAAGGCCTCCTCAAGCGCATATAGCCCCGGGCTCTTCAATGGCCGGTCCATGGCGTTTCCCCTCGGATGACATTTCCTTGACGGATTTTGTTGGGCGCCAAGCTCTGCTTTTGCGCACGATCTGGCAAGACCCGGTTCCCGGCGGTAAATTTGCTAAGGAAATCGGTGATTTCGACGTCACAAAATCCTCAAAAACCCACATCCGGGGCTTTCCAAACCGACCTCACGTTGATACATACGCCCCGCACCCGACGGCTTCGGCCCGGGTCGCCTTCTCAGGAAGCCCTCCGGACGGATCGATCGGCGCCGTTATCAGCGTTGGCCGGCCGGTTCGGGCACTCCTTCTGCAAGGCATGCAACGGTTTAACGCGGGGTGGAGCAGCCCGGTAGCTCGTCAGGCTCATAACCTGAAGGTCATAGGTTCAAATCCTATCCCCGCAACCAAAATTGGTAGAAAGCCCCGGCAATCTCGGTTGATTGCCGGGGCTTTCTTTTTGCGGCCGGAGCGACCCGGCAGCATCACCGCACAGTTGGATTCAGCAGCATCGTCCGGAGGATTTCCTCGATCGAACGTGGCGACATGTCCAGCTGGGCAAATCCAGGCATGTCTGGTGACGACACGGTGTCGATCTGCATCAGCTCCACCTGGTTACGCGTAAGGGGGGCGTCGGGGAGTATCTCGGAGACCCATGCCAGTGCGTGCCAGACGACAAACGGTATCGGAATCAGGCGAGGCGTGAGGCCGGCTTGACGCGCAATCGCTCTGAGCAGTTCCTCGTAGGAGTACGGCGTCGGGCCGCCGAACTCAAAGACCGCCCGGTGGAACTCGGCCCGTTCCACGATCCGGGCAACCGCTTCCGCAACGTCTTCCACATAGGCCGGTTGCAATCTGGTCCGGCCGCTGCCGAACATCGGATAGATCGGAAGCCGACGAAACAGCGCGAGGACGGTGCTGAGAAACGCGTTGTCCGGTCCGAACATCACGGCCGGACGGACGAGACATGCATCGACGAATTCAGTGCGGACTGCCCGTTCGCCTTCGCCGCGCTTTCGGACGTAGCGGGATGGCGAGGCGGCATCGGCGCCGATCCCCGAAACATGAACAAGTCGTTTGACTCCGGTCCGGCGAGCCTGGGCTGCGACCCGTCGAGCCGCCTCGACGTGAACGGAGTGAAAAGTCTCCGGTCCGCGCTCGCGATAGAGACTGACAGCGTTGACGACGCCGTAAGCGCCGGCGAGCGCATCCGCGACGGATCGCGTGTCATGAATGTCGGCCTTGACGGATTGAAGATGCGGATCCTCGGAATCTGACCGCGTGTATGCCCCGTCCGGATGTCTGGATGCGATCCGGACGGGAAATTCGTGACTGCGCAGATGGCGAACGATGCGGTTGCCGAGAAAGCCGGTTCCGCCGAACACGACGATGGTGTGACCGTTCGTTGCTGCACCCTTTAGCGTTCGCGGCTCCACGGGAAGAGAGACGCAGGGAAATCTGCCGCGTAGCGATGACCCGTCGGCGTGGGAGGCTCCTCTTGCGGGGGATTCGGGTCGGGCTCCACCACCTTCCGATAAAGATGCCAGGTGGCATGACCGAGCACCGGCAGCACCACTGCGAGACCGACGAAGAATGGCAGTGAGCCCACAGCCAGCAACACCGCTACGATCAGCCCCCAAGCAGCCATCGTAACTGGATTCTCCCTCACGGCCCGCAGCGATGTCCGGATGGCGTCGATCGCGGTCGCATGCCTGTCGAGCAGCAGCGGAAACGATACGACGCTGACGCACAGGGACACGACGGCGAACAGGAAGCCGACGCCGCAGCCGACGATGATGAGCGTCCAGCCTTGCGGCGTCGTCAGCACCCGCGTTGCGAAATCAGGGATGCTCGCAGCCGGAGCATAGTCGAAGGTCGCGATGTAGATCGCGTCCGCAGCCGCGATCCAGACCCCGAACAGAACGAGCAGGAGCACGCCAAGTTCGAGCATGGCGCCAAAGGACGGCGCGCGCAGCACGTTGATTGCATCCCAGGCTGCGGCCTCCTCGCCGCGCTCGCGGCGGCGGCTGAGCTCGTAGAGGCCGAGCGCCGCGAAAGGACCGATCAACGTGAAGCCGGCGGCCAGCGGAAAGAGCAGCGGCAGCAATGAATAGCCAATGGTCATCCTGAACAGGACAAGGCCGAGAACGGGATAGATCACGCACAGCACGACTGCGTGCGTTGGTACGGCTATGAAGTCTTCCCAGCCCAGGTGCAGCGCATCGCGCAGGTCGGAAAGGCCGATCTTGCGAACGACAAAGTTGGAAGTGACGCCGAAGAATTGCAGGGGATGTCTGACGAAATACTGAGTGGCCATGACTCCGGTCTCCTTGCTCGTTGGCGCAGGGAGACGGCGCGGCCTTCAACTCGCGCACATTCGTCTCATGCGCGAAAATCGCGATTGAGCCCGGCAAGCCTGATTCAGCGAGAAGGAGCCTTACCGGACGATACCTGTCGCGACCGGAACGGGCACTCTAACGCGATGATAGCAAGATAGCGCTCACGGTTGGGTGAATTGTGCGCCTGCACAGGCCTCGTGTTGCGTCGCACCGCAGGACGTAGGGCCCGGCCGACAATTGCCGGTTTGCGCGGCGTCAGTCACGCGCAGAGCGCGGCATAGTCCTCTATTGACGCGCGGCTCGACGCGTACCATGTTGATTTTGACGCCCCCAGCTCCGAGACGCGCGGCCGTGGCGTGCACTCCGCGCCGCGACCGGTTGAATGGGCGAGGCAAGAGGCACGACGACAGCGGACGTGAAGTCCGCCATCGCGACAGACGTGAGCTCCGCCCTCCGGTTGGTATCCGATAGCCTCTGATGGCAAGGATGCATGAGGGATGGCTGTAGCAATCATACTGCTTCTCGTCGCGATCGCCTCGGTGGCGTTTCACCTCTTCAGCCCCTGGTGGTGGACGCCGCTTGCGTCGAACTGGAGCTATATCGACCACACCATCACCCTGACATTCTGGATCACCGGGGCGGTCTTTGTCGCGGTCGTCGTGTTCATGGCCTACTGCGTCCTCCGCTTTCACCACAAGGAGGGGCGGCGGGCCGCCTACAATCCGGAAAACAAGCGGCTCGAATGGTGGCTCAGCGTCGGGACTGCGATCGGCGTGGCAGCGATGTTGGCGCCCGGACTGGTCGTCTGGCATCAGTTCGTTACCGTTCCCGCCGATGCGACCGATGTCGAGGTCATGGGGCAGCAGTGGCAATGGAGCTATCGGCTCCCCGGCAAGGACGGCCGCCTCGGGACCTCCGATGCCCGCCTGGTCAGTCCCGACAATCCGATGGGGTTGAATCCCGACGATCCGAACGGAAAGGACGATATCGTTGTTCAGAACGACGACCTGCATCTCCCGGTCGGGAAACCGGTGAAGGTGCTGCTCCGCTCGATCGACGTCCTGCATGATTTCTATGTGCCCGAGTTCCGGGCGAAGATGGACATGATCCCGGGCTCGGTCACCTATTACTGGTTCACGCCGACCCGCACCGGAACGTTCGAGGTTCTGTGTGCAGAACTCTGCGGCGCGGCGCACGCGCAAATGCGCAGCAAGGTCATCGTCGAGGAAGACAAGGAATATCACGCCTGGCTGGAGAAGCAGCGGACGTTCGCCGAGTTGTCGAGCCCGCGTAGCGTCGCGAAGGTGATCTACAAGACAGGCAGCGAATGACAATACCGACGAGGAGGTGCCATCCAGCGTGAGGCGAACTCCTCGCCGAGCAAAGGACCAAGGAGGGTGTTCCGATGGTCGATGTCCCGTTTGACACAGTCGCAGGCATCCCGCCCGCCGAAGTGGGCGAGGTCGATCTCTATCATCCGAAGAGCTGGTGGACGAGATACGTCTTTTCGCAGGACGCCAAGGTTATCGCCATCCAGTACTCGATCACGGCGATGTCGATCGGAATGGTCGCGCTGGTGCTGTCGTGGCTGATGCGACTGCAACTGGGATTTCCCGGCACGTTCTCCTTCATCGATCCCAACCAATATCTCCAGTTCATCACCATGCACGGCATGATCATGGTGATCTACCTGCTCACCGCGTTGTTCCTTGGCGGCTTCGGCAACTACCTCATCCCGCTCATGGTCGGCGCGAGGGACATGGTGTTCCCCTATGTGAACATGCTGAGCTACTGGGTCTACCTGCTCGCGGTCGTGGTGCTGGTCTCGACTTTCTTCGTCCCTGGTGGGCCCCCCGGTGCCGGCTGGACGCTGTACCCGCCGCAAGCGATTCTCTCCGGCACGCCGGGGCAGGATTGGGGCATCATTCTCATGCTGGCCTCCCTGATCCTGTTCATCATCGGCTTCACCATGGGCGGGCTCAACTATGTGGTGACGGTGCTGCAGGCGCGCACGCGCGGCATGACGTTGATGCGGCTGCCCCTGACGGTGTGGGGCATCTTCACGGCGACGGTCATGGCGCTGCTGGCCTTCCCGGCGCTGCTCGTCGCCTCGGTGATGCTGCTGCTCGACCGCCTCCTGGGGACCAGCTTCTTCATGCCCACGCTGGTCGAGATGGGCCAGCTGACGAAGTATGGCGGCGGCAGCCCGATCCTGTTCCAGCATCTGTTCTGGTTCTTCGGCCATCCCGAAGTCTACATCGTCGCCTTGCCGGCCTTCGGCATCATTTCCGATCTGATCAGCGTCCACGCGCGGAAGAACATCTTCGGCTATCGCATGATGGTCTGGGCGATCGTGGCGATCGGCGCTCTCAGCTTCGTCGTTTGGGCGCACCACATGTATGTGAGCGGCATGCACCCGTATTTCGGGTTCTTCTTCGCTACCACCACCCTCATCATCGCCATTCCGACCGCGATCAAGGTTTACACCTGGGTGCTGACCCTGTGGCGCGGCGACATTCATCTTACGATCCCGATGCTGTTCGCGCTTGCGTTCATCGTCACGTTCGTGAACGGCGGACTGACCGGGCTGTTCCTCGGCAACGTGGTCGTGGACGTTCCGCTGTCCGATACGATGTTCGTGGTCGCCCACTTTCACATGGTGATGGGCATTGCGCCGATCATGGCCGTGTTCGGCGGGATCTATCATTGGTATCCGAAGATCACCGGACGAATGCTCAATGAGGTGCTTGGACGATTCCACTTCTGGGTTTCGTTCCTCGGGGCCTATGCGATCTTCTTTCCCATGCATTATCTGGGGCTGTTGGGCATGCCCCGCCGCTATCACGATATCGGCGAAACGGCGTTCGTCCCGGCATCCGCTCACGACCTCAATGCGTTCATGAGCGTGGCGGCCCTGATTGTCGGCTTCGCTCAACTGGTGTTCCTGTTCAACCTGGTCTGGAGCCTGTTCAAGGGCAAGGAGGCCGGCGGCAATCCGTGGGGCGCCGCGTCGCTGGAATGGCAAACACCAGAAACCCCGCCCGGGCATGGTAACTGGGGCAAGGAGCTCCCGATCGTCTATCGCTGGGCCTACGACTACAGCGTACCCGGCGCCGCCGGGGATTTCGTCCCGCAGAATGAGCCGCCGGCCGGGTTGCTGGCGCAGGGGGCCGGTCCATGAGCGCCATTATCCTGTTCATGGCTGGAATAGCAGCAATTGCGGGATGGTGGCTCTCGCAACAGCGGCTGGCGGCCAAGCCGTGGCTGGAGGAGGGCGTGCTCGTCGATCTTCGCGAGCAGAGCGGTTCGTCGCCACCGACGGCGAAGATCGGGCTAGGCGTGTTTCTCGCGGTCGTCGGCTCGCTGTTCGCACTCTTCATCAGTGCTTACTCCATGCGCATGACTATGGTCGACTGGCGGGCGCTACCGGTGCCGGCGCTGCTGTGGTTCAACACAGGCGCGCTGGTGTTGAGCAGCGTTGCGCTGCAATGGGCGTACACGGCCGCGCGGCGCGACGACATCGACGGTGTGATTCTCGGTCTGCTCAGCGGGGGGGCGTCCGCCGTTACGTTCCTGATCGGGCAGCTTCTGGCGTGGCGACAGTTGGCCGGCGCCGGGTATTTCGTGGCGTCCAACCCGGCCAATTCCTTTTTCTACCTGATCACCGCGGTGCACGGGCTGCATCTGATGGGCGGTCTGGTGGCCTTGGGCAGAACGACCTCCAAGGTGTGGCGTAGCGCCGAGGTGATCCGGGTGCGGCTGAGCGTGGAACTCTGCGCCATCTACTGGCATTTCCTGCTGTTGGTCTGGCTGGTCTTGCTTGGTCTTCTGACCGGCTGGACTGACGGCTTCGTCGACATCTGTCGCCAATTGCTCACCTAGGAAGGGGCAGAACCAGATGGCAGAGACGGCGCTGACAAACACGATAGAACCGCCTGCACGCCCCGGAGGCTGGCGCGGCATCGCCGCTGACTGGTCCTCGGATCAGCGCGCCTTCAAGAACGTTTCCTGGGGGAAGGCCATGATGTGGATCTTCCTCCTCAGCGACACCTTCATCTTCAGCTGCTTCCTGCTGTCGTACATGACGGCGCGAATGTCCACGACCGTGCCGTGGCCCAATCCCAGCGAGGTCTTCGCCCTCACGATCGGGGATAAGAGGATCCCGCTTATCCTGATCGCTATCATGACCTTCATCCTGATCAGCAGCAGCGGGACGATGGCGATGGCCGTCAACTTCGGTTATCGCCGCGATCGCGTGAAAACTGCGGCCTTGATGCTGGCCACAGCGGCATTCGGCGCAACGTTCGTCGGAATGCAGGCCTTCGAATGGACCAAGCTGATCCTGGAGGGCGTCCGGCCCTGGGACAATCCCTGGGGGGCGGCGCAGTTTGGTGCAAGCTTCTTCATGATCACCGGCTTCCATGGCACCCACGTGACGATCGGCGTGATTTTCCTGATCGCCATTGCGCGAAAGGTTTTGCGGGGAGACTTCGATGTCGAACGGCGCGGCTTCTTCACAAGCCGGAAAGGGCACTACGAGATCGTCGAGATCACCGGCCTGTACTGGCACTTCGTCGATCTCGTGTGGGTGTTCATCTTTGCGCTTTTTTATCTCTGGTGAGGTCGCAGCATGACAAACTTCGCGGTACATCTGGAAGCGCAGCAACACTCGCTGCAAGCTCAAGTGCACGACACGCTCGCGTCAGGAACGGTGCACACAACGGGCCAGCAGCATCCGATCAAGCTTTATCTCGTGGTCTGGGGATGGTTGTTCGTTCTCAGCACCTGCTCCTATCTCGTCGACTACTTTGGCCTCCATGGTCATCTCCGATGGTCGCTGATCCTGCTGTTCATGGTGTTGAAGGCTGGCCTAATCGTCGCTGTCTTCATGCATATGGCCTGGGAGCGGCTGGCTCTGGCCTACGCGATCCTGCTGCCGCCGGTGCTGGTGTTGGTATTCGTGGCGATCATGATGTTCGAATCCGACTACACGCATCTGCTCCGGGTCATATTCTTCGCTCCGGTGACGTAGTGGCGCAGGCATGGAGGTTTTGGATGCAGTTTACCGTCGGCTTCAAACTGAACGGAAAGGCAGACCACGTCGTCCTGGACGGACAAGACGCGCTCGCCGCGGCGCTGAAGGTGAAGGCAGAGCTTCCGGAAGCCGTCATCATGTATGTGCGCCCACAAAACCGGCGTGGCGATGCCCGTCATCCGTCGCATGCGCTCGCCGACGACGTTGTTCGATGAGAGGCCGGTGGATCCGGGATGCCTAAAGATCAGCAAATTGGATGTTGAGCCGGAAGTCGCCGTCGGGCCGGTGGCGGATCGGTCCAAGAGCGGAGCCTGACTCGCCGGCGCCTGATCCTGCTAGATCTGAACTGCCAACGAATGTCGGTATCGGTGGTTGCGCCTCCCCGCAACCAAATCTCTCGACCGGCAGAGATGAAAAGCCCGCCTTTCGGCGCGCTTTTTCGTGCTCGGATTCTTGCTGCTCAATCCCGGATCACAGTGACGAGGCCCTGCTGGCTGCTTCCGCCGACACATCATCGGCATTCGGATCCGCGGCGGCCGTGGCCCAGGCGAGCTCGACGAGGGTCACGGTCCGGCGGCCGGTGCCGTCGAGCTGGCAGACGATCAGGCCTTGTTCCTCGATGTAGGTCAAAAGGTGCCGCGCGCGGCGCAGCGAGTGCGTGCCGTAGGCGCGGGCGATCGCTGCATCGCTCGGGCAGGGCCAGCCTTCCTTCGCCGCGCGGGCGATCATCATGAAGACGCCTTGCATGTCCTCGGGCAGCAGGGCGGCACGCAGCGAGACGTCCTGCCACACGTCGTCCTCGGCCATGTCGGTGCCGAGCCCGGCGCGGGCGCGCGTCAGCATGCGGCGGAAATCGGTCAGCTCGGGCACCACGGCGCCGAGTCCCTCGATGCGGCAGCGGACTACGAACTCCTGATAGAGCACGCCGATGGCGCGGAAGCCCGCGTCGGGCTCGGCGAGGATGGCGCGCAGGATGCGATCCAGCCGCTCACGCCGCTCGGCCAGTTGCTCGGCGCTCGGCGGCGGCTCGGCGGTTTCAGGCTCCGGCTCCGGTGCTGGTGATTTGGCGGCCATCAATTGGCTGAGCAGGTCCGGCGCCGGCGCGCGGCGCGGCGGCCGCACGGTTTCGGGCGGCGGAGCTGCGAGGATGATGGCGCGTGCGTCCTCCAGGGCCGCTTCGGGCAGCGGCATCAGCCGCGGCGCCGCGTTGCGCGGCTGCGTGTCCGTTGGACCGATGCGCAAGCCCAGCGGGCGGCGCGAGAGCGCGGGCCCCAGCGCCATGAATTGTCCGCGCTCGAGGTCGCGGAAGGCTTCCGCATGGCGCCGCTCCATGCCGAGCAGGTCGGCGGCGCGCGCCATGTCGATATCGAGGAAGGTCCGGCCCATCAGGAAGTTCGACGCTTCGGCCGCGACATTCTTGGCGAGCTTCGCCAGCCGCTGGGTCGCGATGATCCCGGCAAGGCCGCGCTTGCGGCCACGGCACATCAGATTGGTCATCGCGCCGAGCGAGAGCTTGCGCGCCTCGTCGGTGACCTCGCCTGCAACCGCCGGCGCGAACAGCTGCGCCTCGTCCACCACCACCAGCATCGGGTACCAGTGGTCGCGCGGGACCTCGAACATTCCGCCGAGGAAAGCCGCCGCCCGCCGCATCTGGTTCTCGGCGTCGAGCCCTTCGAGATTGAGCACCGTGGAAACGCGGTGGATGCGCACGCGCTCGCCGGCGACCTGCAAACTGCGCTCGGTATGGTCCTCGGCATCGATCACGAGGTGGCCGAATCGCTCGGCGAGCGTCACGAAATCACCCTCGGGATCGATGATGGTCTGTTGCACCCACGGGGCGCTCTGTTCCAGGAGCCGGCGCAGCAGATGCGATTTGCCGGAACCCGAATTGCCCTGCACCAGCAGGCGCGTGGCCAATAGCTCCTCGAGGTCGATGGCCGCCGAAGTGCCGGCCGTCGTTTGTCCCATCTCGATCGCTACGGTCATGCCCCGACTCAAATCATCCTTGCGGAGACGCGGCTTAACAAGCCGATCGCGCCCCGTCGAGCGGACCGCGGCACGATCCCCAGGCGCGACCGGACTTAACCGATGGCGCTGCTCGTCCGGCGAGATGGCGATTGATCGAGCCACTACAGCGTGTCTGATTTGCCTGCCAATCCGGTGAGGATTCTTTCCGCGTCAATTTCGGTTCAGATGCGCGATCCGGCCAATTCGGACCCACTCCCCGTTCAATCAGTCCGTCGAACTCGACGCCTGAGTTCAATTATGACGCATTCATTTCCTACTGCCGGTCCGACGGGATTGCCGTTGCACGACGGCTGCGGCGTACACCCGGCGCGGGAATCGGTGAGCAAACCGGTCGAACGCAATTATCGTTGCACGTTCTGCGCGGACGGGTGCCCCGAGGTCCGGTAGGTCTTGCCACCGTCGCCGTGCTGAGCGCTTCGCCGCGGCTCGGGTGGTCGCCACGTAACGCCCTGTTCGGCGAGCAGATTGTTTCCCCACCCGGCCAGCGGGGTCAGCAGCGCAACAAGCTCGAATCCTCTCTCCGTCAGCGCGTAGATCGATCGTTCGGATGAAATCTTGCGCTGCCGGACCGCGCCGTCGGCGATCATGTCCCGCAGCAGGCTGGACAAGACCTGCTGGCGAACGCCCACGATCGAGTTGCGCAATTCGCCGAAGCTGAGTTCGTCCAGCGAAAGCAGATGAAGCACCCGGACCTTCCACTTGCCCGAGACGATCTTGAGGACCGCCTCGACGGGGCACGGATCCGGGGCAGGGCGCTTGCGATGGTAGGCCATGGTTTCCTCGGTCAGAAATTAATGTGTCTGGCTGGTCCATGATTGATGTGGGACCGTGAAACGGCGCGAGCAACGTAACCAGCCCGCCGCCAGGAATATCTCGCAGGAATATCTCGCAAGGTCCTTCATGGGTGACTCGATGAACGGTCGGATTCTCAGTCTGCTTCTTTGGGCCGGCGTGGCCTACTTCTGCTGCATGGCGATGGCGCACTTCTTCGGGATCAAGGTGCCGATCCTGTTCGTCTACTACGATACACCCTATTACGCCTATCAGGACAAGATCATCTCGTTCGCGGTGGTGGCCTATATCTGCCTGTTTGCCTCCGCCGCGCGTTCGGGCGAGGTCGTCTTCGCCTTGGTCGCGATCTGGCTCACGGTTCTCGGTCTGTGCGCCGTCAATCTTTCCGACGCGCTGCAAGGCGTTCTCACCGGCAAGTCCCCCCTGCCTTACTGGCTGCAGACCGCCGCAATCGCGGCCTACGCTCTCGGCCTCACTATTTTCTCGCGTCAGCCGCGAATCTTGTCGGCGCACTGAGGGCCAAGCACGATGATGCGGCCGGAATTGATCTTCCATCATGGAAAAGTGTTCACGGCGGATGCCGCCGCGAGCCGCGCCGAGGCGATTGTGGTGGCCGGCGGCATGATCGTTGCCGTCGGTCACGATCTCGACGTCAAAAGCCTGGCCGGTCCCGGAACCAGGATGGTGGACCTCGGCGGCGGCATGCTGTTGCCCGGTATCGTCGACGTGCACAACCACCATCTCCGTGGCGGGCAAGCCGACCTCTATGAATTGAAACTCCTGCCGACGATGTCGTTCGATGCGGTGCTCGAAGCTGTGCGCGCGCGATGCGCGACGACGAAACCGGGCGAGTGGGTCTTTGGCGGCATCTGGGGAAGTCAACTGGTCGAAATGATCGGCCGTGCAAGTTCGCTGGCGGAGCTCGATGCCGTTTCCGGAGCGCATCCGGTGATGCTGCGCGACGACAGCCAGCACAACCGGTGGGTCAATTCTCGCGCGTTGGAACTGATCGGGATCGACGCCGGCACCCCCGATCCCCAGGACGGTCAAATCCTGCGCGATGTGGAGACCGGGGCTGCGACCGGGCTGTTGCTGGAGCGAGCCTCGGGGCTCGCCGAGCAGGCGGTCGAGCGAAGCATCCCGGATCTTGCGGAGCGCAACAAGGCTTCGTGCCGCCGCGCGGTCGAGATTCTCAATGGCTTCGGCGTCACCGCCTTTCAGGACGCAACGACGACGCTCCCGTTCCTGGAGGCGCTGGCCGCGCTCGATCGCGCGAATGAGCTCAATGGCTGGTGCGTCGCCTCGCTGCCCGCGCAGCGGACCCTGTCGGGCGCCGATCTCGTCGGCGACGCGCTGATCGTGCGCCGCGAGACCTATCGCACCCGCCACGTCCGCCCCGATTTCATCAAGCTGTTCATGGACGGGGTGCCGACGACGCGTACCGCCGCCATGCTCACGCCATACCGCGCCACGCGCTTGCAAGGCTGCTGCTTTTGCGGCGATCCCTTGATCTCGATTCCTGATCTGGTGCGGTGGATCGCAAAGGCTGAGAAACATCGGATGCGGGTCAAGGTGCATTGCACCGGCGATGCCGCGGTTCGCGATACGCTCGACGCCATCGACGTCGTGCGCAGCTTCAACGGATCCGGAAACGGCGTCGGTGCTACTCACCAGATCGCGCATGCGGGCTTCGTTGCGCCCGCCGATATCCCGCGCTTCCGCGCGCTCGATGTCGCAGCCGACCTGTCGCCGATCATCTGGTATCCCGGCCCGATCCAGGAAGCCATCCGCGCGGCGATCCCGGAGGATCGCGCCGACTGCTATTGGCCGCTTCGCGATTTCCACGCCGCCGGCGCGTTGATGGCGGCCGGATCGGACTGGCCGGTTGTGGCCAATCCGGACCCCTGGCTCGGGATCGAAGGCATGATCACGCGCCGCAATCCGCGGAGCGGATATGAAGGCGCGCTTTGGCCGGAGCAGGCCCTCGATCTCGAGACGGTGCTGCGCATCTACACCGTCAACGCGGCGCAGGCGATGGGCTTGTCCGATCTCACCGGATCGATCGAAGCCGGAAAGTCGGCAGATTTCATCCTGGTCGATCGCGACTTGTTCGCGACCGCGCCGGAGCGTCTATCGCAGACCAAGGTGCTTTCGACCTGGTTCGAGGGTCGTCAGGTTCACGAGGCCGGATGAAAACTCGCGCGTGGCCGGCTCGAAAGTTCCTCTTGGAGGAAGACATCCCGGCTTTCGAGATTACTGCCTGAGAAATTCCAGCTGCCGTTCCTGAACGGCGCCGCCATTCTCATGCCGGATACCTCCGTCCCGTTTGCCGGAGATGTCTCCTCGCGCAAACCTCGTCATAGTCCGCGCACAAAAGAAACATGCGAGGAAACATGACTGAGAGCATCGTTGATGGCGTAGCGCCGTCGGTCGCGGCGCCTGGTGCGGCGTCGCCGCGAAAAGTGTTTTGGGCGACCTGGTTCGGCTGGATGCTCGATGGCTTCGATTCCTCGATGTACGGCTACATCCTGGTCAGCGCGCTGAGCGAGCTGTTGCCCGCGAGCGGCATCGAGCCGAGCAAGGCCAATATCGGCATCTATGGCGGCCTGCTGTTCTCGATCTTCATGCTGGGCTGGGCCTGCTCGATGGTCTGGGGCTGGGCCGCGGACCGTTACGGGCGGGTCCGGATCATGTGTTGGACCGTGCTGGTCTACTCGCTGTTCACGGCGTTGTGCGGACTTGCGACCGGGATCGTGATGTTTGCCTTGTTTCGCTTTGTTGCCGGCTTCGGCATCGGCGGCGAATGGGCCGCGGGCACGCCGCTGCTGCAGGAATCCGTGCCGGAGAATACGCGGGTGCGGCTTGCGGGATGGCTGCACACGGCAACGCCGACCGGGCTGTTCCTCGCCGCCGCCGTCACGCTCGCGATCGGCAGCACGCTCGGCTGGCGCGGCATGTTCCTGCTCGGCATCCTGCCGGCGCTCCTGATTGCGTATCTGCGCAGCAACATTCCCGAACCCTCGCACAGCGCTCAGCGCGAGCAGCCGTCGGT
This sequence comes from Bradyrhizobium uaiense, assembly GCF_010811875.1. Lineage (GTDB taxonomy): Bacteria > Pseudomonadota > Alphaproteobacteria > Rhizobiales > Xanthobacteraceae > Bradyrhizobium > Bradyrhizobium uaiense. Next base: position 17,508 of record NZ_VKHP01000171.1, read on the forward strand.
CTCGGCCTTGTTTGCCGGCGATCAGGCGCGCACCACCTGGGCCGCGGCGCTGATGATGGCCTGCATCATCTTCGGCCTGTGGTCGTCGAACTTCTGGGCGCCCACCGTGATTGCGACCAAGCTGGTCGCAGCGGGCGCGACGCCGGCGCATGCGCAGGAGATGGGCGCGGTGGCCGGCCTGATCACCAATGTCGGCACGCTGATCGGCTGCCTCCTTGTACCATCGCTCACCACCTGGCTCGGCAGCCGGCGCCGCACCGCGGTGCTGTTCTTCATCGGCGGGCTGATCTCCGTCGTGGTCTGCTACGAAGTCGCGATCGAATGGCTCGATAATCTGACGCTGTTCATGGTGCTGCTGCCGGTGCTCGGCTTCTTCACCAACGGCGTGTTCGGCCTGTTCACGATCTGGCTGCCGGAGATGTTTCCGTCGGCGCTGCGCGGGACTGGCTCCGGCTTCGCCTTCAGCATGGGTCGCGTGCTCGGCGCGGCCGGCCCGTCGCTGATCGGTGCGCTCGCCGCCCGCACCGGGAGCTTTCCGCTGGCGATCTCGATGCTGTCGCTGATCTATGTGATCGGCCTGCCGCTGATCAAGCTGGCACCGGAGACCGCAGGAAAGCCGCTCGCGAAGTAGCGAGCGCTCACGGCTTGCGAGGGTCGGTCAGATCGCGACCTTGATCCTGCGGTTCTGGCGGCCCTTGTTGTCGATCTTGACGATCCGTGCGGGGCGGGACTGCCCGGTCGACATCAGATGGGTGCCGCCGCAGGCCTGCCGGTCGAGACCGAGGATCTCGACGATCCGGACGAGGCCATCCTCGCCGACCGGCGGAGCGACGGCCTTGCTGCGAAACAATCCGGGAATAGCTTGCGCCTCGGCGTGCGGCATGAGGGCGGCACTCACCGCAAGGTCCTGCCGGATGATGTCGGTCAGCGGCGCCTCGAGCGCCCGCAGTGCCTCATTGTCGGCGCCGGGCAGATCGAAATCGACGCGGAATGTGCCGTCGGCATTGAGTTGCGCGCCGGTCAGCAGCGCGCCGCCGAACCGCGTATAAACCAGCGCGTTGATGACATGGGCGAGCGTGTGCAGTTCGCACATCATCGCACGAAACGCCGGCTCGACCTCAAGCATGACCTTGCCGGAGATCAGGCTGTCGCCCGGGACCAGGTGCCAGAGGCCGCGCGCGTCACGCTCAAGCCCGGTCACCGGCAGCTCGCCGCCGGACCATTTCAGAGTACCACGGTCGGCAAGCTGGCCGCCGCCGCCCGGAAAGAACGGCGAGTGTTTGAGCAGAATTGCTCCGGGCCGCGCGTCGATCGCGTCGGCTTCGAGTTGCAGGATGTCGGGATGGTCATGAGTGAAGGCGCGGGACATCCCATTACTCTAGCGCATGCACATCGCCTTTGACCATCTACGCCGGCCGGCTATTCCGCCGGCCTTGCGGCCACCGGGGCTTCCGCAGCCGCGGGTTTCTTTGCGGGCGCCTTGTCGACCTTCTTCGACCAGGAGCGGTAATAGGCGAGCACCGTCATCAGCACGATGCCGACGAAACTGACCACGATCTGCATCCACAAGCTACCGGAGACCTCAACCAGCACCACATGCGCGACCACGGCGAGGAAGACGCCCGAGCAGAACACCTCGAGCGACTGTTGGCCGCATTTGATGATCGGCTGGAACACCGGCCATTCATATCCTGGCCATTCGCGCGGCAGGAAGCGCGTGACGAAGAAGGCCAGCACCACGAAGTGCAGCACGCGATAGGGTGCGAGGTTGGTCTTGTCGTTCGGATTGAAGGCATCATAGAGCCAGGGCGGCATCGCCTGACCCAGCTCCGGGAAGCGACCCGCCAGCGTCATCACCAGCGCGAACAACAGATAGGCGCCGCCGAGCCAAAGGAAGGTGCGCGAGCGGATGAAGTTGATCGACTCGCCTGCACCGCCGAGCGCGAACCAGCCGCCGAACACGAACAGGAACTGCCAGCAGAACGGATTGAAGTACCATGTGCCGGATGGATAGGCCGGCAGGTTCCAGCCGAAATGGCGTGCCGCCAGATACAGCAGGAACGAGGCCAGCAGCGTCAGATTGAGCTTCCGCAGCATCGCCCACAGCACCAGCGGATAGACCAGCATCAGCGCGATGTAGAGCGGCAGCACGTCCATGTTGACCGGCTTGAACGCCAGGATCAGGCCCTGATAGAGCGTCTCCGCCGGGTTCTGCATGAAGCCCGCGACGTTGAACTCGTTCTGCAGATTGGGATCGTGGTAGCGCTGGGAGAGGTAGCCGATCTCGGCGATGTAGATCACGAACAGCAGGACATGCGCCACATAGATCTGCCAGGCCCGCTTGATCAGGCGGGTGGCGCCGATCACGGTGCCGCGCTCGAGCATCATGCGCGCATAGACGAAGGATGCGGTGTAGCCGGAGATGAACACGAACAGATCGGCCGCGTCGCTGAAGCCGAAATTCTTCTGCGTGATCCAGTTCACCGCGTTGTTCGGGATATGGTCGAGATAGATCGCCCAGTTGGCGAAGCCGCGCAGCAGGTCGAGCCGATAGTCGCGGCCACGCGGCGGCAGAACAGCCTTGACGTCCATCGGTTCGCTCCCATCCCCAGTGGCCGCGACTTCGGCCGCGGGCCGCCCACCACGTCATACTAGAACATGATTTCGACGGCCGTGTATCGGTTTCTGGGAAAGGATAGTCTCAACAGCCGGCCGGACAACGCGGATTCGGATCAAATCGTTCCGGCGGCGGGCCAGGCTTTGGCACGGCTATGACGTGTGCATGCCGGCGGGCTAACGCTGAACAAATCCGTTGTGCAGCGTGGTGAACAGCGCCTTGCCTTTTTCACCAGATCGTATTGGCGCCCGTAGAGCAGCCAGACCGCGGGCGAGGTGGCACATCCCGCCCATCATCAGCGACATCGCGGTGTTGGGATCGAGATTGCGGCGATAGGTGCCGGCGCGGCTCGCCTGCCTGATCAGCTGCACGTAGCGCAGCGCGTATTTGTCGACCGCCTTCTTGATCCGCGGCTCGGCGGCAAGCACGCTCGGGGCGGTACTCGATGGATGAGGCGGCGCCCTCGGTACCGGAAAGGAAGCCGGAATTTCAGCGGCGATGTTTTCCGCCGCAAGTTTGTCCATTTCTTGCGCGATAAAACTACGAGTTGTGAGTAGATAGTTTGTCACTGGGGGGAAGAAATGGCGCCGTATTCGCTTCGATCCACCCGTTCCGCACGCACGATCGTCGGCCATGCGCAGGCGGCTGTCGTCGTTCAGCTTGTACCAGGTGCGGTTGGTCTCGTCGGTGACCTTGAAGATGCGGCCGTCCGGCGCGACGCCGTAGACGCCCATGCCGGCGACCGCGACGA
>NZ_VKHP01000172.1 GCF_010811875.1 Bradyrhizobium uaiense
TGATTTCCGACAGCGGCATCGGCCTGGCGCTGTCAGAGGTCAAGCGCCTGTTCCGGCCGTTCTCGCAGGCCAATGTCTCGATCGCCGCGCGGTTCGGCGGCGCCGGGCTCGGCCTGTCCTCGGTCCGCAGCAGGAAGCGTCCGCCCGAATGCCGCGCGAGGTCGTGGTTGAGCAGTGCCGAATAGGCGTGGCCGAGATGCAGGTGGCCGTTCGGACTCGGTGCGAAGCGGAAAACGGGTGGCATGGTCGTTGGTCGCGCATCATTGCCGGGCTCGATCCGGCGATTCTTGTGTGGGCATGAGAACCGGTTTCCACTTTTCCGGATCATGCAGCTGGACAAGACTCTGTTACGATAGGAGATGGATGCACGGGTCAAGCCCCGCGCACGACAAGCCGACACAGATCCCGCAATGCTGATTCATCTCGAAACCCAGGCCGACCTCGACGAAGCGGTCCAGAAGCTGGTCGACCAGGACCGGCGCCTGCGCCCGATCCTCGAATCGACCGGGATGCCGGCGATCCGGCAGCGTGAGCCCGGGTTTGCGGGGCTTGCCGCGATCATCTGCGGCCAGCAGCTCTCGACCGCGAGTGCTGCGGCGATCTGGGGACGCGTCAGCAAGGCGTTCGATCCGTTCCACCATGAAGCGATCCGCAAGGCGCGCGCCGACCGGCTTGGCCGGCTCGGGCTGTCGGCGGCCAAGATCAAGACGCTCAAGCACATCGCGCGCGAGCTCGCCGAGGAGCGGCTGAACCTCGACGTGCTCGCCAACGAGGAGGCCGATGCCGCGCACAACACGCTGACCGCGCTGCCCGGAATCGGCCCGTGGACCGCCGACGTCTATCTGCTGTTCTGCCTCGGCCATGGCGATGCCTGGCCCGCGGGCGACCTTGCCGTGCAGGAGGCGGTCAAGGTCGGGCTCGGGCTGAAGGAGCGGCCGACGCCGAAGCAGATGGCGCCGCTTGCGGAGCCGTGGCGCCCGCTGCGCGGCGCGGCCGCCCATCTGTGGTGGGCGTATTATCGCGTGCTGAAAAATCGCGAAGGCGTGATCGCCGCCGCGAGGTAGCTGTGGTCAAGAAAAGCACACCAACGGTGCGATCGCGTGATATAGCATCAGCGTGGAGATACTTATTCAATTTGCCGGCCCCGCCCATTTCGCACACCCAGCACATCCTTCCTGCAAGGAGGACTGACCTGGTTTCCCTTCGCATCCCGCTTGCGCTGCTCTCGATATCGCTCGGCGCTGTCGCCGCTGTCTGGTGGTGGCTGGGCATCCCGGTCAACCTGGTGCGCGCGCCGATCGATCCGAACGATAAGGTTCAGTGCATCTCGTACGCCCCGTTCCGAAACAATCAGACATCACTTTCGCCGGAAACGCAGGTCTCGCCTGAACAGATCGCGGAGGATCTCGCCCAGCTTGCGAAGATTTCTCACTGCATCCGGACCTATGCGACCGATCTCGGTCTCGATCAGATTCCCGGACTCGCGGCCAAGGCCGGGCTGAAAGTCATCCAGGGCATTTTTCTCGACCGGGACCGCAAGAAAAACGCGACGCAGGTTGAAACGGCGATCCGCCTCGCCAAGGAATACCCGGACACGATCATCGCGCTCGTGGTCGGCAACGAGGTCCTGTTGCGCAAGGAAATGTCGGCGTCCGACCTCGCCGCCCTGATCCGCTCGATCAAGGCGCAGGTCTCGATCCCCGTCACCTATGCCGACGTCTGGGAGTTCTGGCTGAGCAACCGCGAACTGGCCGACGTCGTCGACTTCGTCACGATTCACATCCTGCCGTACTGGGAGAATATTCCGATCGCAGCGGAACACGCCGCCGCGCACGCCGACGAGATGCGCCGGCAGGTCGCGGCGGTTTTTCCGGGCAAGGAAATCTTCATCGGCGAAATCGGTTGGCCGAGCGAGGGGCGGATGCGCGAGTCCGCGCTGCCGTCGCGCATCAATCAGGCACGGGTGGTCTCGGAGGTGCTCGACCTTGCCCGCCGCGAGCATTTCCGCGTCAACCTGTTCGAGGCCTATGACGAAGGCTGGAAGCGCGAGATCGAAGGCACCATCGGCGGATCCTGGGGCCTGTTCGATTCCGAAGAACGCACGCTGAAATATCCGGCTGGCGTGCCGATCAGCAATTTCCCGTCCTGGAAATTGCAGATGGGCAGCGGAATGGCGCTGGCGATCCTGGTGTTCGGCGCGGCATGGCGGACCTTGCGCCGCAAGCCGAGGACGCCCGGATTCGCATCATGGCTTGCGGTCGGAGTATCGGCAACCACCGCCGGGATCCTGTTCGGGGTCGCCGCCCAGCGGATGATCTATGAAAGCTCCGGAACGGGCGGCTGGCTTATTTGGGGCTCGCTTCTGGTGGCGGCAACCGCCTCGCCGCTGTTCGGCGCCAACGCCCTGATGTCGGGTCGCGCACCGCCCAGTTTCCAGGAGTTGTTGGGGCCGAAGGGCTACCACACCGAAACGGTTCTGGTGACGTTGCACGGATTGGCCCTGATCGTCACCGTCGTGATCGGGACGGCGGCGGCGGTCGGCCTTGTGTTCGATCCGCGCTTCATCGATTTTCCGTTTGCGCCGCTCACCATGGCGGCGGTGCCGTTTGCGGCGATGACGCTGCTCAATCCTCCGACGAAGGGAATCCGCCCGCTGGCGGAATCGATCTTTGCCGGCATCTTTGTCGGAGCCGCCGTCTATACGCTCCTCAACGAAGGGCTCGAGAACTGGCAGGCGCTGTGGACATGCGCGATCTTTGTCCTGCTTGCGGGGACGCTGTGGCGGGCGCGGGCCTGAGACTGCGTTCTAGCCGCGCAGCCTGACGCGATCCTCGCGCGCGCAGTCGGTGACGAAGCCGATCACGGCCCGCACCGAGGGAAGCTCGACCAGATCGGGATGGGCGAGCAGCCAGAGATCGGAGAGGCTCGATAGCTTTTGCGGCGCGACCCGAACCAGATCGGGATAATCGGCGCCGACCAGGCAGGACAGCGCGCAAATCCCGAGCCCGGCCCGCGCCGCCGCCAGCATGTCGCCCTGCGAGGAACAACGCATCACCAGCGTGCCCTGCCGTGTGATGACATCGCTCCACCTCGCCAGCCGCACATTCGAGGCCTGGTCGGCAAACCCGATCACGCTGTGGCCTTTCCATTCATCCGGCCGCTCAGGAAGCTTGCGCCCGGCCGCATAGAGGCGCGAGGCATAGAAGCCGGCGCCGAGCCGCCCGATCCTGCGGCCGATCAGGTTCTCGTCTCCCGCATCGACCGGCCGCAGCACCACGTCGGCCTCGCGGCGGCGCACGCTCGCTGGAAACGGATGGGTGATGATCTCGAGCTGGATGTTGGCATGATCGCGCAGGAACGGACCGAGCCGCGGCATCAGCCAGTGCGCGGCAAGCGTCGCGCCGATCGAGAGTTTGACGACGCCACGGGCTTGCTCACCGGTCGCAGAGGCCGAGGCCTCCGCGCGCAGGGCCGCCGCGGCCATCGCTTCAGCGTGCTCGCGGAACTTGCGGCCGTGCGAGGTCAGCGACAACCCGTCGTTGGAACGCGCGAACAGTCGGGTCCCGAGCTGCTTCTCGAGCGCCGCGACGTTGCGGCCGACGGTGGGGTGGCTGATGCGCAGCCGCCGGGCCGCCGCGGCAAGGCTGCGCGTCTCCGCCACCGCGACGAACGTCTTGCAAAGCTCCCAGTCCATGCCGCTCGCCTTCCCAGCGCGCCACCGTTCATTTCTGGCCTATCTGCCGTTCAATATTGAACGTCACGACGCAGCCGTCCAGCCTTATATTGCCGCGCAAGAAGAGCCCGGCGCTCCAGCCATCACAACGCATCCCGATCCGCTCCGGCTACCCGGCCGGGCGGTCCACCCATGGAGGATACAAGACATGTCGCTGCCTGCTTCGCTCGCCAACAAGCTTGAACTGCCGGTCGTCGGCTCCCCGCTGTTCATCGTCTCGGGACCGGAGCTCGTGATCGCGCAGTGCAAGGCCGGCATCGTCGGCTCGTTCCCGGCGCTGAACGCCCGCCCGGTCGAGAAGCTCGGCGAGTGGCTGACTCAGATCGAGAACGAGCTCGGCGAGTACCAGGCGCTGCATCCGGAGAAGAAGGTCGCGCCCTACGCGGTCAACCAGATCTGCCACGCCTCCAACGACCGGCTGATGCACGACATGGAAACCTGCGTGAAGCACAAGGTGCCTGTGATCATCACCTCGCTGCGCCCGCCGTCCGAGATCGTCGAGGCAGCGCATTCCTATGGCGGTGTCGTGTTCCACGACGTCATCAACGTGAAGCACGCGCGCAAGGCCGCCGAGCAGGGCGTCGACGGATTGATCCTGGTTTGCGCCGGCGCCGGCGGCCATGCCGGCACGCTGTCGCCGTTCGCGCTGGTGCGCGAGGTCAAGCAATGGTTCAAGGGCACGATCCTGCTGTCGGGCGCGATCTCCGACGGTTGGAGCATCGCATCGGCGCTCGCGCTCGGCGCCGACCTCGCCTATGTCGGCACCCGCTTCATCGCCACCGAGGAAGCCAACGCCGACATCAGGTACAAGCAGGCGCTGACCGAATACGCTGCGCACGACATCGTCTATTCGAACCTGTTCACCGGCGTGCACGGCAACTACCTCGGACCGTCGATCGCGGCCGCCGGCCTCGATCCGGCCAACCTGCCGGTCGCCGACAAGACCAAGATGAATTTCGGCTCCGGCGGCAACACCAAGGCCAAGGCCTGGCGCGACATCTGGGGTTCGGGCCAGGGCATCGGTCCGATCGTCGACGCCCCGCCGGTCGCCGAGCTGGTGGCGCGGCTGAAGGCGGAGTACACCGAGGCCCGCAACGATTTCCTGCGGGCCAGCGCCTGACCTTGGACGATCGCCTGGAGAAGCGCAGCATGATCATCAGCGGCGACAGACAGATCAGCTATGGCGACATTCACGCCCGCATCGCCCGGGCGGCCACCGGCTTCCGCGCGCTCGGCGTACGCGACGGCAAGCCGGTCGGTATGATGCTGCGCAACGATTTCGCGCTGTTCGAGGTGGTCGCGGCCTCCGCCGCGCTCGGCAGTCCGGTGGTGCCGATCAACTGGCATCTGAAGGCCGACGAGGTCGCCTACATCCTCACGGACAGCGGCGCCGACACGCTGGTCTGCCACGCCGACCTGCTGCCGCAGATCCGCGACGGGCTGCCGCCGGGAATCAAGCTGCTGGTCGTAACCACGCCACCCGAGATAGCCGCGGCCTATGGCGTCGCGCCGGCGCTCACGCGCGTGCCTGACGGCATGACCGATTGGGACATCTGGCGTGAGACGCACCAACCGCTGGCCGACGCACCGATCGGCGCAGCGCCGATGTTCTACACCTCGGGCACAACCGGACTCCCGAAGGGCGTCAAGCGGAAGCCGATGCGGCCCGAGCAGCAGGCGGCGGCCGCGCGCGTCGGGGCCCTCACCTACGGCGTCAAGCCGAACGAGGACCAGGTGATCCTGATGAACGGCCCGATGTACCATTCGGCGCCGCACTCCTATGGCATGCTCGCCTTCCGCAACGGCTGCACGATCGTGCTGGAACCGCGCTTCGATCCCGAGGATCTGCTGCAACTGATCGCGCGCCATCATGTCACGCATATGCACATGGTGCCGACCATGTTCGTGCGGCTGCTGCGGTTGCCCGAGGAGACGCGCCGCCGCTACGACCTGTCGTCGCTGCGCTTCATCGTGCATGGCGCAGCGCCCTGCCCGGTCGACGTCAAGCGGGCGATGATCGAGTGGTGGGGACCCGTCATCAACGAATATCTCGGCTCCACCGAGACCGGCATCCCGGTCTGGCACTCGGCCGCCGAGGCGCTGGCCAAGCCCGGCACGGTCGGCCGCGCCATCGAGGGCGGCATCGTCAAGATCTTCCGTCCCGACGGGACGCAATGCGACATCGGGGAGCCCGGCGAGATCTTCATGCGCCAGACCGCGATCTCGGATTTCGATTACCATGGCAACGCCAAGGCGCGCGCCGAGGCCGACCGCGACGACCTGATCAGCGTCGGCGATGTCGGCTATCTCGACGCGGACGGCTATCTGTTCCTATGCGACCGCAAGCGCGACATGGTGATCTCGGGCGGCGTCAACATCTATCCCGCCGAGATCGAGAATGCCCTGATCGGAATGGCAGGCGTCCGCGACTGCGCGGTGTTCGGCGTTCCCGACGACGAGTATGGCGAGCGGCTGTTCGCCTGCGTCGAGCCGGAGGCCGGCAGCGCACTGTCGGCGGCAGCGATCCAGGATTTTCTGCGCGGCAAGCTCGCCAATTTCAAGGTGCCGCGCGACATCCGCTTCATGGACGCGCTGCCGCGCGAGGCGACCGGCAAGATCTTCAAGCGCAAGCTGCGCGACCTCTACCGCGAGGGACAGCTCAGCTGAGCAGGGCGACCGCGGAACAAACGGCGTTTGAAACTTAGTTGCTGTTGCAAAAGGCCGGCAATCGACGCCACGATGCGCCCGCATCCGAAGCTGGGATCATCGCCATGAACTCGACCGACTTCATCGTCATCCGCAACGACCTGCAGCAGTGCAAGGTGATCGAGACGCAGTTGCCCGATGCCGCGGCGCTGCCGGCCGACGCGCTGCTGGTGAAGGTCACCCGCTTCGCCTTCACCGCCAACAACATCACCTATGCCGTGATCGGCGAGCAGCTGAAATACTGGCATCTGTTCCCGGCGCCCGAAGGCTACGGCATCATCCCGGTATGGGGCTTTGGCGAGGTGCTGGCCTCCAAGCACCCGAATGTCGCAGTCGGCGAAACGCTATTCGGCTATTTCCCGATGGCGACCCATCTGGTGATCGAGGCGGCCGACGTCAGCAAGCGCGGCTTGCGCGATGGCGCCGCGCACCGGCAAGAGGTCTCGCCGGTCTACAACAACTATGCCCGCGTCTCCAGCGACCCGACCTATGCCGGCCGGCAGGGCGATTTCCGCGCGCTGCTGCTGCCGCTGTTCATGCTGTCGTTTCTGGTCGACGACGCCCTCGCCGAGAATGAATTCTACGGCGCGCGCCGCGTCATCCTGTCGTCGGCCTCGAGCAAGACCGCGTTCGGGCTCGCCCATCTCCTGCACGAACGGGGCATCCGGGTGATCGGGCTGACCTCCAAGGGCAATGTCGATTTCGTCAGCTCGCTCGGCTGCTATGACGAGGTCGTCACCTATGACCAGATCGCCGCGATCCCGTCGGCCGAGCCGGTTGCCTATGTCGACATGGCCGGCAACAGCGCGCTGCGCGAGAGCCTGCACCGGCACTTCGGCGCGCAGATGGTCTATTCCGGCCGGGTCGGCCTCACGCATCGCGCGAGCGAGCCGGACGAGCCGACGGTGCCTGGCGCCAAGCCGGTGTGGTTCTTCGCGCCGGACCAGATCCGCAAGCGCGCCAAGGAATGGGGTCCCGGCGGCATCGACCAGCGCTTCGGCGCCGCATGGACGGAGCTCGCACCACACCTGCCCAACTGGCTCGATGTCGTCGAGCGGCGCGGCCCGGCCGCGGTGCGCGAGGCCTATCTCGATACCCTGCAAGGCCGCGTTCCGCCGGATAAAGGCTTGATCCTGTCGCTGGCCGAATAGGCGCTATCCCGTCACGCCCTTTCTGCAGCCTCGCCAATGGGTATAGGCTTGCAGCCAAGGGAACGCCGCCAAGAAAATGTCACCAAGCGGCCGATGACGAGAAACGCCCAATGCTCGACAAGACGGACGATATTTCGGTCGCCGCCGACAATTGGCTTGTGCAGTTCGAGGATGCGCTGGCCGGCCCCGACGATGTGCTGCTGAAGCCGCTGTTCCATCCCGACAGCTACTGGCGCGACGTGCTGGCGCTGAGCTGGAACATCCAGACCGTCAACCGCGCCTTTGCCATCATCGAGGAACTGCCGGCGCATGCGCGTCGCAGCGCGCCGCACGACTTCCGCATCGATGCCGAGCGTGCCGCGCCGCGCCGGGTGATGCGCGCCGGCACCGACGCGATCGAGGCGATCTTCAAATTCGAGACGGCCATTGGCCGCGGCCATGGCATCGTGCGACTGATCGCCGACGCAGCCGATGGCGACCGCTTGAAAGCCTGGACATTGCTGACGGCACTCGAGGAACTGAAGGGCTTTGAGGAGCAGCAGGGCCACAACCGGCCGCGCGGACAGGCCCATTCCCGCGACTTTCGTGGACCGAACTGGCTCGACCTGCGCAAGGCATCCACTGAGTATGCCGACCGCGATCCTGATGTGCTGGTGGTCGGCGGCGGACAGGCGGGGCTTGCGATCGCCGCGCGGCTGCAAGCGCTCAAGATCGACGCGCTGATCGTCGACCGCGAGGCGCGGGTCGGCGACAATTGGCGCAAGCGGTACCACGCGCTGACCCTGCACAACCAGGTCCAGGTCAATCATTTGCCCTACATGCCGTTCCCGCCGAACTGGCCGACCTACATTCCGAAGGACAAGCTCGCCAACTGGTTCGAATCCTATGTCGACGCCATGGAGCTGAACTTCTGGACCGGCACGGAATTCGTCGGCGGCAGCTATGACGACGCACAGGGACGCTGGACCACCGAGCTGCGCCGCGCCGACGGCACGACACGCAAGATGCGGCCGCGCCATATCGTGATGGCAACCGGCGTCAGCGGCATCCCCAATTTGCCCGACATCCCCGGCCTGAAGAATTTTGGCGGCAAGGTCATGCATTCCAGCCGCTACGAGGACGGCGAGACCTGGACCGGCAGGCGCGCGCTGGTGATCGGCACCGGCAACAGCGGCCACGACATCGCGCAGGACCTGCACTCCTCCGGCGCCGAGGTGACGCTGGTGCAACGCTCCTCGACGCTGATCACCAATATCGAGCCGTCAGCGCAGCTTGCCTATGCCGCCTACAATGAAGGCACGCTCGAGGACAATGACCTGATCGCGACCTCGATGCCGCTGGCGCTCGCCAAGCGTAGCCACGTGCTGATCACCGAGCAGTCGAAGGAGCTCGACAAGCCGCTGCTCGACGGCCTCGCCCGCCGGGGCTTCAAGCTCGATTTCGGCGACGGCGGCACCGGCTGGCAGTTCAAATACCTGACCCGCGGCGGCGGCTATTACTTCAATGTCGGCTGCTCCGATCTCGTCGCGAGCGGCGCGGTCGGACTGAAGCAGTTTGCCGACATCGAAGCCTTCGTGAGCGAAGGCGCGCGGCTGAAGAGCGGCGAAACGGTTGCAGCCGATCTGATCGTGCTCGCGACCGGCTATCGGCCGCAGGAAGAGCTGGTGAAGAAGCTGTTCGGCGAGGCCATGGCCGCGCGCGTCGGCCCGATCTGGGGCTTCGGCGACGGCCAGGAGCTGCGCAACATGTACACCCGCACGCCGCAGCCCGGCCTGTGGTTCATCGCCGGCAGCCTCGCGCAATGCCGCATCAACTCGCGTTATCTCGCGCTGCAGATCAAGGCGATCGAGGAAGACCTGTTGCCGCGCGGCGTCGGGCCGGTGGCGAAGTGTTCGTAGTCAGTCGTCATTCCCCGGTGCGCAATTGCGCACCGGGGAATGACGGGAAGAGAGGACGTACAATGCCAACCATCCTCGGCACCGGCGAGCACCGTTATCGTGTCGTCGAGAACTTCGCGAAACTGCCCGATGGCTGGAGCCTGACGGATGTCGCCTCCGTCGCGGTCGACAGCAAGGACCGCGTCTATGTCTTCAATCGCGGCGAACGCCCGATGGTGGTGCTCGACCGCGAGGGAAACTTCATCCGGAGCTGGGGCGAAGGCGTGTTCTCGCGCGCCCACGGCCTGCACATCGACGCCGACGACAATCTCTATTGCACCGATGACGGCGACCACACCGTGCGCAAATGCTCCGCGGACGGCAAGGTGCTGCTGACGATCGGCATCCCGAACAAGCCGGCGCCGTTCATGAGCGGCGAGCCGTTCCACCGCTGCACCCATACCGCGCTGTCGCCAAAGGGCGAGATCTACATCTCGGACGGCTACGGCAATGCCTGCGTCCACAAGTACACGCCGGATGGAAAGCTGATCAAGACCTGGGGCGAGCCCGGCACCGATCCCGGCCAGTTCAACATCGTGCACAACATTGCGACCGATGCCGACGGCTTCGTCTACGTCGCCGACCGCGAGAACCACCGTGTCCAGGTGTTCGACGGCAACGGCAGATACGAGACGCAGTGGAACAACCTGCACCGGCCCTGCGCGCTGTGCTGCTGCGGTGGCGGCAAGCAGCCGAACTTCGTGATCGGCGAGCTCGGCCCCGGCATGGCGGTCAACCGCAGGGTGCCCAATCTCGGCCCGCGGCTGTCGATCGTCGATCACACCGGCAAGCGCATCGCCCGGCTCGGCGGCGAGCACGGCCCGGGCGTCGAGACCGGCAAATTCCTGGCGCCGCACGGCCTGGCGCTGGATTCGCGCGGCGACATCTATGTCGGCGAGGTCGGCGTCACCGACTGGAACACCAGCTTTCCGGACACCGAGATGCCGGCCGCGGTGCGGGTGACGCGGTGCCTGCAGAAGCTGGAGCGGGTGACGGGGTAGCGAAATTAAATTGAAGGGCAGCGCCCTCTATCCCCGTCACCCTGAGGTGGCCGCTTCTTCAGCGGCCCTCGAAGGGTCGACGGCCCAGTCGGTGGCCGTGCATCCTTCGAGGCTCGCTCCGCTCGCACCTCAGGATGACGGACCGATAGCTTGCGACGGATCAAAGAGCTGACTACGCCAGCCTTCGGCCGGTGACATCAAACCTCGCCGATCACCTCGCGGCGGCGCTGCTCGGATTCTTCCGCATAGCGCCGCATCGCGTGGGCTTCGGTGAGCAGGCCGATCGGCCGCCGGTCGCGTTCGCCCTCGACCACGGCGAGCGATTCCGCTTCGGCGGCATCGAACACCGCAATCGCCTCCTGCACGTTCATGCCGGGATGCAGCACCACGTCGGCGTAGCGCAGGATGGCGGCAAGGCCCTTGTCGGCCTCGAAATCGGGCGCGTGCGCCTCCGCGACCAGCGCGAGCCCGGCATAACGTCCCTCGCCGTCGAGCGCGACGACCTGGGTCTTCGAGCCCGGCGGGAATTCCTCGCGGAACGCCTCGATCGACATCGCCGCGGCGACCGTGATCATGTCCTGGCGCATCATCTTGCCGACCGTGAGATCGCGGATCCAGCCGATATCGGCGGCGCTGCGGATGGTCTCGCCGCGCAGATGCAGCCGCCAGGTCGCGAACGAATAGCCGAACAGCTCGCGCGTGATCGTGGTCGAGATGATGACCGCGACCAGCACCGCGGTGGTGAGCCAGAGGTTGCCGGTGGATTCCAGCGCGATGAACGACATCGTCAGCGGACCGCCGATCACCGAAGCCGACAGCGCGCTCATGCCGATCACCGCATAGGCATTGGGATCGAGGTTGAGCCCCGGCCACACGATGTCGACGCCGGCCGCGAACAGCCGGCCGCCGAGCGCGCCCATGAACAGCGTGGCGAAGAACAATCCGCCGCGAAAGCCGGAGCCGAGCGAGACGATCGAGGCGATCGCCTTCAGCACGAACACGCCGGCGATGAAGGTGAGCGGCATCGCCACGATGCCGGCGAAACGCAACGCGCCGTGGCCCGACGACATCACCTGCGGTGTCAGCAGCGCCATCGCGCCGACCGCAAGCCCGCCGAGTGCCGGCCGCAGCGGCTGCCAGAGCCGGGTTTTGGTGAGCAGCGCCTCGCACAGCGTCACCCCGCGCATGATCGCAATGCCGGTCAGCGCCGCGACCATGCCGAGCAGCGAGGCAATCGCAAGATCCCGCCCGAGCACGTCGCCGACGGTTCCGACGCCGACACCGAGCGGCAGCGGCTCGAAGGCATGGGCGACGAAGTATCCGGTCACTGCCGCCACGCCGACCGGGGTCAGGCTCGCCGGCGTGTAGCCGCCGATCACAAGTTCGAAAGCATAGAAGGCGCCCGCGAGCGGCGCGCTGAAGGCGCCGGCGATCGCCGCCGCCGCGCCGCAGCCGACCATGATTCGCTGGTCGTTGCGGCGGAGGTGAAAGCCGCGGCCGAGCGAGGCGGCCAGGCCGCTGGACAATTGCGTGTAGCCAGCCTCGAGCCCGACCGAGCCGCCGACGCCGCTCGACCAGATCGTCTGCAGCGCCACGATCACGCTGCCGCGGAACGACATCCGCCCGCCATACAGCGCGTTGGCCTCGATCGGGTCGATCTCGCGGGCCGGCCGGACCCGGAGCAGCAGCAGGAACGCAAATCCCAGCAGCAGGCCGCCAATTGTGGGAACCACGAGCGCGCGCACCGGATCGATGCTCGGCTGGCTCGATAACCGTTCGCCCAGCGGGATATTGAACAGCACCGAATGCAGCACCGTGACGAGGGCGCTCATGACCGCCACCACGAGGCCGCCAATGGCGCCGATCAGCACCGCCAGCACCACGAGACTGGTCTCGTGCGCGCGGACGAATGCGCGCAACCGGCGCGGCGCCTCGAGATAGCTTGTGGTTGTGGTCATCGGCAGGAGTCCGTCACTGGCCGAGGGGCTTGCGGCTCCCTTTACGGGCCTCGCGGGCAGGAAGCAATCGGGGCAGGAACATGGCAGGGGACGGCGGATAAGCTGCTCATTGCTCTTCACAATCCCGTCACGCTGCCTGTAGTATGTGAGTGCATGCTGCTTCGCAGCTAATGGGAGTCAGGAGCGTTATTTGAACGCACATGTCTCACAAGGCGGTTGGCCGGTGCTGGTGCTGAATGCGGACTTCCGGCCGCTGAGTTATTACCCGCTGTCGCTCTGGTCCTGGCAGGACGCGATCAAGGCGGTGTTCCTCGATCGTGTCAACATCGTCGAATATTACGACCGGGCGGTCCGAAGTCCGTCCTTCGAAATCCAGTTGCCGAGCGTCGTATCCCTCAAGTCCTTCGTCAAGCCGACCACCCACCCCGCCTTCACCCGGTTCAACGTTTTCCTGCGCGACCGATTCAGCTGCCAATATTGCCTGTCGGCCGACGACCTCACCTTCGATCACATCATCCCGCGCAGCAAGGGTGGCCAGACCACCTGGGAGAATGTCGTCGCCGCCTGCTCGCCGTGCAATCTGCGCAAGGGCAATCTGACGCCGCAGCAGGCCAAGATGTTTCCGAAGCAGACGCCCTATGCACCCACCGTGCATCAGCTCCACCGCAACGGCCGGCTGTTCCCGCCGAACTATCTGCACGAGAGCTGGCTCGATTATCTCTACTGGGATACTGAGCTCGATCCGTAGCGCGCGGCGCTGCAGCAGCCGTATGCGTGGTGTGCTGCGACTCATAAGAATGTCAAAACACACATAAGAATGTCACGTTTTTCGTCCCTCCCAGGCTCGGAAAATGACAACCTAAGGTAGGCAAACCGCCGGGGTTTGGCTGAATTCCTGCTGATTCCGGCCCGTGGCAAGGCGCGGTGAACGTCTCAAAATGGCGCCTTCTTAGAGATTGAGCGCCAGGCTAAAGCCCTCTAACGTTTGAAGCGCCACGTTTCCTGCCGGTAAGCGCGCTTGCAGCGTCGCCTGTTGGACGTCCGGAGGTTCCCTTGGGCTCGGTACAAAATGCTGAAGCACGTATGACCGCAGAAGCAAGGAAGGCCGTGCTGGAGAGTGGCGATTGGTTGACGGCCGCCGAAATTGCGAGGTTAACCGGCCTCAGCGTCCACCATCCGAGCGCACAGCCAAACAAATGGAGGAAAGAAGGCCAGATCTTCGCCATCCGGCATCTGAACATCGACCATTTCCCGAGATATGCATTGGATCCCGCAGTCGGTTACTATCCATTCAAGTCAATGGTGCAGGTACTGAGAACCTTTCAGGGGAAGAAGGACGACTGGAACCTCGCGTACTGGTTCGCATCGGTCAACAGCTTCCTGGGTGGTAAGCGCCCGCAAGATGTTTTGGCTACCCAACCCGAGCGAGTCCTCAAGGCGGCGGAGGATGAAGTTGCGGGTGTCCTCCACGGTTAGAGCCCTTCAGCCTTGGCGGCGTCCACGCCGACCAAATCTACCATCCCGATTGCAATCATGGCCGCTGAGGTAAGATGTCGACCATCTGTCTGAGATGTCCAATCGGAACGCAGTCCGCTCATGACGGATTCCGCCTTGCAGGATCCAGCTCTAGGATTCCGCCAATCAGCGGAGTCGAGCATGAAGGCGGAGCACTTGGCGGCCTATTTTCAGAAGAAAATCGCGAAGGCGATTCCGTACAACGTCTTTATCCCGAATGGTCGCGGCCAGGATCCGGTCTATTGGGTTTATGAGCTGGAGGTCACTGCCGTCGACGGCGAGGACGTTCACATGATGGTAACGCAGAAGGGCGTTCGTGAAGTCGCAGGAAGGTGGCTCATGAGGCACGACGTAACCAGGGGAGACATCGTCATTCCGCTCCAAGATGGGGATGTTGTGACGCTAGTCTTGGGCATGGCGGTAGCGATCCGAGGTCTGCCCAAAGCGATGCATCTGTTGACCCGGTCCGACAGCCTTCACATTTGTTATCGCGAGTACGGTTCGCGCTGCGAGGGTTACAACAACACTTGGTCGCCGCCTCGCACATAGCCAGGCCGTTCAAATTTTAGGAATCTCTCGGACAGACCTTTCAAGGATTCGAACTATCGTGATCCAATGAGCATCACGATCGACGTCGTGTTCGAATGTTTCGCGCCCTAACGCCGCCCCTCATAGTTTGAGGCGGCGGCCCGCAGCGCTGGCTCCCGAACAGTCTTCTGATCTCAGCGAACCACGCAGGCGGCCTCGCCTGAGTACAAAGAAACTTGCCCGCCGCAGCGGACGACCTTGCGCGTCCGGAGATGGGCACAAGGGAGTGAACCATAGCTTCGGCCCCGTTGCGCGTCAGCGCCCCGCAATCCCCTTACAGGGACTTCGACATCGCCTTCACGGAGCCGGAAAATCCAGCTGAGCTGGCGAGAGCCATTTGCACAGATGCCGAGACCGGATTGGTCATCGGTTACCCGCCGATCGCGCCTAACCGCAGCAACGTTGACATCACCACAGAGGAGGTCATCCGGATGATCGGAGGCACCTACCGCCTGGCCTCGATCGCCGTTGAGATTGGGACGGACGAGTTGGCCAGGCAGACGCGGCGGATATCCGATGAGCTGCGGATACGGCGGCGGCTATGGCGGCGTCGGCGCCGCAGTGGCGTTCAGGTGTGAAATCGAAATGATGGATCAGGAGCGACGTTGTCCGACAATTTCGTCATCATCCCCCTAATCTATGGCGCATTAACCATGGCCGGGGTGGTATAGCGCAGCGACGGCGATCTCGTGAAGTCCCGATCGCGAACGTCAAGGTGATCCGGCGGACGTTCCAGCCTATTTGGATCCCCCGCGCAGGTCCCAACAGACATTCACATGAACCGACGGCCTGCACCGTTTGGACTTGAGAATAGTCGGGTGATTGCAGTTGAGCCGGCGGCTCTGGCGGCGACGGAAGCCCCCCGGGCGACGGCACGCCCACCAATAAGCATTGCGTGATCTTGTCCCAAAGCAAGCGGGGAACGCTTGACATCATCGCATGCTCATGCGATGCATCGCCTATGCGATATCCGGGCGGTAAAGGTCGTTGTTTTCAACACATCATTTCGATGATGCCGCCTCATGATGTGTACATCGAGGCATTTCTCGGCGGCGGCGCCGTGCTCAGAAGTAAGCTTCCAGCAAGGAGAAGCATTGCGATCGAGGCCGACCCTGCAGTGGTTGCAAGATGGGCCGGAGAAAAGATCAGCGGCTTTGAAATCGTGAATGGCGACGCCGTCGAATTCCTTTCGAATTATCAGTTTGAAGGAAACGAACTCGTCTACTGTGACCCCCCTTATCTCCAGGAGACCAGACGCAAGGCACGCATCTATCGCTACGAATATTCTCGAAGGCAGCACGAGGCGCTACTCACGACTCTCGACGGCCTCCCATGTCACGTCATGGTGAGCGGATACCGCTCACACATGTACGAAGAACGGCTCAAGAACTGGATCGCCGTGGACTTCCCCGGCGACAGCCACACTGGTCCTCGAACAGAGACGGTTTGGCTCAACTTTGATCCTCCGGAAGTGCTTCACGACTACCGATTCATTGGCCGGACGTTTCGTGATCGGGAGAGCATCAAACGACGTCGCGACGCGATTTCCAAGCGCATCGAAGCACTCCCGCCGATCGAACGAAACGCAATTTTAAGCCATTTGGCAGCAACGTATTCGTATCACAGCAGCCTGAATCGACGACTGACCGGCATGTCTGATGGGGCCGAAAGGGCACAACAATGACCGTCGAAGCGTTCGCAGCCGACGCAGCGATGGGGCGCTTCTATACCAACCCGTCCATCGGCGATGTGCTCATAAGTTCGATCAGAGCCCGACCAAAGAGGATCATCGATCTTGGCTCTGGTGGAGGCGCGCTAACATTGGCCGCACTCCGAAAATGGAGCCCGACTGAAATTATTACCGTCGACATCGACGAACGCAAAAGGAGCAGGCTCGACTACTCGAACAGCCGTCGCCACGTACACGTGGTGGCCGACGCGCTCGATTTTGACCTACCCCGCTTGCTTCCACCAGGCGCACTCTTCGATGCTGCAATCTGCAACCCACCCTATATCACCCCAACATGGAAGCCGGCCTTCCGAGCTATCCTTGAGGACGCAGGTCTAGCTGACGCAATTGATGGAAGCCCACTTCTCGGAGCGGACGTACTCTTTCTGGCGCAGAACCTCCGGCTCACTAAGATTGGCGGTCGTGTTGGCTTGATTGTTCCGGATGGCGTAGTCACGGGTAGGAGGCTGGTCGGCTTGCGTCGCAGAATTATGTCCGATCATTGCGTGGAAAGCGTGGTGCAACTTCCACGAAACTGCTTCAAATCTACCGAGGCGCAAGCCTTTATCATGGTGTTGGCGAAGCAGCGTCCACAAGCGTCGACCATATCACTGCGTCAGTTGGACAATGCTGGAAAGCTTTCCGAACCCGTGTTGGTAGATGCCGACCGGGCAGCAGAACGGTGTGACTACGCTTATCACTCTGCAACGCAGTCGCCAGCGAAACAGACATTCACACTGAAGGACGCCAAGGCCGCGATCGTGCGCGGGTCCATGCATTCGGGCGAAGCCAAGCGATCCCACCACCCGTATGTCCACACGTCCGATCTTCCCACCGAAGGTCCTCGCCGCCTCTCATTTTCGAAAGATCACGCCATCTCGCGTGGCAGAAAATTCGCCCTGGCAGAACCCGGCGACATTCTTGTTGCAAGAATCGGCCGCAACCTGCACTTTAAAGTTGCCATCGTTTCAACAGGAAGGCTACCCTTGACTGACTCGATCTTTCGGATCCGGGTCACGAGGAGGTGGCGTAAAATGGTGTTCATGGGCTTGAGTTCGCAGCAAGGCGCCGCAGCACTACAAGCAGCCGCCCGCGGCGTCGGTGCGCGAGTTTTGACCAAGGACGATCTGATGAGAATAGAACTGCTGAGATCATGAACGACGAGGCCGATGTTGTAGAACCCGAAGAATCCGAAGAGGGATTTGAGGAGCGTGCCGATCAGGTCTCAGAGCAAGTTCTCAGAGATGATACGGTCACCGGCGATTGGTTTGATATCATCTACAAGGCATTGATAGCACGGGGCACGGTACTAGTCGTTGGCCCGCGAGGATGCGGCAAAACGCACATGATGCGTTACACTTGGCTCAGGTGCTGCGAAGCCAAAAATCTTCCGCTGGCAATCTACGTCTCGTTCAACAGGTATCTCCGCCTCGAACCACTTCTAAAGACCAGAAATGACGCGCTTTCATTATTCCAAATCTGGGTGCTTAGCCGAATCCTTCTCGCCGCGGACGACACTGTCGAGCAAGTTGTCCAGCGCATCTCGCCACCGGTGAACAAGCCCAATGCCTTTGCGTCCTTTGGTATCGATCGTGGGCAAGTTGAGACATTAATCCGCCGTCTCGAGAAAGCCGGTCCGTTGACGCAGCAGGAGGAAGCAATTGCCAACGCTATATCCATTGAAGGCGTAGTGCGATCTCTTACCCTTCTATTCAAGGAGTTAGGCAGAACGCGCCTTGTTCTTTTCCTTGACGATGCTGCCCTGGTTTTCGCTCAAGAATTCATGGCTGAATTCCTCGACGTGGTTCGCGTTCTTAAGCAGCAGAATATTTCGCCCAAATGTTCTGTGTATCCCGGTTCAACAGAGTACGGGCCTCGCTTCCATGCCGACCATGAGGCACAATTTGTGCACGCATGGCTCCCCGTTGACCATCCCTCATACCGCGACATCATGGGCTCTATAGCCAGCAAACGGTTTGCTGAGGGCAGCCGACTTGGAAGCGACGTGAATGGTGTACTCATGTACGCAGCATTCGGCGTTCCGAGAGCCTATCTTACAATGTCACGTGCAATGGTGACGACGCTGCGTGAAACGGCGACACCCGGCAAGGCTGCGAGTGGACAGTCCGCTGTGCAACAGGCGCTCAACAAGGTCATTCAAGAACATCGTGACGGTAGATTGCGCGAGTTTCGCTCGCTGAAGCTGAAAATGCCGAAGTTCAGCACAATCATTGACGCAGGTGAACAGCTTTTCCAGAGTGTCGTTGGAACTATGAAGAAGAGGAACGACGCACTCGCGGACATACCCGAAAAGCAGTTGTTGTTTGGGATTACTACAGAAGAGATGACCGCCATTCCGAGACGGATGTTCCGGCTACTCGTCGAGGCTGGCCTTCTCTTCGAACTTCCAGAGGTCTCGCATGGTCCTAAAAGGACATACCATCGCTACACACCACACCTCGCGGCGTTGATTGCAGCGCGAGCATTCGCGGGCAGTAGTCGAGGCAACTCACCAAGCCAGACGCTGAGCTTTATTGAGAGGAAGCCAACCAAGCATCCCATCCGACAGTCCCTCACGAGTTTGCTGCCTTCGATCGATTCCGTACGATTTGACTTGCCGCCCTGCCAGGCGTGCAAGACACCGCGCATCAGCGACGAACAGAAATTCTGTCACAATTGTGGAACGCGCCTAGCCGACGATTCAACGTTCACGCGTCTGATGAAGCTTCCTATCGCCGAAGTACCGAACCTTTCCGACTGGGCGCGCTCCGAAATTGACAACATTGGGATCAAGACCATTGCGGAGCTTCTAGCGTACGAAGACCCTGGTACAGAACTTCGTAAGATCTATGGGGTCGGCCCTCGGCGCGCCGAGAGATACCTGTCGGTAGTGAACGCCTACATTGATGAATTTCTATCATGAACGCTACGACCATCGTACCGATCACCTATAAAGCGATCTCCTCAGTCACGGTTCTGCCGAAGATCGACACGGTACGCCTATTTGGTGACCCCGTCGCCACCGTGCGAAGTCCCATCGACATCTTCTTTCTCAATACAAATAACATCAATAAAATCTATCTGAACTATCCCGGCGGCGGAGCCCTCCCTCCAGAGCTTGGAGCAGTGGTTGTTCTTGGCTATATGTCCGCCGTCGAGAGTTACATCCGGTCCATCTTTACCGAGGTTATTCGCCTAGACAAGAGAGCGCGCGACGCGGTCGCGCAGAAGCCGGTTACATTCGCCGCAGCATTTCATCTCTCACCCACCATGCTGCCAGAAGCGCTGCTTGAGAACACCTCCTTTTCTGATGCTAAGGAACTAGAAAAGGCGATCTCGACTACGATTGGGTTCAACTCGCTTCCCAAAGATGTGAAAGCCTCGCTCGAGACCTTCAACAAAATCTGCCATCTCCGGCACTGCTGCGTCCACAGGTTCGGCAGACTAGGCACACGCAATGCCATCGAACTCGGCTTTGACGAACATTTGGATCTGCTCGAGCGGCCTTTCTCACCCACGCTGACGGACATTGCCGACATCGCTGACGCCCTCCAGATAACAGTCAAGACAATAAACAATTTTCTGTTCGGGACGATACTTGAGCGAACTATGGAAGAAAGGTCTCGCCCCATCTGGCACTTGAGCTACTCGCAAGATCGTGAACGCTTCTTGGGCTACTATAAGGTATTCGCACTCAAATCTGCTCTGCCGGCTTCACCATCGCCGAAAGAGATCTATTCGAGCTTTGTTAGGGACAATAGACCGCGGCTGAAGCGAATACTTGAGACAGCGGCCATCAGCGGCACGTCTTAGGCGCGTATCTATCTATCGATTTGACGGCGTTTCGTCAGTCTCCATCACGGCGACGCCGCTAACTTCTGGTTGAGGTTTTGGCGTGCTGTTGCAGTAAGGTTCAAGTACAGGGCGCGGATCCGGCGAAGACCGGAGTGTTTCAATTCAACTGCGGTGGGAAGCTTTTGACGCAGCCTTTCTGGCTGCCGAGTCGCGGGTACATTCTTTGCGCACTGCAGTAGGGCATCGGACCCGAAACGCCGCGCCGGCCTTACGTTGCGTCCAAGGCGGGTTGGGAATTCTGGAGTCAATGCCATGCCGGAGACAACCGGCCGACTATCATCCTCACCAAGGAAAGTAAGCGCGTTGTTCTGCAACCCGAAGAGCACCGGCGTAACCCAACAAATCGAGGACAAGTCCGACATCCCATTTTGGAAGGCGATAGCCCGTCAGGCGTAAGCGATCAGCCGAAGCCGTTCATGGCTTATAATTCCAGGGCATGAGTTGATCGATGTTGGAGATCGGCCATCGGTTGGCGACGCGCTCGAGGGTCTGCGTTAGCCAGGCGAGCGGATCGACGTC
>NZ_VKHP01000173.1 GCF_010811875.1 Bradyrhizobium uaiense
GAGTTGCCGCGGATGGAAGATGCCGCGCGGCGTGCCGCCGTCGCCCTCGCGCTTGTTGGCGAGGATTCCGCCGCGTCCGAGTGCCACGGGAACCGTCCAGCCGTCGGCCGTCAGCCAGCCCCGGCGCGGGTCGCCGGCGGCGCTGCGGACCTCGATGGCGGAAAGCGGGCGATCACGTTTGGCTGTCATATAAGTGATTGAAATAACTGATCTTCCCTCAAGAATCGTTCCAAACTGAACTTGCCTTGGTAGCCCCAAACATTCTATCCCCCGGCATTACAGGACATTCACGTCCTGCCCCGCCGGATTTGAGGTAGACTGCATTGCCTTGTGAATCGGTAACAATCGCCTACCTGAAACGATATCTAGCCGATGCTACGGCCATAAGCGCCTTCCGCTTCTGACCGCCCCGCCCCCCGAAGGATTGTACCTATGGCCAATGCCCGCAAGATCTTGATCGTGGACGACGATACCGATCTGCGCGATACGCTGGTCGAGCAGCTGTCCCTGCACGAGGAATTCGAAGCCTCGGCAGTCGATACCGGCGCCAAGGGCGCCACTGCCGCCAAAGCCAATTCCCCCGATCTGGTCTTGATGGACGTCGGCCTGCCCGACACCGACGGCCGCGAAGTGGTCCGCTCGCTTCGCAAGGGCGGCTTCAAGGCCCCGATCATCATGCTGACCGGCCATGACACCGATTCCGATACCATCCTCGGCCTGGAAAGTGGCGCCAACGATTATGTCGCCAAGCCGTTCCGCTTCGCGGTGCTGCTGGCCCGGATCCGGGCGCAGCTGCGCCAGCACGAGGCCAGCGAGGACGCGGTGTTCTCGGTCGGCCCCTACTCGTTCCGGCCCGGCTCGAAGATGCTCACCGGCGCCAATGCCCGCAAGGTGCGGCTGACCGAAAAGGAAACCGCGATCCTGCGCTTCCTCTACCGCGCCGGCCAGATGCCGGTGTCGCGCGAGACCCTGCTCCAGGAAGTCTGGGGCTACAATTCCGGCGTCACCACCCACACGCTGGAAACCCACATCTACCGCCTCCGCCAGAAGATCGAGAAGGACGCCGCCAACCCGGAAATCCTGGTCACGGAAGCCGGTGGCTACAAGCTGGTGCCGTGATACGCTTCGCGCTCAACGATTCGTGAAATCGAGGCGCACCGCGGTTACCGGCCCTGAATGTCGATCGATGATGACGTAGCCCTGCTCGAGCGGGTCCCGACGATGCGTCTGTTGGGCGACAGCTCCTTGCGCATGCTGGCGATCGGCTCCGAGCAACGCGATTTCAACGCAGGCGAGGTGCTGTTCAAGACCGGCGACACTGCGGACGCCGGCTATGTCGTGCAGCGCGGCACCTTCCGCGTCGAGGAAGGCGGCGCCGAGGTCATCGCAGGTCCCGGCACGCTGATCGGCGAACTCGCATTGATCGTCGCGATGAAGCGGCCCTCGACCGCGACCGCACTGGAGCGCGGCTCGGTGATCCGCGTCGCGCGCAGCCTGTTCCAGCGCGTGCTGGAAAGCGATCCGGCCGCAGCCCGCCGCCTGCGCGACGAGCTCGCGCTGCGCACCAGCCAGCTCGCGAGCGATATTCTGATGGCGGGCGGCAAGCTGAGTACGTAGGTCTCGCCGCCGAGACACATCCGTAATCCGTCATCCTGAGGTGCGAGCGGAGCGAGCCTCGAAGGATGCACGGCCGGGCTCGTGGCCGTCGACCCTTCGAGACGCGCGGAGCCTGTCATCGGGCCGCGCTTCGCGCGGACCCGTTGGCGCTCCTCAGGGTGACGGATCACATTGCTCTCTAGCCGTAGATTAAACCTCCATCACCGCCGTGACCGGCACGTGATCCGACGGGCGCTCCCAGCTCCGGGCGTCGCGGGTGATCTTGAAGTCGCTGACCTGATCCTTCAGCGCGCGCGAGACCCAGATGTGATCGAGCCTGCGGCCGCGGTCGCCGACGGTCCAGTCCGCGGCGCGGTAGCTCCACCAGGTGTAGACTTTTTCCGACATCGGGATCCGCTCGCGCGCGATGTCGAACCATTCGCCATGCGCTTGCGCTGCGAGCAGCTTCTCGGTTTCGACCGGCGTGTGCGAGACGACCTTCAACAGCTGCTTGTGCGACCACACGTCGTTCTCGTGCGGCGCGACGTTGAGGTCGCCGACTAGGATGTGGCGGTCGTCGCCGCGCGGATGCAGCGGCTCGCAAGCCTTCATCTCGTCGAGGAATTGCAGCTTGTGCTCGAACTTCGGGTTGAGCGCGGGATCGGGAATGTCGCCGCCGGCCGGCACGTAGAAATTATGCAGCACCAGCGGTTTTGAAAGCTGCGCCTTTTCGCCGAAGGAAACCGAGATGTGCCGGGAATCGATCTTGTCGCAGAACGTCCTGACGTCGGTGGAGTCGAATGGCAGCCGCGAGATGATGGCGACGCCGTGATAGCCCTTCTGTCCGTTCAGCGCGACGTGCTCATAGCCGAGCCGCTTGAAGCGCTTCAGCGGAAATGCGTCGTCGATGCATTTGGTTTCCTGTAGGCACAGCACATCCGGCCGCGCGCTCTTCAGGAACTTGGCGACGATGTCGATGCGCAGGCGCACCGAGTTGATGTTCCAGGTGGTGACGGAGAACCGCATGAGAACCGCCTCTTAGCACGGTTCTCGCGGCGGATTTCAATTGTCCACAGGGCGGCTGTTACCTCGCTTCGCTTGCGGGGAGAGGCGTAGGCCGCCTCCGGCGGCCGTCACGAAAGGACGCCGAAGCAAAGCTTCGGCTACGTCGCATGCAAATGCGATCCGGGTGAGGGGGACTCACCACGCACTCATATCTTTCGAATTTGCGGAGGCAGCCCCTCACCCCCACCCTCTCCCCGCATCCGCCTTCGCCCGAAGGCGGGCTTCGGCGGACAAGAGAGCGGGGCGAGGGAGAAGAATAGGCTAGCCCGGCGAGGTGCCGGGATAGGTCGTGAAGTCGATCTTGAACAGCCCCGGATCGGGCTTCTGCGTCGCGTCGAGATTGTAGACGGCTACCGTCGTGTCGTAGCCCTGCGGATCGGTGACGGTCCACTGCTTGAGCTTGCCGTCCTTGGCGCCGATCATCAGCAGGAAGCGACTGGTGCCGACCAGCGCCTGCTTCTCCTCGATCGTGATGCTGACGAACACGTCGTCGGCCGTGACGCTGATGACGTTGGTGTCCTTCATCAGGTCGATGCGGTCCGACAGCAGATAGCGCAGCGGGGTCTGCGACAGCGGATAGACGTCTTGCGTCGCGAGCCTGCGGTCGCGCACCGCGACCGACGAGCCGTCGGCGATCACTTCGATGGTGCTCGGATCGTCATATTCGAAGCGCAGCTTGCCGGGCTTCTGGATGTAGAAATCGCCCTTGGTCTTGGTGCCGTCGGGGCCGACCTGGACGAAATTCCCGACCAGCGTCTGCAGCGACGACAGATAGGCCGAGACCTTGGCGGCCTGCGCCTTCTGGTTGGCGTCGAAGGTCTGGAAGATGTTGGCGGGGACGTTACGGCGCGGATCGGGAATCACCGGGTTCGGCGGTGCCTGGGTGGCGCCTGTGGTGGTCGGGCCCTTGTCGGCATTGCTCTGAGCGCCCGCGTCCTTCGCAGCGTCCTTAGCCTTCGGCGCAGCCTTGGGTGCGGCGGGTTTCGGCGGCGGGGCATTCTGCGCAGTCGCGCCGCCGGCGATCGCGGCGGTGACGAGAAGAGCCAGCGCAGTGCGCGCGCCGCGGTCAATAAGGTGTTTTGCCATCAGATATGTCAGGTCTCTGTTCGACGCTCGTCCCGCTTCGCCGGATTTTATCCCGCCTCTTCCGAGGGAGATATGGTTTTTCCGTGATGATCGCCCCCGATCAGAACTGGCCTTCTTCCTCCCCGACCAGGATTTCGCGCTTTCCGGCGTGATTCGCCGGGCCGACGATGCCCTCCAGTTCCATCCGCTCCATCAGCGAGGCGGCGCGGTTGTAGCCGATCTGCAGCCGGCGCTGGATGTAGGAGGTCGATGCCTTGCGGTCGCGCTTGACGATCGCAACCGCCTGCGTGAACAGATCGCCGCCGCCGTCGCCACCCATGCCGGTGGCATCGAACACGGCGCCGTCCTCGTCGGTCGGCTCCTCCGCGGTGACGGCTTCGAGATATTCCGGCTGTCCTTGCGTCTTGAGGTGGCGGACCACCTTCTCGACTTCCTCGTCGGATGCAAACGGGCCGTGGACGCGGCTGATGCGGCCGCCGCCTGCCATATAGAGCATGTCGCCCTGGCCGAGCAGCTGCTCGGCGCCCATCTCGCCGAGAATGGTGCGGCTGTCGATCTTCGATGTCACCTGGAAGGCGATGCGGGTCGGGAAGTTCGCCTTGATCGTGCCGGTGATGACGTCGACCGACGGACGCTGTGTGGCGAGGATCACATGCAGGCCGGCGGCGCGCGCCATCTGCGCGAGGCGCTGCACTGCGCCTTCGATGTCCTTGCCGGCGACCATCATCAGGTCGGCCATTTCGTCGACGATGATGACGATGTAGGGGAGCGGCTCGAGGTCGAGCTTCTCTTCCTCGTAGATCGCCTTGCCGCTCTCCTTGTCGAAGCCGGTGTGCACGGTGCGCGTCAGCTCTTCGCCCTTGGCCTTGGCTTCGACGAGGCGCGCATTGTAGCCGTCGATGTTGCGCACGCCGAGCTTGGCCATCCGCTTGTAGCGCTCTTCCATCTCGCGCACGGCCCATTTCAGCGCCACGACCGCCTTCTTCGGGTCGGTGACGACGGGCGTCAAGAGATGCGGGATGCCGTCATAGACGGAGAGTTCGAGCATCTTCGGATCGACCATGATCAGGCGGCACTGATCCGGGCGCAGCCGGTAGACCAGGCTCAGGATCATGGTGTTGATCGCGACCGATTTGCCGGAGCCGGTGGTGCCGGCGATCAGCATGTGCGGCGTGCGCGCCAGATCGATGATCACAGGGTCGCCGCCGATCGTCTTGCCGAGGCACAGCGGCAGCTTCGCAACCGAATCGACGCTTTCCTTGGCGACCAAGAGCTCGCGCAGATAGACCTTCTCGCGATACGCGTTCGGCAGCTCGATGCCGATCGCGTTGCGGCCGGCGACGACGGCGACGCGGGCCGACAGCGCGCTCATCGAACGCGCAATGTCGTCGGACAATCCGATCACGCGCGACGATTTGATGCCGGGCGCGGGCTCGAGCTCGTACAGCGTGACCACCGGGCCCGGATTGGCCTTGACGATCTCGCCGCGCACGCCGAAGTCCTGCAGCACGCCTTCGAGCGAGCGCGAATTGGCCTCCAGCTCGGCCTTGCTCAGCGGCTGGCGATCGCTCGCCTTCGGCGCACTGAGCACGGAAACGGACGGCAGCTCGAACTTGTCGGAGTTCTTCTTCTTCGGCTTCGGCTCGGCCTTCTTGCGCGGGGCGCGGGCGACGGGAGTCTCCTCCTCGTCCTCCTCTTCTTCCTCGTCGTCGAAAGCCTCGGCCTCGTCATCGTCCTCGTCATGATCGTCCGCGGCAGGCGCGATCGAGGGCGCCGCGCGGCCGCCGCCGATATTGGGCTCCTGGCGCTCGAACGCGGCGCTGCGGCCCTGCAATCCGCTCGACACCAGCGATTTGTAGGCGGTGCCGAACAGCCAGCCCAGCCGGGCCTTCGCGCTCATCAGCGCGTGGAACAGCCAGCCCAGCGAGACCGAGCTGCGGTCGTTGTCCTCGTCCTCGACGAACGGTTCGTCGTCATCCGAGATCGGCGTCAGCTCCTCGTCCTGCTCCTTCGCCCCCCAGCCGCAGGCGAACAGGAAGCTTGCGGCCATCGCGACAAACAGGATCAGGCCGAGCACGACGCGGTAGATGAAGCCGGGCGGTCCGAACACCACGGCCGGTGCGCGCAGCAGCGCATCGCCGACCACGCCGCCGAGTCCGGTCGGCAGCGGCCATGCGGTGTTGTGCGGCCAGCAGCTGGCGAAACCCGCCGCGATCACCGTGCACAGGATCCAGCAGCCGAGCCGCAGTGCTTCGCGGTCGAAAGGACGGTGCGTCAGCATCCGCCAGCCCCAGACCGCGACCGGCAGCAGCAGCATGATCGCGCCGAGGCCGAGGATCTGCATCAGGAGGTCGGCGCCGATCGCGCCGGGATAGCCGAGCACGTTGCGGATCGCGCGCGAGGTGGCGTGACTGAGCGACGGATCCTGCACCGACCAGGTCATCAGCGCAGCCGTGATGGCGCCCGACAGCGCGATCAGGCCGAGTCCGGTGAGCTCGCGCAACCGTCGCGCCAGCGCCTCGCGCAACGAGAGCGGCAGATGGCCGACCAGGGGGATGACACGTTCGATCGCTGGCATACTCAATCTTCGCGCTTCGCGATTAACCCAGGGTTTCGACCAGGCGATGCATCGCCTCGGCCGTCGATTCACTGTCGGAGACCAGCGCGAGGCGGATATAGCCCGCGCCCGGATTGGAACCGTCGTTCTGCTCGCGCGCCAGATAGCTGCCGGGAATCACGCGAACGCCGGCGTCGCGATAGAGCCTGACGGTTGTCTCCTCGTCGCCGCCGCGGTCGGAGACGTCGAGCCAGACGCAGAAGCCGCCGGCGGGACGCTTGTAGCCGTAGCGGTTGCCGAGGATCTGGTCGGCGAAATCGAACTTGATGCGATAGAGCCTGCGGTTCTCCTCGACATGCGCCTCGTCGCCATAGGCGGCGACCGCGACATGTTGCAGCGGCACCGGCACCTGAGGTGCTGCGACGTTGCGCAGCTCGAGGAATGCGGCGAGGAACTTCCGGTCGCCCGCGGCGAAGCCGACGCGCATGCCCGGCAGGTTCGAGCGCTTCGATAGCGACTGGAATGCGACCACATTGGTGAAGTCGGGGCCGGCGCATTCAAGCATGCTGCGCGGCGCCTCGCGGGTATAGATCTCCGAGTAGCATTCGTCGCTCAGGATCATGAAGCCGTGGCGATCGGCGAGCTGCTTCAGCCGGGTGAAATAGGCGCGCGAGGCGACCGAGCCTTGCGGATTGGCCGGCGAGGCGATGAAGAACGCGACGGTGCGCGCCAGCGTCGCCTCGTCGATCGAATCGAGGTCGGGCAGGAAGCCGTTGGCGAGCGTGGTCGGCAGATGGATCTGCTCGCAGCCGGCCGCGCGCGCGCCGGCGCCATAGGCCGGATAGAACGGATTCGGCATCAGGACCGCCGGCCGGCCCTTGCGCGGCGAGACGTAGCGTGCCGCCGTGATCGCGGCAAAGAACAGCCCCTCGCGGCTGCCGTTCAGCACCATCACCTCGCTCTCCGGATCGACCGGACGCGGCAATTGGAACCGGGTTCCCAGCCAGGTCGCGGCCGCGCGGCGGAACGGCTCGATGCCCTTGGCCATCGGGTAGCGGCCGAACTCGGCGGTGTGCTTCGCCAGCACCGGCCCGACGAAGTCGGGCACGGGGTGCTGCGGCTCGCCTACCGACAGCGTAATCAAGGGCTTAGCCGGTTGGTAGGGCGCCAGCAGCTCGGTGGTACGCACGAATGGGGAACGCTCGGCCTGGCCGGCGGATGCGACATCGCCGGCGCCCTGCGCCAAGCCGGATGAGGCGGTCATTGCCATGATTGAAATGCCAGCACTTTCACTGCGGTCGGAGGGTAGGGGCGCCGACCGTAAACCGATCAAATCACCATAGATAGGGCGAGGTTAAGACGCGATTAACCATCGGTCGCGCGCGCGATCGGCCGGCCCGTGATATCAGCGCTGGCTGCGGGAAAACCGCCAAAATCGCACCAAATTGCTCCGAGACATGCTTCACCGCCGCGCCGTCAGGGCGCTCATCATTACGGCCGAACGCGAAGTGCTGCTGATGCGGATTCGACCGCCGCACGGCGGCGACTGCTTCTGGATCGCGCCCGGCGGCGGTATCGAGGGCGACGAGACGCCTGAAGCGACCTTGCGGCGGGAACTGGCCGAGGAATTGGGGCTGGCCGATTTCGCGCCCGGCCCCGCCGTCTGGCGGCGTCACCACACCTTCAACTGGGGCGGCCGTCGGATTTCGCAGAAAGAAGAGTACCGCATCGTTCACGCCGATCGATTCGTGCCCGTCATGGCCGATGAGACCGAAGCGAAGGTGCTCGATTGCTTCCGCTGGTGGCCGATCGCCGATCTGCCCGGTGCGGAAGAGCGCCTCACGCCGCTGTCGCTCGCCGACATCCTCGAAAGCTATTTGCGCGACGGCGCGCCGAGCGAGCTGCCGGACGAGGAAGTCCTGATCGACTGACCGCGCTCAGCCGAACATCGTCGCGCATTCGACCGATCCGCTTTACGCATCATTAAGGCAAGCGCGCGCGTCACGAATCCCTTCAGCAATTCGCAACACAGCACGACCGAATGATGCCGCGAATTGCGAGGGCATGCAGACCGAAATGGCAGGGATCGAGACACGCGGCGATGTTCTGCGCCGCACCGGCAGGATCATGGTCATTGCCGCCGGCATGACCGCAGTGATGTCCTTCACCATCGGCATGCTGGTGTTCGGCCGCGATCTGGCCGCGCCGATCACGGTCGGACAGATGCAGGCCTTTGGATTGACCGCCGGCGTCTTCATCGGGGTCACGCTCAGCGGCGCCATGTCCTATCGCGCCGGCATGTTGATGCTGGCGCTCGCGCAGACGCGCCGCGAGCTGGCGCAGATCTCGCAGACCGACCAGCTGACCGGCCTGTTGAACCGCCGCGGCTTCGACGCCGAGGCCGCCGCCGCACTCGATCAAGCGCAGGCGGATGGCGCAGCGGTCGCGATGTTGATGTGCGACATCGATCACTTCAAGGCGATCAACGATCGCTACGGACATGAGATCGGCGACAAGGTGCTGGTCGAGATCGCAGACGTGCTGCGCCAGTTCGCAACCCGGCATGGCGCATTGGTCGCGCGCTACGGCGGCGAGGAGTTTGCAGCCGTCGTCACGGGCCTGAGCCACGAACAGGCTGCGCACGGCGCCGAGGAAATCCGTCGCGATTGCGCAGGCCGGACGATCCTCGACGGCGTGACCCAGCTGCCGGTGACCATCAGCATCGGCTTCACCGTGAAGGAAACCGGCTTCGATCTCGGCAGCCTGCTGCGAACCGCCGATCAGGCGCTCTACGCCGCCAAGCGCCACGGTCGCGACCGCGTCGAGCACGCGCGCGACGCGGCGTGACCGTCGGGTCCTAACCTCCCCTTGAAAAGGGGAGGTCGCTTTGCTCGGCAGAGCAAAGCGGGTGGGGATCTGCTCTCTCCGTTTGCAGCGCCGCCCGTGGCTGACCCCCATCCCGGCCTTCCCCCTTTCAGGGGGAAGGAGAAGACAGGCTACGCACGCGATGTATGCCGTCTACCGCGCCGGCAGCTTCTCGAATGACGGCTTGCCCTCGGGCAGATGGTGGAAGGTCTGCTTGTCGCAGGTGTAGATCGTCATCTGCGGGGTGAACACACTGGGGTCGTCGAACGTGCCGACCTTCAGGATCGTGGCCGGCAGGCCCGGCACCTTGGTCACCAGATGCGTGCCGCATTCCGGGCAGAACTCGCGCGTCACGGCGCGGTCGAGGTCCTTGCGGGTGAACTGCTTGGGCTGGCTTGCGGTGTATTTGAAGCCGGTGGTCGGCATCGCCATGAACATGTTCGGTCCGCCGCCGGTGATGTACTGGCATTCGCGGCACAGGCATTGCGCCGCCATCATCGGTTCGCCCTCGGCCTCATAGCGCACGTTGCCGCAATAGCACCTGCCTTGCACCTTCATGACGTCCTCCCTTTTTTGTTGTCGGTTTCGTTGTTTGTAGCCTGTCATTCCACAATGGCAGGCCATTCCGACAATATTTTCTCAAGCCGCCGAAAAAAGAAAGGGGCTCCAACTTGCGCTGGAGCCCCTCAACGGCCCGGACATTGCCGGGTATGTGCCCGGACCGTAGTTCTGGGAGCGACCGCTTGGGGAGGTCGCGCCCCGGGAGAACTCTTACATGTTGTAGGCGCGCTCCGTGTGCTCGGTGATGTCGAGGCCTTCACGCTCGGTCTCGACGTTGGCGCGCAGGCCGACGATCACGTCGACGATCTTGTAGAGGATCGCCGAACCGATGCCGGACCACACCAGCGTGGTGCAGACGCCCCAGGCTTGCGAGATCATCTGCGCCGTGAAGTCATAGTCGGCGACCTTCGGCGGGATCGCGGTGTAGTCGATGATCCCTGCACCGCCGAGCGCCGGGTTGACCAGGATGCCGGTGCCGAGCGCGCCGATGATGCCGCCGACGCAGTGGACGCCGAACACATCGAGCGAGTCGTCATAGCCGAGCGCGTTCTTCACGACCGTGCAGAAGAACAGGCAGACCACGCCGACCACGAGGCCGAGCACGATGGCGCCCATCGGACCGGCATAGCCGGCCGCCGGGGTCACCGCGACGAGGCCTGCGACCGCGCCCGAGAGCGCGCCGAGCAGCGAGGGATGGCCCTTGATGATCCATTCCGCGAACATCCAGGCCAGCGCCGCCGCAGCCGTCGCCACGAAGGAGTTGGTCATGGCGAGCGCAGCGCCACCATTGGCTTCGAGGTTGGAACCAGCGTTGAAGCCGAACCAGCCGACCCAGAGCAGCGAGGCGCCGATCATGGTCATGGTCAGCGAGTGCGGAGCCATCAGCTCCTTGCCGTAGCCGGTCCGCTTGCCGATCAGGAGCGCGCCGACCAGGCCGGCGATACCCGCGTTGATGTGCACGACGGTGCCGCCGGCAAAGTCGATCGCACCCTTCTTGAAGATCCAGCCGGCATCGGCGTTGATCTCGTCGAGCTTGGCCTGCGCGGCGGTCTTCGCCGCACCGTCAGCCGCAGCGGCGAGCGCCTTGGCGGCATCCTGGATCGCGTCCGGGCCCGGCCAGTACCAGACCATGTGCGCGATCGGGAAGTAGATCAGGGTCACCCAGAGCGGGATGAACAGCGCGATCGCCGCGAACTTCATGCGCTCGGCGAAGGCACCGACGATGAGGGCCGGCGTGATCGCCGCGAAGGTCATCTGGAAGCACATATAGATGAGCTCCGAGATGTTGGCGTCGACCGAGAAGGTCGCCGCCTTCGAGTCCGGGGTGACGCCCATCAGGAAGGCCTTGGAGAAGCCGCCGATGAAGTCGGAACCGCCGGTGAAGGCGAGGCTGTAGCCGTAGAGGGCCCAGAGCACGGTGACCAGGCAGACCGTGTAGAACACCTGCGCCAGCACCGAGAGCATGTTCTTGGAGCGGACGAGACCGCCATAGAACAGCGCAAGGCCGGGGATGGTCATCAACAGCACCAGCACCGTCGAGGTCAGCATCCAGGCGTTGTCGCCCTTGTTGACGGTTGGCTCGGCGTAGGCGGCGGTCGCGGCGAAGAGGCCGACTGCGAGGGCCGCCAGTCCCGCGCCATAGGGACGCTTGAACGTCATGTTATTTCACTCCTGAGGTCTTAAGGTTTGAGCGCGAAATCAAAGGGCCGCGGCATCGGCCTCGCCGGTGCGGATGCGCACGGCGTGCTCGAGGCTGATGACGAAGATCTTGCCGTCGCCGATCTGTCCGGTCTTGGCGGCGGAGGTGATGGCATCGATGGTCTTGTCGACCTGATCGGAGTTGACTGCGACTTCGATCTTGATCTTGGGCAGGAAGCTCACGGCATATTCGGCGCCGCGATAGATTTCCGTGTGCCCCTTCTGACGGCCGTAGCCTTTGACTTCCGTCACCGTGAGACCGTGAACGCCAATGGCGGTCAGGGCGTCACGGACCTCTTCCAGCTTGAATGGCTTAATGATCGCCATAACAATTTTCATGAGTCCTATCCCCGCTTGGGCCCGGTGCGAGCGAGCACCGGGAGTTTCGACTGAGGTTCACCACGCGGAGGACTTCCACTACGCGGGCACAGCCGGGACCCTTAGAATCAAATGCCGTGCCAACCGGCCGGAGTTCGCTAATGGATTATGAATCCGGATATTTTCCCGCATTGCGGGAGCGAGGCGCCCCTGCGCTATTCCGTCGCGCCTAAAATCTAATCAAGATGGCTCAATTCGTGAGCAGGTCAGGGTCCGGACACAATTCTGCTCAGCAACGGTGCAGTTGCAGGTATTTAAATAGGGTAGTGCAGGGGGCATTAGGCGGCGTCGCGTGCCGCAAAGACCTTGTCGATCAATCCCCATTCGACCGCCTGCTGCGCAGACATGAAGTGATCGCGGTCCAGGGTCCGTTCGACCTCCGCCTCGGAGCGCCGGCAATGCTGCGCGTACAGCCGGATGATGCGCCGCTTGGTCTCCTGCATCTCGGTGGCGTGGATCAGGATGTCGGACGCCTGGCCCTGGAAGCCGCCGAGCGGCTGATGCACATGCAGGCTCGCATTCGGCAGCGCGGCGCGGTGACCGGGTTCGCCGGCCATCAGCAGGAACGAGCCCATGGAGCGCGCGGTGCCCATGCACAGCGTGTGCACCGGCGCCTTGATGAACTGCATGGTGTCGTACATCGCAAGCCCGCTGGTGACCACGCCGCCATAGGAGTTGATGTAGAGGTTGATCGGCTTGTGCGGATTCTCCGCTTCGAGGAACAACAGCTGGGCGCAGACCAGTCCGGACATCGCGTCATTGACCTCGCCGTTGAGGAAGATGATGCGTTCGCGCAAGAGCCTTGAGTAGATGTCGAAGGAACGTTCGCCGCGGGCCGACTGCTCGACGACCATGGGGACGAGTTGCATCATGTCGCGCATCGGCGACCTCCATCTCTGCAGGTGATGACGTTTCAGTGGGTGATGAAGTCTGCGATCAGGCCGCGCGCATCAGGCAGCGGCGGTTGCTGTTGGCCGGTTGCGGCTGTTTTTCCCTGATATCGCAGGTTTCCTGGATGATGCGAAACCTCGTGCCACCGGCCTCGTTCGGCTCGATCCGGAAGGTGACATGGCTTTCGCGAAACGGCGGTTCGGACTCGCGCAGCCGGTAGCGCACCTCTTCGCCCGTGATCGTTGATTCAGGCTCGGCGCCGGCGAGATCGGAATCCGGCAGCCAGCGTTCGCGCAGCGCTGGAATGGTCACGGCGCGCCATACTTTTTCCGGCGGCGCGTCGAGCTCATATTCGATCACCAGGGCGGCGTCCGCATCAGGCTCGACTGTGTCGCTCATTGATCCATGTCCTTCAGCAGGTCGGAGAGCGCTTCGATGCGCTTCGGCCAATAGGCGCGGTAGCGGGCGAGCCAGGTCCCTATGCTGGCGATCCCGTCCGGGTCGACCTCATAATTGACGAAGCGGCCCTGCCGCTGCTCGCGCACCAGGCCTGCCGAGCGCAGCACCGCCAGATGCTGCGACATCGCCGGCTGGCTGATCTCCAACCCGTCGCGCAGGGCGCTGGCGTTGAGGCTGCCGCCGGCGAGCTTCTCGAAGACCTTGCGGCGGGTCGGATCGGCCAGTGCCTTGAAGATATCGGTATCGACCATGCCAGCACATAAGCATACACTTATGTATCGCGCAAGCACCAACTGTCCTGGCGCCGTGCTGCGTGGCGTCGCGGCGCTCGGGTCCTTTGCATGGGGTTGTTTTCCGAATTCGCCCTCACGGCGCCCCATCTCGTCCTGGTGATGCTAGGCTCGACTGCTACTGCAGCGCCTCGCCGTGCTGCGAGATGTCGAGGCCTTCCAGTTCCTGCTGCATCGAGACCCGCAAGGGGACGAAGGCAGAGACCAGCTTGAGCAGCACGAAGGTGACGCCGCCGCACCAGACCAGCGTCACCACGACGCCGTAGAGCTGGATCAGGAGCTGCTGCGGATTGCCCTCGAGCAGGCCGGAGGTGCCGCCGATCGCGGCGGTGGCCAACACGCCTGCGAGCAGCGTGCCGGTCAGGCCGCCGATGCCGTGCACGCCGAACACGTCGAGCGAATCGTCATACTTGAAGCGATGCTTCAGCCAGGTGCAGGCCCAGAAGCACACCAGGCCGGCGATGATGCCGATGACGATGCCGTGCCACGGTGCGACGAAGCCCGATGCCGGGGTGATGGTGCCGAGCCCTGCGACCGCACCCGAGATCATGCCGAGCACCGACGGCTTGCGCCGCGTCGCCCATTCGATCGCGCCCCAGGTCAGCGCGCCGGCGCAGGCCGCAAGATGGGTGGCGGTGATCGCCATCACCGCGCGCGAATTGGCCGCCAGTGCCGAGCCGCCGTTGAAGCCGAACCAGCCGACCCAGAGCAGGCCGGTGCCGACCACGGCGAGCGACAGATCGAACGGCGAAAGATTGTCATGGCCGTAGCCGTGCCGGTTGCCCATCACCTTGGCCGCGACCAGGCCGCTGATGCCGGCGGAGAGATGCACGACGAGGCCGCCGGCAAAATCCATCACGCCCATCGAGGCGAGGAAGCCGCCGCCCCACACCCAATGTGCCAGCGGCACATAGGCGAAGATGAACCAGCCGATCGAGAACAGCACATAGGCGGAGAACCGCATGCGGTCGGCGACCGAGCCTGCGACCAGCGCCACCGTGATGATCGCAAACGTCATCTGGTACAGCATGAACAGCGCTTCGGGGATGGTCTTGGCCGCCGGATTGACGCTGTCCATCGTGATCCCGGCCAGGAACCAGCTGTCGAGCGAGCCGAGCCAGGGACCGTTGCCGACGAAGGTCAGCGAATAGCCGAAGATGACCCAGAGAATCGAAATGATCGCAACGGCAGTGAGGCTCTGCGCCATCGTCGCCAGCACGTTCTTCTTGCGCACCATGCCGGAGTAGAACAGCGCGAGCCCCGGGATCGTCATCATCAGCACCAGCGCGGTGGCGACGATCATCCAGGCGGTGTCGGCCGGGTTGATGCCGGGATTGGCCGCCGAATCCTGCGCAAAGGCCGGCGTGCCCCACGCGAACTGGATTGCAGCAGTGATCGGCGCAGCTGATATCGCTGCACGAAGAGCTCGTGCCCCCATCATCATTCCCCGGCGGTCGTGGTTTCTTGGCGTGGATTTGGAGTGGATTTGACGTGCGCCGGCGTCGTTGCCGGTGCGACCTCGATAGATCTCAGAGCGCGTCTTTGTCGGTCTCGCCGGTGCGGATGCGCAGGGCGTGGTCGATCGGCGTCACGAAGATCTTGCCGTCGCCGATCTGGCCGGTGCGGGCGTGCTCAGTGATGACGCTGACGGCCTTCTCGGCGAGCTCGGAATCGACGGCGATCTCGATCCTGAGCTTGGGCAGGAAGTTCACGACATATTCGGCGCCGCGATAAATCTCGGTATGGCCCTTCTGGCGGCCATAGCCCTTCACCTCGGTCACCGTCATGCCGTGGACGCCGATCGCGGTCAGGGCCTGGCGCACCTCATCGAGCTTGAACGGTTTGATGATCGCGACGACGAGTTTCATGGTTCAGGCCTTCATTCCGTTGAGGTTTTCCGAGTGCGCCTGCCCCCGGCGCGGCAATTTGCCGTCCCCGGCATTTCGCGCCCGCCAAATCTGGCAGCTTTCTGGGCAAATGGCACAAAAAACTTGCAGGTTGAAGGGGAAAACGTGCGCAGCGCGTGAACTCCGTCACTGTACGAGACGACAACCCTCCGCCAGAATATGGCTTTCCCGCCCCGGCCAGCGCCCTGCTGGCTCGTTCTCGCCACAGCGCGTGCACCCGCGCCCCGAGGAAACAAGAAATGTCGAACCGAAACTGGTTTTACGCATCCGAAGGCCAGCAAAAGGGCCCCCTGCCTGAAACCCAGCTCCGCGATCTGATCACCCGAGGCATGGTGGGGGCCGATACCCTGGTGTGGACCGAGGGCATGGCCGGCTGGCAGAAGGCCGGGGAGATTCCGGGGCTGGTTCCGAGCGCGGGCGCGCCGCCGGCGTTCCCGCAGGCCG
The DNA here is from genome assembly GCF_010811875.1 of Bradyrhizobium uaiense. Classification (GTDB taxonomy): domain Bacteria; phylum Pseudomonadota; class Alphaproteobacteria; order Rhizobiales; family Xanthobacteraceae; genus Bradyrhizobium; species Bradyrhizobium uaiense. The sequence goes on from NZ_VKHP01000173.1 coordinate 15,798, forward strand.
GCGGACCGCCGCCGGTGGCGGCATCCGGAGGCTATAGCGGGGGCGCACTGTCCGCCGACTTCCCGATCTGGGGCCTGTTCGGACGCAGCCTGCTGATGTTCATCGGCGAGATCTTCGTCATCCCCGCGCCGTGGACCGCGACCGCCCTGTATCGCTTTGCGATTCCCTATATCCGCGTGCCGGGCCGGCCGCATCTCGCGTTCACCGGGCAGCCGCTCGACATCTGGTACGTCTTCATCGTTCTCGGTCTCCTGACCTATGCCGGCGCGGCCAACAGCAACATCGTGACCCTGCTCTCGCTGGTGTTGCAGGGCTTCTTGAGCTGGATGATCGTGCGCTGGATCTTCAGCCATCTCAGCTCGAGCGGCCAGGATCTGCCGATCGAGTTCAAGGGCAGCCCGCTCGCCTATATCGGCTGGTACCTGGCGATGGTGATCTCGGCGATCACCATCATCGGCTGGGCCTGGGTGCTGACCGCGTGGATGCGCTGGATCTGCCGCAACGTCGAAGGCACGCGCCGCGAGGTCACCTTCAACGCATCCGGGCTCGAGGTGCTGTGGCGAACCATCGTGTTCTCGGTCGGCTGCGCCTTCCTGATCCCGATTCCGTGGGTGCTGCGCTGGTACGGCAACTGGATCGTCTCGCAATTCGCGCTGGCCGAGCGCGGCGCCTACACGAATAGCTAAGCGCTATTTGCGTTCGCGCACCGAGCCTTCTTGCGCGACGGACGCCACCAGCGTGCCGTCGGGCTTGAAGATCAGGCCGCGGGTCAGGCCACGGCCTGACTGCGCGCTCGGCGAATCCTGCGCGTAGAGCAGCCATTCGTCGGCGCGGAACGGGCGGTGAAACCACATCGCATGATCGAGACTCGCCGGCATCATGCGCTTGTCGAACAGGGTGCGGCCGTAGCGCGCCATCACGGCATCGAGCAGCGAGAAATCCGACGCATAGGCCAGCGCGCACAGATGCAGCGCCGGATCGTCGGGCAATTTCGCCGCGGTGCGGATCCAGACATGGATGCGGCCGTCGTCGATCTTCTGGCCGAAATAGCGGCCGAGCTCGACCGGGCGCAGCTCGATCGGCCGGTCGCTCTCGTAGTAGCGGCGGATGAACTCCGGCATCTCCTTGAACATCGGCTGCTTCGACACTTCCTCCGCGGTCAGCTTCTCCGGCGGCGGCACGTCGGGCATCTTTTCCTGGTGATTGAAGTTGCTCTCTTCATCGGCATGGAACGAGACCATGATGGAGAAGATCGCGTTGCCGTGCTGGATCGCGGTGACCCGGCGGGTCGAGTAGCTCTTGCCGTCGCGCAGCCGCTCGACCTGGTAGATGATCGGGATCTGCGGATCGCCGGGTAGGATGAAGTAGCAATGGATCGAATGCGGCAGGCGGCCGTCGACGGTGCGGCAGGCCGCAACCATCGCCTGACCGATCACCTGGCCGCCGAACACGCGCTGCCAGCTCGTCTTCGGGCTGTTGCCGCGGAACAGATTCACCTCGAGCTGCTCGAGGTCGAGGATGGACAGCAGGTCGATCAGGCTCTTGGACATCGCGAAACACTCTCCTTCGTCATTCCGGGGCTCGCGAAGCGAGAGCCCGGAATCCATTCGTCCACGGAACGTGCGGCCTGATGGATTCCGGGCTCACGCTGCGCGTGCCCCGGAATGACTGCCGTTGGATTTGGGCCTTGTTTCTGCCCCCTGTTTCGCCCAGCTATTATCAGGTAGCAAGCACAGTCTGATGGCGTCAGGCGCGTAAGGAAAAGGCATGCCGGCACAACGAAGTATCGTGATCTGCGGGGGCGCATTTGCAGGGTTGGCGCTGGCCGTGGCGTTGCGCCAGGGGCTCGGGCCCGACATCCCTGTCATCGTGGCCGATCCGGCGCTGAGCCAACGCCCGAGTCGCGACCCGCGTGCCACCGCCATCGTGGCGGCCTGCCGGAGGCTGTTCGAGACCCTCGGCGTCTGGGGGCAGGTCGCGCCGACCGCGCAGCCGATCACCGACATGGTCGTGACCGACTCCAAGCTGGAAGACGCCACGCGTCCGGTGTTCCTGACCTTCGCCGGCAATGTCGCGCCCGGCGAGCCGTTCGCCCATATGGTCGAGAACCGCTATCTGATCGATGCGCTGGCGGCGCGCGCCGGGGCCGAGGGCGTCGAGCTGCGCGCCACCGCGGTGTCGAGCTTCGCCTCGCGCCCCGATGGCGTCGCCGTCACGCTTGCCGACGGCACCGAGATCGATGCCAGCCTGCTGGTTGCGGCCGACGGCGCGCGCTCGAAGCTGCGCGAGCGCGCCGGGATTGCGACCCATGGCTGGGACTACGATCAATCCGGCATCGTGGTCACGGTCGGGCATGAGCGCGAGCATCACGGCCGCGCCGAGGAGCATTTTTTGCCCGCAGGTCCGTTCGCGATCCTGCCGCTGACCGGCAACCGCTCCTCGCTGGTGTGGACCGAGACGCGCAAGGACGCGGCGCGCATCACGGCGCTGAACGAGGAGGAATTCCACGCCGAGCTGGAGCAGCGTTTTGGTTTGCATCTCGGCGAGATCAAGGCGCTCGACAAGCCGCGCGCGTTTCCGCTCGGCTATTTCGTCGCGCGCTCGTTCATCGCCGAAAGGCTGGCGCTGATCGGCGATGCCGCGCATGTGATCCACCCGATCGCGGGGCAGGGGCTCAATATGGGCCTGAAGGATGTCGCAGCATTGGCCGAGGTCGTGGTCGATGCGGCGCGGCTCGGCATGGATCTCGGGCAGGCCGATGTGCTCGAGCGCTATCAGCGCTGGCGGCGCTTCGACACCATGGCGATGGGCGTTGCCACCAACTCGCTGAACTTCCTGTTCTCCAACGAATCGACGCTGCTGCGCACCGTGCGCGATATCGGATTGGGCCTCGTCGATCGCGCGCCGCCGCTGAAGAGCATGTTCATCCGCCAGGCCGCCGGACTGTCAGGCGAAGTGCCGCGGCTGCTGAAGGGCGAGGCGCTGTAACGCCGGGAGGGGGCATGATCGGCGGCAAGACGATTCGAAGCTTATTGGCTGCCTCGTTGCTCATGTTCCTGCAGGCTACGGACGCCATCGCGATCATGGCCACGCCGCAGCTGTTCGATGCGCCCGTCCCGGAAGCGTGGCGTGCGCCTCTCACACGCTTTCTGAGCGGCCTGCACGTCAGCGATACGATGTCCACCGCCGAAGCCAGCAGGGCAACCGTCTTCCGAAATCTGGCGGGCGGGTCTGAAATGATGATCATCAGGGTCAGGCACAAGGAGGCTTGCACTGTCGATGAAGATGAGTGTCTCACGGTGATCGGTCACATCGAGAACAACGAACTTATCTCCGATGCGATGTTCTATACCGGCGATAAGATAAGCTATGGCGACTCCAAGCCCCGGGTGCCGGGCGCGCAGTCATTCCCGATCTTTTTCTACGGCAAGCAGCGGGCCGTCGGCGTGATCGTTACTGCGAAAGGGCTTGTAGTCAGCTGTCATGCAATCCCGTAGCCCGGATGCAGCGAAGCGAAATCCGGGGAGCTCCAGCCGCGGATGATCTGCCCCGGATTGCGCTACGCTTCATCCGGGCTACGAGCTCTAACCTCCCCTTGGAAAGGGGAGGTCGCTTTGCTCGCCAGAGCAAAGCGGGTGGGGATCTGCTCTCTCCGCATGCAGTGTCGCTTGCGGCTCACCCCCATCCCAACCTTCCCCCTTTCAGGGGGAAGGAGAAGACAGACCTGCATCCGGACCATGGATTAGGGCCGACAGTCACTTTTGCGAAATGAAAGCTGCGACCGCGTCGATCAGGTCGGGGTCGAGCGGCCGCTCCGACTCATTGTAGCTTGCGACGTCGTCCGCCGCGTCGGTGACGTCCACCAGCACGTGATTCATGTCCGGCAGCCACAATGATTTGGCGGCGATGTCGGCGGTGGTGAGCGCGAGGAAGTCGAGCCGCGCCAGTTGATGATCGCGGCCGCCTGCGATGATCAGGGCCGGCCCGGTGATCTTGCGCATCGGCTCGATCGGATCCTCGGTGAAGGCGGATGTGATGGCGGGCTGGAGCGCAGGCGCGATCGCAAGCCCGGCCGGCGGCGGATCGACGATCTGTCCGGCCATGATGTCGTCGATGGCTTTTCCGATCGGCGCGAATTTGTCCGGCGGTAGCTGCTTTGCGAGCTGCGCCTTCAACAGGTCGCCCTGCTTGCGCGCCGCCGTTGCGAGCAGCACCAGCCGGTCGACCGGCACGCGCTGCGCGGCGAGGATCGCGACCAGGCCGCCCTCGCTGTGGCCGACCACCGCGACATGAGAAAACCTGCCGCTGCCGCGCAGATAGTCGATCAGCGCCGTGGCGTCGCCGACGAAATCCTTGAAGCGAAAGTCCTCGGGACGGCCGAACTCCCTCTTCCATTCGCCTGCGCCACGCTTGTCGTAACGAAGCGTCGCGATGCCGCGTGCGGCCAGCTGCTCGGAAAGTTTCTTGAGCGTCGCCGGCTTGAGCTGCGGTCCGTTGCCGTCATGATCGGTCGAGCCGGAGCCGGCGATCAGCAGCGCCACCGGCGGCCTTGCGATGTCGGGTGGGACCGTCAGCACCGCGTCGATGGCCCCGATGCGCAGTCTGCTCTCGTCGGCTGCCGCACTCGCCAGCGAGACGAGCAGCAGCAGCCATGTGACGAGGGCGCGCATGTAGTCCTCTTACTGGAGCATGATCTTTTCGGAAAACCGCTTCACACTTTTCCGGATCATGCTCTAGGTGGTGTGGACACTAGCGCATCCATAGAACAATGGCAGCGAGAGTGACGACGGCCCGGTAATTCCGGGCCGTTTTTTCGAAGCGGGTTGCGACACGTCGGAACTGCTTGAGCTTTGAGAAGCA